>NZ_FQWR01000001.1:0-374121 GCF_900129735.1 Fibrobacter sp. UWCM | reverse complement strand
GAGGAATGGATGGAAGAAAAAGCTTACTTAACCGAGAAGGAAATGGAAAAATCTGCTTTTTGTGCATGAATTTACAGAAAAAGACTTGCCTAATCGATGTCTCAGGACCCATACACCTCCGTCATGGGTAATTAATTTCACTCCAGTATTTATTCTAACATGATTTCCTATTGTTATCAAATAAGGTTCTGATCCGAAATCAACATTTGGATTAATTTCTACGTTTGTTCCGATTGAACAGCCTGCATCTTTTAAACGTTGAATGTAATCCTTTTTGCGATAAAATAAAAAATTGAACATCTAGGAATCTCACTTTTTATCTATATAAAGTTGATAAATTTTTTGTGATTGTTTTGATATCAAATTCTTCAATATCTCCAATATAAGGCCCCTGTATTTTGTTGTCAAGAATCTTTTGAGCCCATTGCTCCGCAGGATCCGACAAACTAATGGGTATGGCGTTATGACCTAAAAATACATCTTTATTTATTGTGTCGGAAATACAGCATTTTAGGCCTATGGCTTGTGCTTCTATGCAGGCTAGAGGGAAACCTTCAAAAAAAGAGGGGAAAAGAAATACATCCATACACAAAAGAATTTCAGGAACATCTTGTCTATTTGACAAAATCAAATATTTTTCTTTAAGCCCCTTTTGCTCTAATTTACGAGAGATTTCTGATGAATCTCCATTTCCCACAAGTAATAAAAACGCATTTTCTTTCTTTTTTAATAATTCATAAAATACATCAACAATAAAAGACTGATTTTTTATCCAGATGAATCTACCCACGTGTCCAAGAACAAACGCTTTTTGCTGAATGCCCAGATTCATCCTGATTTGTTTTCTTTCTTTGTTTTTTTGAATCTCGTAAAACCGGTCTAAATCAATGCCGTTGTGGACGACAATTGAATTATTTATATTGAAAAGAGTATTTAGTTCGTTTTGCATTTCTCGGTGCAAGCCGATGAGTGTCAAAGAAAAGTTCTTTATCAAAAAAGTAGCCGCATCAAATTCTTCTTTACATTCTTTTTTGTTAAAATATCTACAAGGAATGCTGTGGCATGTATAAAACAGTTTTGTTTCATTTAAAAATTTCGCACAAGGAACCAAATATTTTAAAACCTTCAAATGGGAATGTATTACATCCGGCTTTATGCGCTGGATCAAATGCTTTATGTACCACTTTTGATATATGTTTATAAATTTCTGTGGAACATGACGAAGTATTCTATTTTGAATTTGAACCAGAATAGAATACAAACGTCCTTTGCCAGAATTAATAAAGGGGCAATATATTTTAGTTCCCTTCTCATATAGTGTGCGATAGTTTGCGGATTGTGCATCGCTTTCCATGTCTGTGACAACGTAAACATCAAATATATTATGGTCTAAATGTAACACATAGTCTTTCACAAGCGTTTCTGCACCGCCGTCAGAAATTTCACTAATCAAAAAAATCAATTTGAGTTTTGTTGTCATAATTTACTTGCGTTAAATCAACATTTAATGGATTGGCCAATATGGAAAAAATGTTTTAGGCGTAATAGGTTAATTTGAAAATCTCCTTTTTTTAGGGGGGGGGGCATTCGTTAATTACGCGCCAACTGATTAAATAGAAAAAATCTAGACTACAGAAAAAATCTTGAAATTTTCTTTAATACCCAACGAATTATTTCCATAAATTTGCTTGATGATGTGATTTCAGCGAATTTCATAACCAGTTTTGCCTTTTTCTTCAATGTTAATGACATTGCCGCTTCTTTCCATTTTGGGTAAAATGTATGCCCCCATATAAACAAGGTAATAAAATCTTTAAAACGTAATTTTTCGGCAATGTAATATGTCTTTTCAAAATCATCAGCTTTTATCAGGGAAAAAATTTTCGCCTCATCACTATTGGGAAATTCTAAGGTGTCATTTAATGTTCTATAGCCACAACATAAAAAAATATCTCTGTTTGCGTCTTTGTTGTTTATAGTAGATAAATATTCCTTGGCTATCTGACAAGAAATGCCTTCATTTATCAATTGGATCTCCGTTAGGCAATCTCTTTGTTTCGTCTCAATAGGTATGACAGAATTATTTATTCTTTTATACTCCATTGCCGAACCTGAGCTATTGGCAGAAACATAATGTTCCATGACTTCTGCTGCATGGGGTTGGTTGCGGCTATCTTCATATCGAAAAAAAGAAACATTGTTATTCTTGCTATGAATAACCCTATTCGAATACCCCCAGTAAAAAGCATATGTTTGTGAAAAATTTTCTTTTTTTAAAATTTTATTAAGGCAAATTCTCACCGAACCTTCCCAACCTAAATCAACAATTGCTTTGTGGGGTGCCTGGAGAAAATTTTCTTGATTAAGGTAAGCTAAAAGATTGTTTCTAGAACTTTCAGCTTTTTTTACTATTTCTTTACAAAAATTTCTTGATAAATAATCAGCTAGTTCTGCTATTGATTCTGAATTTAGCAATTGCTCTTTATGGAAACGAACATGCTTGCTATCGGGTAGTTGATCCCAATCTATTCCAATATGAAATAGAGCGGAACCAATCTCGTGTCCATCAGCTCTCTTTAAAATCCAAAGAAACTCCTCGTAACTCCCGTCATAAAAATAACATGGATAAATCGCTCTACGTGAAATTTTTAAATAATGAAGAGAAATATCAGGGAAGATTGATTGGAATTGCTTTGCTATCTGAAAAAGAATATGCCCATCTCTAGCCAAAAAATAGATTTGATTGATTTTTCTTTGTTGTGATTCAACCAGGGTAAAATAGACATACGGAATGTAAAGAGGTGCTACAAGATCCGCTGCCAGTGTTGTTTTGGAATCTTTTGGTTGTGCAAGACGAACAGCACGCGTGAGTCCGGCATATAGTTCGATTTCATTTTTATGATTGTAAAATGATGCATTTCGCAACCAGTTCTTTTCGTGTTCAGTAAAATTGGTGTAAGTATACCAATAGGCTTGTATTCCTTTTTTTTGAGGAATTTGAAAATCGCTTATTTTGTTATCTCCAAAGTGCACCCAATTTTTATATTTGACTTTTCTTTCGTTCCGAATATAATCGTATAGGGTTCCGTCATTTTTTGTGGCCTTACATTCACATGATACGTATATTGAATCGTTATCGTTGCAAAGCTTAAATTTTTTTAAGACCCCTTTTAAAAAAAATGACGACAGGTACATGTCAGAAATAAAACAAATTTCATAACCATCCTTTCGATATTTTTCTATAATGGGCAAAATATGTGCATTAAGAATAATCTGATTTTCTTCAGTTGTTTGTTCTAATTGTATAACGTCTTTTTTACGAAGATTCCACTGAGAAACATCGATAGCATCGTAAATTTGATTTAGATTTGGGTATGGCGTAATTTGATTGGCTTTGCTTTCTGCGTACTTTCGCTGCGTTTTAAAAGTTATCCTTGATTGCACATCTTCTTTTGTGAAAAGTGAATCCGACATGATATCCCAAATTTTTTCGGGAATTCCGCATTTCCGAATAACACAAGTGTCAAAAATGTCAAAGGATGCGACTCTCTTCATATTAGTTACGAATGGCTCTGACAAGCCCTTTTCTAAAATATGGCGTATTTAAATTAGGATCCCAATAAAAGACCATAAAACCATCAGAAAATTCCGTTTGGAAACCATGTGATTTCAAAAATAATGGGATGTCATTTTCATGGTTGGCTCGGTGATATGTACAGCAGGATATCTTTATTTTATTATTCGATTGTAGGAAGGTTTCGCATGCTCGAAGAACGTTTTCTTCTTCGCCTTCTATGTCCATTTTTATAAAATATGATTCTTCTATTGTTTGAGGAAGTGCTTTTGATAGTGTGATACAATCTTTAGATTCAATGCCAGATAAATATTTTGGAATTATTGAAACCTTGTCTTTATAGGGTTCAAAAGTCGAGTTGAGAGCATCAAGCCACATTTCGTTGACTTCGAATAAATAAACGAACTTAGCTTTTTCAACGACATCTAAAGCGAATAATCCTTCGGCAGCCCCGGCGTCAATTACAATGTCACCATTATCAACATGAATAAGATTAGATTGATATTGATGAGGTGTTTTGGTAGTAAAATTACCGCCTAAAATGTTCTCGCGTTCTATAAATCTGAGGTAATATCTGGTGGCGGTTTCTTTTGACCAGCCTTTGGGAAGGTATAGTTTTTTTCCATTGTGATTAACGAAGACTTTGCTTTTTTTGGAATCATATTCTACATGTACTTTTGGACTTTTTTTTATCGTTGGATATGGGAAAGGATCTATAAAGTCTATTGAGTTAAGGTAATTTAGTTCTTCATTATATTTTGCTGCTTCAATGGGATGAATGTTGTAATAATTACAAATAATCTGCTTTTTACACTGTAGAATGCTTTGGAGAAGATCGCTATAATCAGAAGATGTAATTTTTTCAACATTTGTAGAAAGATCGTATTTCCCTAAATAGTGAAAATTGCAAATAAAATTGCGTATAACGAGAAAAATATATTTAAATAAAGACATTTTGTTATTCCTTTGTATGAGTTTGACCTTTCCAGATAATATTTCCCCAACCTCGATTCCATTGAGCGACATCTTCTTGCTTGTTTGCAGATAATTGACTAATTGAAAAGGTAATTATATGTGGAATAAAATCAAAATCTCGTTGGCATGTCAAATAGTTTCCAATACCTGTTGCAAAGGAAACGTCGTATAACCCTTTTGCAAGAAAGTGGTTGCATAATGTTAGAGAGATTTTTTTCGTTTCCCCTTCTTCTATTTTAAATGTTTGAGTATTTGAAACACTACCAATAGGAAATCCGTCTATAGAGAAGATGGTTAAATTAATGCGACAGTCGTTTACGGTTTTGTTTGCAAAAACTGTAAAAATAAATTCAATAGGTTCGTCTGATGCAAACTCATTGTCTTTCTTTGCAAATTCAACAGAAAAAAATTGGACATCTTTTAATCTGTTAAGGTGACGCGTATCGGAGATTTCCTTCCTCCAAATTTTATTAATTTTATTATTATTTGTGTAGTACCCTACAGCTTCTTCCACGCCACCATCAAACGCCACTTGTCCTTGATCTAGTACAATTCCCCTTTTGCACAAATTTTTCACTGCGCCCATGTTATGGCTCACGAACAGCACGGTCCTGCCTTCGCCGCGGCTTACGTCCTGCATCTTGCCGATGGCTTTCTTCTGGAATTCGGCGTCGCCCACGGCCAGCACTTCGTCCACCACCAATATTTCGGGTTCCAGGTGTGCCGCGATGGCGAACCCGAGGCGTACGGTCATGCCGCTGCTGTAGCGTTTCACGGGGGTGTCCAGATAGCGTTCGCAGCCGCTGAAGTCCACGATTTCGTCGAGCTTGCGGGTAATCTCGGCGCGGCTCATGCCCATGATGGCGCCGTTCATGTAGATGTTCTCGCGGCCGGTCATTTCCGGGTGGAATCCGGTGCCCACTTCGAGGAGGCTCGCGATGCGGCCCCGTGCGCGGATGGTCCCGGTGGTGGGGGCGGTCACGCGGCTCAGCAGCTTGAGGAGGGTGCTCTTGCCGGCGCCGTTACGCCCGATGATGCCCACGACGTCGCCCTGCTCCACCTTGAAGTTGATGTCCTTCAGGGCCCACACGTATTCGCTTGCGCCCTTGTGCGCGCGGTCGTTGACTTCGCCCACCTTGAGGTAGGGGTCCTCGCGACGCAGCACCTTGGTCTGCCAGAACCTGTTCAGGTCGTGGCTGAGCGTCCCGGTGCTCACTAGCCCCAGGCGGTACTGCTTGCTGATGTTTTCGAACTTGATGGCGGTCATGGTATGCTAAGGGACCCAATTAGGACAATGTTCTACCTTAAAAATACATTTCCCAGATTCAAAACGAGCTACGCGCTGAAAGACGTTTGTGTTGTCGAATATCTCGACAATATACATTTCAACGAAATAGCCCAACTCTTTAGCTTTTTTTATGTTTTGCCAAACAGATTGTCCGCAGAGTGTGACTTCTTGGTTGAATGATTCTCCTGCTTTGAAATATTCCGAAATTTTGGAGATTGCAATTTTGCCGGCCTTGAATACGTCGGCTTGATTTTTCCATGATCCAAATTCGCGGACGATTTCGTCCATATTGACACGAGGCATGTCTAGGAACATGTCGTTCGTTTGATACAGGGTTGATTTCCCCACCCCGTTACATCCTGCGAATAATATATATCGTTTCATCTAGAATCGGTTATCTTCGATAACTTTCTTTTGTTTTTGTTTTAGGATAAGATCGGTTGCCATGCGGAAAAAATCGGCTTCTTCAGGGTCTTTGGCCGATGAGATGATGTCAAAGGATTCGTCAAAATTGATTCTTTGACATTGCGTGTAGAGTTGATGTAGCGCTTCTTTGTTTGACATATAGACCTCTTTTGATAATATAGATTAAAAGTCGCCGAGCGGCGAACCGATGCGGGCGATATAGCCGAATTAGGTCATTTTTAATCGGATTCGTCACCGTTTAGAAAAATTTTTTCTTTAAGTATTGACAATGATGGTTCCTAGAACTATATTTGATAGTGAACAAATGTGTAGAAACGCGGGGAGGTGAAGATGAAGAAATGTAAGGATATTTATGCTTCCTCTATTTTATTTTCGGAAAAGACGACGTCGAACTTGACCGAGAGTGAATTTTTATGTATATTTTAAATAATAGAGTCTACATAAATGTTCAAACGTCTATGAACGATTGCGCTAAAATCATAGAAATGGCCGGTGAGAACAACGGCATGGTCACGGCATCGTCCGTCTCCAAGGCGGGGCTTCAGCGTCGCGCATTGGCAGAATGTGTGGCGGCCGGAAGGCTGAGCAAAGGTGCTCGGGGTGTCTATTTTTTGCCTGGGCAGCTCGAAGACGAATTTGCCATTTGGCAACATACCTACTCGCAAGGGATTTTTTCTGGAAGCACTGCCCTATATCTTCTGAAAAAAACGGACCGTATTCCGTATTCGCTTTATATGACTTTTCCCAAAGGTTACAACGTAAGCGCGGCCAAGCAAAACGGAATAAAATGCAAGATTGTTGTTGCCGAACGCTATGACCTAGGCGTACAAGACGTTCTTTCTCCTTATGGCAATGTGGTCCGTTGCTATAATATCGAGCGGACTCTTTGTGACATTGTCCGTGGAGATGACGTTCAATCAATGAACCATGCCTTCAAGGAATACGCTCGAAGTGATGCGAAAGATATTGCGTTACTCATGCACTATGCAAGGATTCTTCATGTAGAAAAGCGTGTTCGTAATTATATGGAGATTCTGCTGTGAGTTTTTCTAATGCCGCTAAACTAAAAGCCGCCATAAAGAAAATTGCTTGTGAATCTGGCGTAACTTTTTGACATCCTCGCTTGTTGGCGTTGCAAAAAGAACGACGATGGATATTGATGCGACGGCTACTGGGTTCAGCGTCGATCCGTCAACGCTAAAAGAGACTTTGTTGTCTATATGCTCAGTCGATTTGCAAGACGGATTTTCATTTTCGTTTGATAGAATCGAAAGCATTCGCGAAACGGATTCCTATCCCGGATTGCGGGCGTATATGATGGCTTCGTTTTCTCCGATGACGGTTCCTTTTTATGTTGATGTTACGACAGGGGATGCGATTACGCCTAAGCCAGTCCTTCAGTTATTTTGGTCAATGTTTGATGATGGAGATTACGAACTGTTGTCGTATAATCTGGAAACGTTACTGGCAGAAAAGTTGGACGCCGTGCTTTCTAGAGGTGTTTTAAACACTCGCTCAAGAGATTTTTATGATATTGATTTGTTGTGGAATAGGTATAAAAAGAATATTGATAAGAATGTTCTTGAAAGTGCATTGCGCAATACGATGGCTAGTCGCAATAATTTGAAGTTGCTTGATAGATTTGAGGAAATTGTGGAAGAGATAAAATCCGATGAGAGTATGAAGCAGCGTTGGGGGAACTACCAAAGGGAATATGTCTTTACGGCAGGAAGAACTTTTTCTGAGGTGTGCAGAAGTGCTTTGAAAAATTGAGTCTAACAACGGATTGTTTAAACAATTCTTGGGGGACATCTTGAGAGTCATCTTGAGGGACAGGTCGCCAAATAGTCTGCCCTTCGGGATGCTGTCCACCACTAATATTTCGGGTTCCGGACATGGCCGAGCGATGAGGGTTTCTGCAACTCGATCGCGGTCATCTTGTTGAGTAATATAGATTAAAAGGGGCTGCCGGGAGGGCCGTGCGAAAAAAAAACGCATAACTATCACAAAAAGCGTTTTTATCACTATTTTTTATGATAATCATTCTTTTTGTGATGATTATTATATATATTTCTAACCATGTGGAACGAAATGTCGACACCCTCCATTTTGAGGGAAATGGGAGCAAGGCTCAAGGAATACCGTCTGCGCAAAGGGCTCATGCAGTCCGAACTGGCGGAGTCCGCCAGCGTAGGCGTAGGAACAATCGCCAAGATGGAACGCGGGGGTGCCGTATCCGTACAAATCCTGTTAAGCGTGTTGCGTTCCCTAGGAATGCTCGAGAACATAGAACAACTTCTGCCGGAGCCCCCCGTAAGCCCCCTCTTGTTGCGCAAGTTACAAGGCGGCAAGATTCGGCGTATCAAACGGAGTAAGGCCAAATGAGTGAACTTGTCGTAAATGTACACTTGTGGGGTAAGCCTGTCGGAGCGTTATCGTGGGATGCTTCGCGGGGTATTGCCTATTTTGAATATGAGCCCAATTTTGTCCGCAATCCGTTGCCGGTGTCCCCGATAAAGATGCCTGTGACGAAGGGCGTTTTCTCTTTTGCCGAGAACAGGAACAACTGCTTTCGCGGCCTCCCTGGCTTCATTGCGGATTCGCTTCCGGATAAGTTCGGCGACCAGATTATCTCGGAATGGTTCCAGACTATGGGTCACCCGCTAGAGACGGTGACTCCGCTGGAACGCCTGTGCTATGTCGGCAAGCGTTCCATGGGCGCACTGGAGTTTGAGCCCTGTTTGTCTACGCCGGGGCTTGACGAATCTACGGAAATTCTTGTGGATGATCTCGTGAAACTGGCCGAGAGTGTTTTCCGGGATCGTGAAAAATTTCGGGAAAAGCTTGTCCAACAGGACAAGACATTGTACGATATTTTGCGAGTTGGAACTTCTGCTGGTGGCGCAAAACCAAAAGCGATAATTGCCTATAACGAATCTACGGGTGAGGTGCGCAGTGGCCAAGTTACTGCGCCAAAAGGGTTTGGATATTGGCTGCTCAAGTTCGACGGCGTAAGTTACAGCGAACACGACAGCATTACTGAAATTCCCCGCGGAATAGGCAACGTTGAATACGCCTACTATAAGATGGCTTTACGAGCCGGAATCCGCATGAGCGAGAGTCGCATTCTTGAAGATAGCAGTGGTTGCCACTTTATGACCAAGCGTTTTGACCGCACGGATGATGGTTCCAAGCTGCATATGCAGACGCTTGCCGCCTTGACCCACCTGGACCGTGACGCCCGCCATTCCTATGAGGATGCCTTTGCCGCTATGCGCAAGCTCGGGCTCGATGCCAAGGCCGACGAGGACGTGTTTCGCTGTATGGTTTTTAATGTTTTGGCAAAGAACAATGACGACCACACCAAGAACATATCTTTCTTGATGGACCAATATGGAACCTGGAAATTGGCACCCGCATACGACCTGTGCTACGCTAATAATCCGAGGAGCCGCTGGATAAATCGTCATCAGATGTCCGTGAACATGAAACAGGAAAATATTACGCGCGACGACCTCAAGGCTGTGGCTGAACGCATTGGAATCCGCAAGTATGCGGGAATCATAGACCAAGTCGAAAACGCGGTCGCTTGTTGGAACGAGATTGCGAAGGACTGTGGTGTTCGCGAGAACCATCGCGAAGAGATTGCGCGGGAATTGCTTACACCGTATCCATGAACGTTCTCTGTATCTTGTTGAACACGACAACGCCGAGCGCAAGGATGAAGACGGCGAAGCCTGCGGTGTAGCCGAGGGCTGCCCAGCTGAATTCGCCCACCCCGAGCATGCCGAACTTGAACGTTTCCATGATGCTGGTGAGCGGGTTTGCCTGCATGAGCATTTTGAGGCGCGGGTTCTCGATGGTACTGAGCGGGTAGATTACGGGCGTTGCGTACATCCAAAGCTGCACGATAAAGCTCAGTAAAAACGTGAGGTCGCGGTACTTGGTGGTGAGGCTGCTGAACAGCACGCCGAATCCGAGGGCGAGCGCAGCGATGAGCAGTATGAGCACCGGCGTGAGCAGTGCGTATAAATTAGGATGCACAGGCGCGTCCGTAAAAATCAGGTAGTACGCAAATACCAGGAAAAATAGCCCCATCTGGATGCTGAGTCGCACGAGGTTGCTCGTGACGGTGGCGAGCGGCACCACGAGCCTCGGGAAGTACACCTTGCCGAACATGTTCGCGTTTTCGATGAAGGTTTTGCTCGTCTGGTTCAGGCATTCCGAAAAATAGGTCCACAGGCAAATGCCTGCGAGGTAAAAGAGCGGTTGCGGCAATCCGTCTGTCGATATTTTTGCGATGCCGCCGAACACGACCATGAACATGATGGTGGTCATGATGGGTTGAATGAAAAACCACAGCGGGCCGAGGATAGTTTGTTTGTACCACGTGACGATATCGCGCTTGACGAACATACGATACAAATCGCGGTACTGCCAAATTTCGCCGAAGTCAACCGAGAGCAGGCTCGATTTCGGCTTGATGACTGTGGTCCATTCAGTTGTCTGTGCCGCGGCCATTTGCTACCCTTAGAACGTCCGCTCGCGCACCACGTATTGCGGCGATTGGTTGATGCTGATGTAGATGCGGCCCACGTATTCGCCGATAAGCCCGAGCAATAGCATGATCATGCCACCCACAAACAGCAGCGTGGCGAGCATGCTTGTGTAGCCTACGGGAATTTCGGGATTGAGGAATTTCTGGTAAACGACGTAGAGGCCTGCGACAAAGCCGACGAGGGCGCAGATAACGCCGATAAAGGTAGCGGCACGCAGCGGCTTGACGGAGAATGCGGTAAAGCCGTTAATCCATAGCCCGATTAGGCCTGCGATGGTGTAGCCCGATTCGCCTTCGATGCGGCGGCGGTGCTGGACTTCGACGTTGCCCAGGTTCTTGGTGGCGCGGAACACGAGCCCGCTTATGTAAGCGAAGGGGTGGGGGTAGCGCACGATTTCATCGACGATGAACTTGCGCATAATAAAGAAGCTGGTGGTGCGAAGCGTCTTGGGCTGGCCGATAATCGCTTCGGCCATTTTCTTGTTGACCCACGTGCCAAAGCGGCGGAAGAGGTGCTGTGCGGAGTGCTCGTAGTAGCCGTAAACAACGTCGTAGCCTTCTTCTAGTTTGTCTACAAGCTTGAAACTTTCGCTGGCGGGGGTCTGACCGTCGTCATCGAGGCTGATGATGTAGTCGCCGGTGGCCTGCCCGTAGCCTGCCATAAGGGCACTGTGTTGCCCGAAGTTTTTCGCAAGGCAAATTCCCTTGATGTGGTTGTCGTTTGCGGCGAGGCGCTTGATGACTTGCCACACGCCGTCGGGGCTGCAGTCGTTCACCAGCACGATTTCGTAGTCGGTGCCGGAGCGTGTCGCGACGGTATCGCGGATTTCTTGCACCACGGTCTCGATGGTGTTTTCGCTGCGGTAACAGGGAATTACGAATGAGAGTTTCATCTAAAACCTCTGCTGGACGGATTCCCACTTGTTACTTTGTGCGGACTTCGCGGCGGCCTGCATCATGGCGAGGCCTTCGAGCGAGGTCTTGATGCCGCAAACGTACTGGCTTGTAAAGCTTCCGGTTTCAAAGTATTGCTTGAGACAGTCGGCGATGTCCTTGTAGTAGTTTGCGAAGGCTTCGATAAAGCCCGCGGGGTGCCCCGCCTTGAAGCGGTTGTAGCGCTGCTGGTTCGCAATTTTCACATCGCCGGTGCGGTCGCGCAGGCTCACGTTGCCCCGCAGGTCGCACGTCTTGAGTGTCTCGGGTTCCAGCTGGAACCATTCGGCGCTACCTTCGCTGCCGTACACGCGGATGCGCAGCCCGTTGCGGTTGCCGAGCGCCGTCTTGCTGAACCAGATTTGCGCGCGCACGTTGTTCGTGTATTGCACGAGCGCACCCACGTTGTCCACAATCTGCGGGAAGAGCCCGAAGGTGGTCTGGTCGGCCACGATGTGTTCGGGCCGTTCGCCGGTCAGGAAATAAATCATGTTGTGCAGGTGGCTCCCGAGGTCGAGCGAAATCTTCGGAATCACGGTATCCTTGAGGCGCCAGGCCTGTGGCTTGGGCGGCTCGTTATGGGAGCCCAAGCGCATGAAGCCTTCTTGCGGCATTTCTACCTGCACCTGCTGGATTTTGCCGAGCTTGCCGTCGGCGATAAACTGCTTGAGTTCGCGCACCATCGGGTAGCCGGTGTAGTTGTACGTGGTGCAGAAGAACCCTTTTGTATCGGCGACGGCCTTCGCGATGGCTTCGCCTTCTGCAACGCTCGTGGCGAGCGACTTTTCGCAAATCACGGGGAACCCTGCGTTCAGCGCGTCGATCACGATATCCTTGTGCAGGTCGGTCGGCGCGAGCACCACCACTGCGTCGAGTTTGCCCTTTTCGGCCTGCAGCAGGTCGCGGTAGTTGCCGTAGGTGCGGTCGGCGGCGACGCCCCAGGTGCGGGCGGTCTCGCTGTTCGTTTCGGTGTGGGTGCTGAATGCGCCCGCTACGAGCTCAAAGTGCCCGTCCATCTGGCTTGCCGCCTTGTGGACTTCGCCGATGGCCGAGTTGATACCGCCGCCGATAAACGCAATCTGGTAAGGTTCCTTTTTCATCATCTTGAATATAGGATATTTACTCAGTGCGGGGGCCTGAATGCTCTAAAAATCAGTATTTTGAGTTGGAATAAAGGCCTATTCTAGTACGATTTTTGCCAAATCCGTCATACGGGCGGTCTTGCTTGCCATTTCTTCGAGGGTGTCGAATTTGAAGAATACGATCCCCGCCTTGTATGTTAGTTTGTCTGCAACAACATCGCCGGGCTTGTACCACAGGAATTTTTCGACGATGTTGCTTTGAATTTCAGGTGAAAAGGTGACGTCGCGAACAATGCCCTGGCACCGTTTATCGCTGGCAGGGGATGCGTCGCCGTCAGTAAGTATGTCGCCGGCCTGACGGTCAGCCATAATGCAGTGGCGGAGCCAGAAACCTTGCGTGGGTACGTCTGCGATGCCGGAAATGTCCTCGCCGGTTTCGGCCAGCACGATGAATTTCGGGTAGTCTATTCCCGTCGCGTACTTCACAAACTTGATGTACAAATCTCCGGGTGGGCGCCTGCAGATTTCGATAATGACGGGCGTGCCGTCAGGTTTCTCGATGTATTGGATATGCAGAATGCCATCGACCAGGTGGAGTTCACGCGCAATGCGTTCGCTGTAGTCGCGGAGTTTCGCAAGAGTCTCGCTGCCCGATGTGCTCGGCGAGTTGGCCCCGCTTACTAGGTACTTGTTGATGTAGTACTGCTCGTTGTCTGCGAATGCGAATGCGACCTTGCCTTTCACCAGCATGGCGGAAAAACCGTGGTTCGTACCCTGCACGAATTCCTCGACCACGATGTGGTCTTGCCGTGTGCGGCTGCAGGCATCTTTGTAGGCCTCTCGTGCCTCTTCAAGGTTGGCTGCGCGGTGGATTCCCTTGCCGCCGGTGAGGTCAACCGGCTTGACGATGATGGGGAAGGTGAGGCTCGCGATGGCTGCGTCGAAGTTGGCGCAGTTTAGACCAGCGTCGTTCTCCGAATTCGCGACGGCGACTGTAAGTGCCCGCGGGGTCGGAATGCCGAGTCGCGTGGCAAGGGCGCGGTACTTGTCCTTGTGGTGAATTTCGAGGCTTGTTGCGTAACTGTCGTGCCCTGGCAAACCGAGCTTCTCGCAAACATACACTGTTGAAAGCAGCGCGAAGTCGTTGCACCCGGAGCAAACCGCCTGCACGCCCTCGGCGCGCGCCAGTTCTAACATGGCGTCCTTGTCGCTATAATTCGCAAACACAGTCTTGTCGGCGTAGGGGTGACCGAGGCCGTCGCGGTTGTTGCCCGTGGTTATCACGTACCAGCCCAGCGCCTGCGCGGCCTGGATTAGCGGGATTTCGGCGTGGCTGCCCCCGAGGAGCAGCATTTTCTTTTTGAAACTCATGGTATGGACAATATATCTTTTTTATGCCCGAAAAATATATATTTTCTGCATCATGAAGATCCCCTTCAACAAGCCACCCTTCGTGGGGCTAGAACTTGACTACGTGAAGCAGGCCGTCGAGAGCGGCCGTATTTGCGGTGACGGTACCTACAACCTGCTGTGCCACGAGTGGCTCGAAAAGCACACCGGCACGGCGAAGGCGCTCCTTACCACGAGCTGCACGCATGCGCTTGAGATGTCGGCCAGGCTCTGCGACATCGGGCCCGGCGACGAGGTGATTATGCCCTCGTTCACGTTTGTCTCTACTGCCGACGCGTTTGTTTCGCAGGGGGCCAAGTGCGTGTTCGTGGACATCCGCCCCGACACGATGAACCTGGACGAGAACCTGGTCGAGGCGGCTATTACCGAGAAGACGAAGGCGATTGTGCCGGTGCACTACGCGGGCGTGGCCTGCGAGATGGACAAGATAAACGAGATTGCGAAACGCCATAATTTGTTTGTGGTGGAAGATGCCGCGCAGGGTATGATGGCCACCTACAAGGGCAAGGCGCTCGGGACGCTCGGGGATTTCGGCTGCTACAGCTACCACGAGACCAAGAACTACAGCATGGGCGAGGGCGGCGCATTGCTGATAAACGACAAGAAGTTCTGCGACCGCGCCGAGATTATCCGCGAGAAGGGTACAAACCGCTGCCAGTTCCACAGGGGCGAAGTCGACAAGTATACCTGGGTGGAACTCGGGTCGAGTTACCTGCCGAGCGAGCTCAATGCCGCATACCTCTATGCGGAACTGGAATGCGCCGACGAGATTTACGACAACCGCATGGCGAGCTGGAATATGTACCGCGAACTGCTTGCGCCGTTTGCCGCGAAGGGCCTGTTCGAACTGCCGTACATTCCGGAGCACTGCGTACACAACGCGCACATGTTCTACCTGAAGGTGGAAGATTTGCAGACGCGGACGGCGCTCCTCAAGCACCTGGTGTACAACGGTATTCTAGCGGTATTCCACTACGTGCCGCTGCACAGTTCACCTGCGGGCCAGCGCTACGGCCGTTTTGCCGGCGAAGACAGGTTCACCACCCGCGAGAGCAACCGCCTGCTGCGCTTGCCCATGTTCTATGGTCTAAAAACCGAAGACATTGAATTTGTCTGCAAGAAGGTTGCCGAATTTTTCGGCGTTCAATTATAGGACTCTGTTTGTTGTAATCGCAAACAGTGAAATTACTATTACAACACGGTTCTGCCTTCACCGCGGCCAAACTTGCTTGGACATAAAGGGGCTGCCGGGAGGGCTGTTCAAAAAATTGTCGCGAACCTATTGACAATGATGCCCTGAGAAATTATATTTAGTGCACAAGTGAGTAGACGATACTCGCGAAAAAAAATTGAAGACCCGCAATTTCAAGCCTGTTTGCGGGGAGGAGTGAATGATGAATGAAAAAGAGGCGTTGCTTGTCAAGAAGCCTAGAATTCCCCTTATAAGACCTGCTCAAGTCGCGGATGTAACATCATTCGCGGGGCAAAAAAGATTGAATTAAACTTGACAGGGATTTGTAAATTATGTATATTATAAATATAGAGATGAAGGTGCGGTTTGATACGGAGAAAGCTCTCGTGGTCAAGCAGAAGCATAACATCGATATGGAATCAGTAAGGCAAGAAATCCTTGCGGGCCGGTTTATCACTAGGATGGTTAATAACCAAACAGAACATAAGGGTCAAAGGATGTTTCTTGTTCTTGTTGATGGGTATGTTCATTGCGTTCCGTTTATTGAGGAAAACGATGGAACATATTTTCTCAAAACAGCTTTCAAAAGCCGTTTGTATCAGAGGAGGTTAGAAAATGGCGAACTCGAAATTTATAGATGAGCCGATTGATGACGAAGAACGCGCTTTGATGGAAGCGGTGGAAAATGACGAAACAGTTCCGCTTTCGCACGAGGAGGAAGAACGGATTCGGGCTGACATTATGTCTGCTTCGGCGAAGAACATTACCATCCGTATGCAGCTTGATGACCTAAATGGCATCAAGAAAATGGCGAAGGCCGCGGGCATGCCTTACCAGACGCTCATCAATTCCATCATCCACCGTTACGTGACGGGTGGTATCGTATTCAAGGTCGCGGTGTAGGTTAATCACCACTTGCTATCGATTTCTTTCAAAAATTTCTTGTCGTTTCCGTGAAAGCATGTTTCGTAAAAATCGGGTTCGTTTTTCTTTAGCCAGCGTACTTTTTCCTTCATTCCCTTTCGAATGTGCGAAATGTCAAGATGTGAATATTTCTCAACGGCGTGGGCGATATCTAGGATGTCGGGCCCGCAAAAACATGCGTCGTAATTGACATAGTCTATGAAACCAAATCGGTCTTCTTCAACCTTCAGTTTTTCTTTGTAAGAAATAAAGACGTAATCGTCCTTGAACAGATGGTTTAGCTTCGCCATTTTGTATTGGATATCGACAACGCCCGATGTCTTGAGGAAACCCGTCATATACCAAAGCGTGCGACTATGAATTTTTATGTAGTCTTCGGGCAGGTCCTCTGCTACGATTTTTGTCGGATAGCGTCCGTGTGAGTACAGGAATTTATTCTCGGTGTCCAGGATTTCCCGAAATCCTTTCCCGAATTTGCCATATGTGTAGATGAATGAATTGATGCGCGGCTTCCTTCCCATAATTTGCTCCTTTGCTTTTTTTGCACTAGCAAGAATAAATCTATACTCGGCGTAATCCTGCTGTCAAGGGCCTGAACTGCGAGTGTGAAATTTAAAAAAATAATGTACCTATTGCATTTATTAAAATTTTAATGTATATTGTAGGTGTAGTAAAATAATGAGGTTGGCATGCACATTCTTTTTGAAGATAAGAAACTGAAAAAATGCGCTACGGACAAGACGTACGCGTTGAAAACGCTTGGGCAACGGCGTGCACAACGCTATGTTGACCGTTTGGCTCAAATTAGTGATGCTGCAAATTTTGAATCTTTGCGGGGGTTGCCGGGGCATTATCACGATTTGGTTGGCAATCGTGCTGGCCAATGGGCTTGCGACTTGGATCAGCCGTACCGGTTGATTTTTAAAAGTACGAACGAGGGGCCGATTGCGCAAATTGTGTGGGCGAACGAACGAATTGCAAAAATGCTAGAAATTGTAGATTATCACGGATAGGTGGCAGTATGAACGGAAATAAGATTGAATTGTGGCATGTGCCTTCGCCGGGAAGCGAATTGGCGGAAAAACTCGAAGAAATGGGCCTCGATGCCAACGATTTGGCGGCCCGCATGGGCTATACGCCCAAGGCGGTAAATGACATTTTGCAGGGCAATAGTCGCATAACGCCGGATGTGGCGATAATGCTGGAAGTGATTACGGAAATTCCGGCAGATTATTGGCTGCGTCGTCAGATGTCGCACGACGAATTTCTCTCTCGCGAACGAGTGAAGGCTTCGCTTTCGGACCAGCCTCTCTGGAGAAAGTCTTTTCCCGAAGAACTTGGCGTGCGCGACTGGGTGCGGCGCGGTAAAAACGAGGCTGACGACAAATCGGGCCTTTCGCTCCTCAAGTTCTTCGCGGTGGCGTCTCCGCAGGCGTGGGACAGTTACTACAAGGATGCCCGCCTGAAGGTCGCCTTCCGCATTTCGCTCGCCGATGTCAAGGACCCGTATGCCATGTCGGCATGGATTCGTCGGGGCGAAATCCTTTCGGACCAGGACCCGATGGAAAAGCTGGGGCAGCCCGCGGTCCGCAAGAACCTGAAGGCGGCGCTCCCCGAAATCATCGCGTTTGCGGCGGCCAACAAGGTTCGCCCGAAGAGCAAGAAGCGCATTACCTACTGGACGCCCGAGGCGGAAGTGGTTGACGACTGCATGACTGGCCTGCAGGCGCTGTGCCGCAAAATCGGTATCCGCGTGCTGTTCGTACAGAACTTCAAGAGTTCGCCGGTTCACGGGATGTACCGCTGGTACAAGGACGTTCCCCTAATCCAACTGCACGACCGCTTCGAGAAGCGCGCGACGATGTGGTTCACGTTCTTCCATGAGCTGGCGCACGTGCTTTACCACGGCAAGAAGGGAATTTGTCTGCAGAACATCGAAATCACGCACAACTATCCCGAAAAAGAGGACGAGGCGAACGCCTTCGCGCAGAAGTGCATGGTGGATGCGGGCTTTAAGGTGTAAAAAAGATCCCCACCGTGGTGGCCACGCGCACTAAGCACTAAAGTGCTAAGTGCTGTCCGCCCGCCTGCGCGGGGATGACGAGAAAGGGCTACAAAGACCCTCGCCCGCGCGAGGGTGACGAGGGAGAAAACAAAGATCCCCGGTCAAGCCGGGGATGACGAGAAAGGGCTACAAAGATCCTCGCCTGCGCGAGGATGACAATTAGCCGAGTTTCGCGCGGATCCAGTTGTTGGCGTTCGCGATGGCACCGGCAATCTTGTCGACTTCCTTGGTGCCGGCCTGAGCGCGGTCCGGGCGTCCACCGCCGCGGCCACCGCAAGCAGCGGCAAGGTCCTTGACGAGGTCACCGGCCTTGATGCCCTTGGCCTGAACGTTCTTGCCGACCATCACGGCGATGCTTCCGTTGCCTTCGCCCTTGTTCGCAATCACGGCGACGCTGTCGGTGTCGAGCTTGTTCTGAACGCCGTCCAGCAAGTCCTTGTACTTGTCTTCGGGCATGTTGAGTTCGCGTACAAACAGGTTCACGCCCATCACGTTGATGCCGCCGTTCAGGAGTTCGGCAGCAGCGAGCGTCGCAAGTTCCAGCTTCACGGACTGCAGGCTCTTTTCCAAGTTCTGTGTCTTGGCGAAGCTCTGCTGAATGCGGTCGAGAACTTCGGCGTCCTTGCAGCGAAGCTGTTCGCGGAGAGCCGTGAGAATCTGCGTACCGGCGCGGAGCAGCGAGAGAGCGCCACGGCCAGAGACGGCTTCGATACGGCGCACGCCAGCGGACACGCTGGATTCGCTAATAATCTTCACGAGGCCGATGTTACCGGTGTTCTGCACGTGCAAGCCACCGCAGAGTTCCTTGGAGAATTCATCGCCCGCGCAGCCCATCTTCACGACGCGGACTTCATCGCCATACTTTTCGCCGAACAATGCCATGGCACCGCTGGCCTTAGCTTCGTCCACGCCCATCACCTGGGTGTTGACCGGCAGGCATTCCATGACCTTCGCGTTCACGATGTCTTCCACCTTCTGGATTTCTTCGGCGGTCATCGCGTTGAAGTGGCTGAAGTCGAAGCGGAGGAGTTCGTTCGAAACGAAGCTACCCTGCTGCTGCACATGAGTGCCGAGCACCTGGCGGAGCGCGGCCTGCAGCAAGTGGGTGGCGGAGTGGTTCTTGCGGATGTCGTTACGGCGGTCGTTATCGACGGTGGCCATGAACACGGCACCCATCGTCGTTTCGTTGGCCGTACCCTTCTTCACCTTGCCGCGGCAGAGGGCGGTGTCGTTCACCTTCACGGTGTCGAACACGTCAATTTCCAAATCGGCAGAAACCAGCGTTCCCTTGTCGCCGACCTGGCCACCCATTTCGGCGTAGAACGGAGAGGTTTCGAGTACGATGGAGAGGACGCCCTTGTCTTCACGCCAGCGCACAACCTTCGTTTCGCAAGCGGAAAGTTCGTAGCCCACGAACTTGGTGCTTTCTTCGCTGTACTGCGTCCAGCCTTCGGTACCCATCGTGTTGATGCCCTGCTTCATGTTGGCGCGGGCGCGGGCCTTCTGTTCTTCCATGCACTTGTTGTAGCCTTCTTCGTCGATCGTAAGGCCCTTTTCTTCGGCGAGGATGCCGGTGAGGTCCGGCGGGAATCCGTAGGTATCGTAAAGGAGGAACACCTTGTCGCCCGGCACGGTTTTTGCGTCGCCGAGTTCAGCCACGATGCCGGCGAAGCGTTCGAGGCCGGCGTCCAGCGTACGGATAAAGCTTTCTTCTTCGCTCTTGATCACGGAAGCAACAAATTCCTTGCGTTCGCGGATTTCCGGGAAGGCGTCGCCCATCGTGTCGGCGAGCACCTGCACGAGCTGGCAAATGAACGGCTTCTTCTGGCCGAGCAAGCGGGCAAAGCGGCTAGCGCGGCGCAGAATGCGGCGGAGCACGTAGCCACGACCTTCGTTGCTCGGGAGAGCGCCGTCGGCAATAGCAAACGAAATAGCGCGGATATGGTCGGCAATCACGCGGTGCGGGGTGCCGGCTTCGCCATCGTTATACGGAACGCCACTGAGTTCAGCAATCTTAGCGATAATCGGGGTGAACACGTCGGTGTCGTAGTTGCTGGTCTTGCCCTGGAGAATAGCGCAGATACGTTCGAAGCCCATACCGGTATCGACGTTCTTTGACTTCAGCGGAATCAAGCTTCCGTCGCTCACGCGTTCGTACTGCATGAACACGTTGTTCCAGATTTCGATGTAGCGGTCGTTTTCGCCGTTCACGCCCTTGATGGGGTCCTTGAACGTTTCGGCCTGGGTAGCGAGGTCGCCGCGGTCGTAATGGATTTCGGAGCAAGGGCCGCACGGACCGGTGTCGCCCATTTCCCAGAAGTTAGAGTGGGCGTCAAAACGCATGATGCGGTCATCCGGAAGGCCGGACACGTCCTTCCAAATCTGCCAGGCTTCGTCATCGTCCTGATAGACGGTTGCGAACAGGCGTTCCTTCGGGAGTTTCCACACTTCGGTCAAAAGTTCCCAAGCCCAGGCAATGGCTTCTTTCTTGTAGTAGTCGCCGAAGCTCCAGTTACCCAGCATCTCGAAGAAGGTGTGGTGGTAGTTGTCGCGGCCCACCACGTCGAGGTCGTTGTGCTTGCCCGAAACACGGAGGCACTTCTGGCTGTTGCATACGCGCTTCCAGCCCTTCGGATTGTCGCCCAGGAAGATTGCCTTGAACTGGTTCATGCCCGCGTTCGTGAACATGAGCGTCGGGTCGTCATGCGGAACCACCGGCGAAGAACGCACAAAGAGGTGGCCCTTGGATTCAAAGAACTTGATGAAAGATTCGCGCACCTGCGCAGAAGTCATTGTAGGCATAATGTGTCCCTTTTATTTTTCGGGGGTAAATTTAGAAAAAGATCCTCGCCTTCGCGAGGATGACATTCTCAAAATCCTCGTGGATACACTTGCCGTGCGTTGCACGGCTTCGGTATGACGCAAAAAAGATCCTCGCCTACGCGAGGATGACATTCTCAAAATCCTCGTGGATACACTTGCCGTGCGTTGCACGGCTTCGGTATGACGCAAAAAAAGATCCTCGCCTACGCGAGGATGACGAGAAAGTCGCGAGGATGACGTTTGCAAAAGAACCCCCGGACAAGCCCGGGAGTCCCATTAGGAGGAGCGAATTTTGTTAAAAGCTACAGTTCGTAGTCGAGGCGGAGTTTGGCGTAGCCGTTTTCCACGCGGATGTTCAGGTCGCGGTACATCACGCGCTCCATTTCCCAGTTGCCTTCGGACCAGCGGCTGTAATCAAGAGCGTCGCCTTCGAAGTCATCTTGCCAGGAGAGGGTGAAGCCCTTGGTATCCGCATTGTAGGCGTACACACGCACGTAGTCGATATGCTGCTCGATGGGGAGATTTTCCGGAGCCCACTTGCCGGTCCAGCTAGCGGTCTTGGAGGCCCACAGGTTGAAGCGGAGGGACTGCTGTTCCGTAAGGAACTTCACCTGGTCCGCATCGGCGTGGCTGCCCACAAGTTCACCTACCGAGACACGGCGGACTTCTACGCTGTCGATTTCCCAGGCAACGTAATCCGGAGTCCAGACGATTGCATACAAATGAAATTCATTCGTTGCGTCGAAACCGAATTCGTGAATCTGTTCCGATGCCGTCAGGCCCGAAATGGAGGGGTCGGCCTCACGCGTAAGGATATTGGACTGCCAGGAGGTCGGATCCTTGCCGAGAATCTCGATATCAATCTCGTTCCACGGCTCGTCGCCCTTTTTCCAGGAGAGGTCGTAGTTGAGGAACATGGAGCTCACGGAACCGCTTGTAGCGGCCATCTTCATGCGGGCTTCGAAACGCCCGTACAGGAACTGTTCCTTGCCGGTAAGTTCCGCACCGTAGAACGTGTATTTCTTGGTCGGGTCGTACGGTCCATCGACTGCGGGCGGAATCGGGTCGATGCCGCCGGCCGACGGAGTTGCCGATGAAGAGAGAGGAACATCGGGCAAAACCGAGGAAGACGACAGTTCCGGCAGGAGCATGTCGGAAGAAGATGTCGGGTCAATGACCGCCATGTCCGAAGAGGAACCCAGGTCTGTCGGGAGCGCGTCGGAAGAGAGCGCCGGATCGGGATTCACCGGGGCGGTGGAGGAGGAGTCGTCGGAGCAGGCGACAAACGCGGCAGCGACAACCAGGGGCAAGATGAATTTCGTTTTCATGGGAACCTCGCGGTTTCAAGTTCTTCTGTTCGTAAAGGTATCTTATTTTCACGGGGCGCGCACGCGTAGACGCTAAAGTTCTGTAAAAAGTGTATCAACTGTATTTAAAACGCCCGCGCCACCAGAATTCTTTTCCCGTCGCACGCGTTATTTCATTGACTCTCAACAGATTGCAAAATATTTGATTTTTCCTGTTGCTCTTTGATAATTTATTATGTATATTTGTAATAATTACAATGTAGTACAAACATCGATAGGCGCCGATTTTTCGGGGATTGACCCCACCGCTTTTTTGGTAGATTTGGACTCATAAATAGTTTGTTATCGCTTTTTTGAATAAGGATAAAAGAAGGTAAAAGATGATAGTGAAAGAAGAATGGGACGGACTCGTCGGCCAGCGCTGGAAAGAAGAAGTCAACGTCCGCATGTTCATCCAGAAGAACTACAAGCCCTACGACGGGGACAAGTCGTTCCTCGTGGGCCCGACCGCCGCGACCACCAAGCTCTGGAACGAGGTCCAGGAACTGCAGAAGCAGGAAATCGCGAAGGGCGGCGTGCTCGACATGGATACCGACGTGGTATCTACGCTCACGAGCCACCCCGCCGGCTACATCGGCGAAGGCACGAAGGATTTGGAAAAGATCGTGGGCCTCCAGACGGACAAGCCCCTGAAGCGCGCGTTCATGCCGTTCGGCGGCATCAAGATGGCCGAGGAATCCTGCAAGAACTACGGCTACACCCCGAGCGCAGAACTGCACCATATTTTCACGGATTACCACAAGACGCACAACCAGGGCGTGTTCGACGCGTACACCCCGGCAATGCGCGCAGCCCGCAAGGCCCACATCATCACGGGCCTCCCCGACACCTACGGCCGCGGTCGAATCGTGGGCGACTACCGCCGCGTGGCCCTCTACGGTATTGACTACCTCATCGAGAAGAAGATGGCCGACAAGGCCCTTACCGACGAGACCGACATGTCCGAAGAAGTCGTGCGCCAGCGCGAGGAACTCGCCGAGCAGATCAAGGCGCTCCAGGGCATGAAGGAAATGGCGAAGATTTACGGCTACGACATTTCGAAACCCGCAAGGAACGCACGCGAGGCCGTGCAGTGGCTGTACTTCGGCTACCTCGCCGCCATCAAGACGCAGAACGGTGCGGCAATGAGCGTGGGCCGCGTATCCACGTTCCTCGACATCTACATCAACCGCGACATGGAGAAGGGAATCCTCACCGAAGAGGAAGCCCAGGAACTCGTGGACCACTTCGTGATGAAGCTCCGCATGGTCAAGTTCGCGCGCATCACGAGCTACAACGAACTGTTCAGCGGCGACCCGGTGTGGGCGACGCTCGAAGTTGCGGGCCTCGGCCAGGACGGCCGCCACATGGTCACCAAGACGGACTACCGCTTCTTGCACACGCTCGTGAACATGGGCCCCTCGCCCGAACCGAACCTCACCGTGCTCTACAGCCCGCGCCTGCCCGAGAACTTCAAGAAGTTCGCCGCGGAAATCTCCGTGAAGACAAGCGCCATCCAGTATGAGAACGACGACACGATGCGCCCCATCTGGGGTGACGACTACAGCATCTGCTGCTGTGTTTCTGCAACGCAGACCGGCAAGGAGATGCAGTTCTTCGGTGCACGTGCGAACCTCGCGAAGGCGCTCCTGTACGCCATCAACGGCGGTAAGGACGAGGCGATTTGCAAGGGCCAGCAGATTGGCCCCGAGTACCCGCCCATCACAAGCGAATACCTCGACTACGACGAGCTGGTGCACAAGTTCGACCTGTACCTCGACTGGCTTGCACGCCTGTACGTGAACACGCTGAACCTTATCCACTACATGCACGACAAGTACTACTACGAGGCCGCCGAGATGGCGCTCATCGATACCGACGTGCGCCGTACGTTCGCGACCGGCATCGCAGGCTTCAGCCACGTGGTCGACAGCCTCTGCGCCGTGAAGTATGCGAAGGTGAAGGTCATCCGCGACAAGGAAACCGGCCTTGCGCAGGACTTCCAGATTGAAGGCGACTTCCCGCGTTACGGAAACGATGACGACCGCGCCGACGACATTGCCGTGTGGCTCCTGAAGACGTTCATGGCGAAGATCAAGCACAACCCGACCTACCGCCACTCCGAACCGACGACCAGTATTCTCACGATTACGAGCAACGTTGTCTATGGCAAGGCGACGGGAACGCTCCCCGATGGGCGCAAGGCGGGTGAACCGCTTTCTCCGGGCGCAAACCCGAGCTACGGTGCCGAAAAGCACGGCCTCCTGGCTTCGCTCAATTCCGCAGCAAAGATCCCGTACGACTACGCACTCGATGGCATCAGCATCACGCAGACCATCAACCCGGCGGCCCTCGGGCATGACGACGCGGAACGTACCGAAAAGCTCATGCAGGTGTTGGACGGGTACTTCAGTACCGGAAGCCACCACCTGAACGTGAACGTGTTCGGCGTCGAGAAACTGAAGGATGCGATGGAACACCCGGAGAAGGAAGAATACCAGAACTTCACTATCCGCGTGTCCGGCTATGCGGTGCGCTTCATCAAGCTTACGCGTGAACAGCAGCTCGACGTGATTGCCCGCCAGGCGCATGGCGTATTATAAGACCGCTCGCGCTAAACCCGGGTATTAAATTACTCCGGATTGCGCACGCTCTCGCCTGCAACGACTCGTTAAGACGAGTCGTCTCCGGCTCACGGAGTGCTGTAATCGTTTATCACCTTTATCAAGAAGCCCCCGCAAGGGGGCTTTTTCAATCTTATTGACGGTTTCCTTTCAAGTCGACCGTATCAATTATCACGTCTCGTTTTATCAAAGTATCGGCAGAATATATCCGCTTCAGTTTAATCTTGTACAGGGTATCATTTACTGTCAAATCGTAAACGGGTATTTCAGAGCCCTTTACAACCGCGGAATCACTGCATTTTTTATTTGAGGGCACAGACTTACCGACAAGCAGGCTTTTGCAATTCCCCATGGGTTTGGTATAACTAATCTTTATCTTGATGCAATCTACGGTCGTATCCTTCGAAAACAAAATCATGGACGCATCATCATAAAAACAGCCCATCGAAAACGAGCAGCATAAGACGAGTATGGCGATTATTCTATTTGTCATGAATTATTCATCATTCAGAAGGTCGTAAGAAGATGCTTCTTGCATCCATGGACAAATACTTCTTTCGCAAAGAAATTGTACATGTTGTCATCCCCTCTGATTTCTTCATTGCCCGGGAAATATTCAAACCTTTCTTTTAATGAAGCATGCTTATTGCTTTTCCCCTTCCACATGAACAAGGAAATTCTTGGTCCATTTTTTGACGGCTTTTCTCGCGTCACAATCCTCACATTATTTTCAATGTTATTCAGCCTTTCCATCTGTTCCGGGGACAGGCTCTCGTACACACCGCAAACGCTCGACCAGACCTTGTTTACTTCTTTGTTTTTAGAATACATAAAATATCCTTCATTCACCGGGTACATATAAATCACAAGATCATCGTCTAAAGAAAATGTGTCGTCAAAATGACTAAAGTAATGGTTCAGGAATAACCCAAAAGCCGAATAGGACTTCTCGTCATCCAAGCACTGCTTGCATTGACTTGTCATCACGCTGTCAATGGGAGGCGGGCAAGAACCGTCTTCACGATTTTCGCAGCCAAGGAAAATAAAAAGCAAAAGACAGATAAGTAATCTACCGAGCATTTTGCACATCCCAGTTAAGTTCTTGAGTATGCAAGAGCGATTCTAGATTTCCACGAGGATTCCTGCGTGGAGGTATACGAAGCCGTGCCCGTCATGGTGCAGGTACTGGTAGCCCGCCGTAAGGAGTATCGAAGAGTAGTCCCCGTTCTTGATATCGAGGCCGCCACCCGCACGCCAGAACATCTGGTGGCGTTCGCCAATCATGTAGCCAAAATCGCCGATAGCGACCGGGAGCACCTGCCGCCCGATGGGAAGGCGCACCCACAGGCAGGCAGAAAGCGGAACGTAGCCGACGTTGTCAAGTTCTTCGTAACCGCCGCCCACGCCCACAAAGGTCATCTTGTCGATAGGGAACCACCAGTGGCCATAGAAACTCATGTTGAACTTGGAGAGTTCGCTCACGTGGTTCGTGATACCGCCCTGCACGTCCATTGTGAAGGCGTTCGCCGGAATGACCGCGAATGCGACGGCCAACAAGGCCGCTTTAAAAAATGCCAACTTCACTTTAAAAACTTTCTCGCACAATTTTACACCTCACATTACACACTTCACATTTAAAACTACTCATCGCTGCGCGCTTCGCGGGCCCAGCCACCGCTCTTTTCACGCCTGAACGAGAGGAAGAATCCCTTGAGCAGGGCAAGGTTCATCGACATAAAGTAATATGCACTCGGCACCGCCTTCGTCACGCAAACAAGGAAGGCGAGCACAAGGAGCCCGAACGACACCTGGTAAACACGGCCAAAAGGCAGAAGAAGCGCATTCAGGATAAACAGCAGTATTATGAGGTGCGGGGAGAACCAGCGCAGAATCTTGTGCGAGAAAAAGAGGTACGCAAGCAGCGGGCGGAACGGATTCAGCAGCGGCAGGTAAGACCACAGGTAGTTGAAGTTCGCGCGCCCGATACGTACCTTGCGCCGGAACTCGCCGCTCGATTCCTTCGATGTCTGTTCCGTGCCGATGGCGCTTGCGACAAACGTGCAGAAGTACCCTTTCTGGAGAATCTTCGTGGTAATGAAGAAGTCGTCCATGACGCTCTTCTTTACGGGCAGTTCCGTGTAGAGGCTACGCCGGATGGCATAGAGAGCGCCGTTGCCGCCGATAAGCCTGTCGAGGATTCCCTCGAACTTCTTGATTTCGGATTCCAAATCCCAGTACGAACTTTCGCCCTGGCCGAGCATGCTCCCGCTCTTGTCCGAAAGAATCAGGTGGCCGCAGACGCACCCGATTTTGCGGTCCTCGAAGGGGGCAACAAGCTTGCGTACCACGTTCGGGAAGAACATCGTGTTCGCGTCGCAGAACACGAGAATCTCGCCCTTCGCAATCTTCTGCAGGCGATTGAGCATCGCCGCCTTGCCCGCGTTCTTCGGGGCCTTCACGAGGGTGATTCCCTTGTCGGCGTATCGCGCGATAATTTCTGCGGTGCGGTCCGCAGAACCGTCGTCACCTATCAGGACTTCGAGTTTCTCTTTCGGGTAGTCGATTTCCAGGATGTTCTGGATTTTGCGCTCGATGACGCCTTCCTCGTTGAAGGCCGATATCAGGAGCGAAACCGTAGGCAGATCAAAATTTTCAATGATATCGCGGCGGCGGCGCTTGAAGAGTTCGCTCACGAACGGGAGCGTCACCGGGAAAATCACGTAGCAGAGCGCAAGCAGAAAAAACAGCCCCCAGAAGGCGACGCGCAAATAGAATACTACTTCTTCACTCATTGTTTTATCCACTCCTCTTCCTTTACAAGGAACTTGAAAAGAAGAGACTGCATTTCTTCGGGGCTCATGGAGTCCGTCACCGTCAATATAGTAAGACCTTTCGGCGCCACGAGCACGAAGGCGGGCAAAGCGCTCAATTCCCACGTGTCGAAGTAGCAACGCTGTACCGTCTTGCGCTCCCCGTCACACGAAATCGTGTCTTGCGACTCGGCATTGAGCTTTACGGCATAGAACTTGCTGTTCAGTAGCGAGGCTACCGTCGGATCGCTGTACACGTTCGCCTCCATGATGCGGCAGGGCACGCACCAGTCCGCATACAGGTCGACAAAGATGAGCTTCGGGTTCTGTTTCGCCTTCGCGAGTGCTGCCGCGTAGTCCATCCAGTGGACTTTTGACTTCTTCTTCGGGACTGCCGCATACGCGGGCGATAAACCGGCAGGTACGCAGAACGCCAACAGGAACAAGACCGCGGCAAAGGCCGGCGCAAAACGGGAAACGCGCATCACTTTTTCTCCCCCTTCTTCTTCGGATCCTTGACCGGCTTCGGGATGCCCAGCAGCGAATCGATGCGCTCGGTAACCGCACGCTCGAACGGGAGCCACATGGCGTCGTCGTTCAGGACGGCGTCGCATGCCTGCGTAAACGTTTCGGTGGTGTAGCCGTACTTCTTGAGCGTCGCCTGGCGGGCAAGCCTTGCCGCAGGCGCTTCCGCACCGTAGTTCTGCTCGATTATGCGCACTTCGACAAACGCCTCCACCAGGCGCATGTCGGGCTTGATATCTTCCTTGCTGCACGCGGCAAGCAGGAACGCGGCGAGCACGGCAAAAGCAAAACGAAACGCGGTCGCCCGCGCCTCATTCGCCGTATCTTGCGTGAATCTCGCCATCGCCGGAACCCTTGGACGTTAAGGCTGCTCTTCCAGCGCGTTCTCGAAAAGGCCTTCCACGTATTCGGCCTTGCTGAAAGGCACCAGCTGGTCGATGCGTTCGCCCATGCCAATCCAGCGGATGGGAATCTGGAGCGAACTTGCGATGCTGAGAACCGCACCTCCACGTGCAGTCCCGTCGAGCTTGGTGACCACGAGTCCCGTCAGGGGGAAACTCTGGTTGAAAATCTTCGTCTGGTTGATGGTGTTCTGGCCGGTATTGCCGTCAATCACGAGCCACATGTCGTGCGGGAAATCCGGGTTCACCTTCTTCATCACGCGGACTATCTTCTTGAGTTCTTCCATCAGGTAGTCCTTGTTGTGCAGGCGGCCGGCGGTATCAATCAGCACCACGTCGCACCCGCGGGCGACGGCGGCCTGGCACGCGTCGAACGCGACTGCCGCAGGGTCACTCCCTTCCTGGTGCTTCACGAATTCTGCACCGCTACGCTGCGCCCATGTTTCCAGCTGTTCGATGGCCGCGGCGCGGAACGTGTCGCAGGCCGCAATCATCACCTTCTTGCCTTCATTAATCCAGCGTGCGGCGAGCTTGCCAATCGTAGTCGTCTTGCCGGCGCCGTTCACGCCTATCACGAGAACCACGTGCGGCTTGCCCTTGAGTTCGAACGGCGGCGGGTCCTTCAATAAGCGTTCCGCCTCGCTCCGCATGATGTCGAGCACCTGCTCGGTCGTGAGCGACTTGCCCAGCGCCTGTTCGCGGAGAGCATCCGTCAAGAGGAATGCGGCCTCTACGCCAACATCGGCCTTGATCAGGTGTTCCTCGAGTTCCTCGAGCGTGTCGTCGGTAATCTTGCCCGCGCCGACAATGCCCTTGAGTTCGCCCATGAGGGCGTCGCGCGTCTTTGCAAGACCGCTCTTGATGGCAGAAAACAGGCCCATTTTCCAGAATCCTTTAACGCGCCGTTAGACGAGGCTCTCGACCTTGTCGACCAGGCCGTAGGCCTTGGCCTCTTCGGCACTCATGAAGTTGTCGCGTTCGGTGTCGCGGTCGATTTCCTCGATCGTGTGGCCCGAGGTCTCGGCAAGGATTTTGCCCGTGATGCCGCGGATGCGGAGCATTTCTTCGGCCTGGATCTGGATGTCGCTTGCGGGAGCCACAATCTCGCCGTGGATGAGCGGCTGGTGAATCATGATGCGGGCGTTCGGCCATGCGACGCGCTTGCCTTTTGCTCCGGCGGTGAGGAGCACGGCGCCCATGGATGCCGCCTGGCCGCAGCAGACCGTCACGACGTCGCTCTGGATGGCGTTCATGCAGTCGTAGATGGCAAGGCCGCTAGAAATCACGCCACCCGGGCTGTTGATGAAGAACACGATGTCTTCGTGGTTCAGGGAATCCAGGTACAGGAGCTGCTTCACGATGCGTTCGGCGCTCTCGTCATCGACACCGCCCCACAGGAAGATACGGCGCTTGGAAGCGAGGAATTCTTCCGCCTTCTTCATCATTTCCGGAGTCTGGTTTTCTTTCTTTTCGTTGCAATCGGCCATAGTATATCCTTTTGTTCGGGTACAATTTAGAAATTTCATTTTATTATCGTCCTGGACCCGTGAATTGTAAAGCCTGAATGGGGTTATTTGGCCATTTTTTTTATATTCCCTCCCATGCTCTCCCGCACGTATGCTGCTATAGACCTCAAGTCGTTCTTTGCCTCGGTGGAATGTATCCTCCGGGGCATTGACCCGTTGAAGGCGAAACTCGTGGTGGCCGACGAGAGCCGCACCGAGAAGACGATTTGCCTTGCGGTGACGCCTGCGCTAAAGGCCTACGGGATACCCGGGCGCGCGCGGCTCTTCGAGGTGAACCAGAAGGTGCGCGAGGTGGAGCGCCGTACGGGCGAAAAGATAGAGTTCATTATCGCGAAGCCGCAGATGGCAAAATATGTGGAGTACTCCACGAAGGTCTACAACGTATATCTCAAGTATGTGAGCGCAGAAGACATTCACGCGTATTCCATTGACGAGTGCTTTCTGGATTTGACGCGCTACCTTAAGTTGTACAAGATGACGGCGCGCGAACTGGTGAAGACGATTATCCAGGACGTGTTCAACACGACGGGAATTACCGCTACGGGCGGGATAGGCACGAACCTTTACCTGTGCAAGATCGCGATGGATATCATGGCGAAGCACGTGGAAGCAGATAGTGACGGTGTGCGAATCGCGGAACTTGACGAGATGAGCTACCGGAAAAATCTCTGGTCGCATCGCCCGATTACGAGCTTTTGGCAGGTGGGTCGTGGCATAGCGGCGAGGCTAGAGAACTGCTACCTGAACGGCGGGCGGGGCATCCGCACGATGGGCGACATTGCCCGCGTGAGTGTCAAGAATCCCGAGGCGCTCTACAAGATGCTCGGCGTGAATGCGGAAATCCTGATAGACCATGCCTGGGGTTACGAACCGTGCACCATCGCAGATATCCGGAAGGCGAAACCTCGCAGCCGCAGTACGGGCGAGGGGCAGGTTCTACAGGACCCGTACCCGTTCGACAAGGCGCGTATCGTGGTGCGCGAGATGGTGGATACCGTCTCGATGGCGCTGGTGGAACATGAACTTGTATGTAACGGGCTCGTGCTTACGGTGGGTTATGACCGCGAGAACGTGGACAAGGGAACCTACCACGGCGAGACGGTGCAGGATTTTTATGGAAGGACGGTGCCGAAGCCTGCGCACGGTACGGCGAATATCGGGTACTACACGAGTTCGCAGACGGTGATGGCCGACGCTGTGATGAAGCTTTTCGACCGCATCGTGAATCCGGAACTTACGGTGCGCCGCCTGAACCTGGTCGCGACGGACATCGTGGACGAAAAGAACCGCGGGTTCGACCTGTTTACCGACGTGCAGAAGCAGGAACGCGAAAAGAAGCGTCTGAAGGCGGAACTGCTTATAAAGAAGCGCTTCGGCAAGAACGCCATCGTGAAGGGCATGGACCTGCAGGAGGGCGCGACGACCATAGAACGCAACGGACAGATAGGAGGACACAGGGCATAATTGATGATTGATGATTATAAAGACATAATTGATTTGCCGTACCCGAGGGACGACTGGAACTTCCTCATGAAGCACCCGCGCATGAGCATGGAGGCCCGTGCGAAGATTTTCCACCCGTTTGCAGCACTCCGCGGGCATGCGGAAGCGCTTGATGCCACAGCGGAACGCAAGGTGGATTCCGTTGAAAATGAGTTCGTGCTCGAGGACCCGGATATGGTGATGCCCGAGGAAGGCTCCGATTTTTTATAATTGCGGTCATGAAGCGTTTTATTTTTGCGATAACGGTACTTGTGTTTGCGTTTGCGAGTTTATCCGTAGCGAAGCCCGCGAAGGCGAAGGCTAGCCCGAAACCCGCCAGGACGGCAGCAAAGGCGGTGAAGAAATCCGAAGTGAAGGATGCCCGCGACGGGCAGGTTTACCGCGTGGTAAATATTGCGGGCCTTACCTGGATGGGCGATAACTTGAACTATAACGCGGAAGGGAGCTTTTGCCTCGATGACGACGAGAACAACTGCATGGCCTATGGGCGGCTATACAGCTGGGACGTTGCGCAAAAGGCGTGCCCTGCGGGTTTCCGTGTGCCGACTCACGCAGATTTCGAGAAACTCTGGACGGCTGCGGGCGCGGATTTTAATGCGGGTTACCTATTGAAGACAAACTACGGCTGGAAAGGTGACACCAACGGGAACGATACGCTCAAGTTTTCTGCCATGCCTGCGGGCAACCGCTTCGATGACGGCACGTACGGCAACCTCGCGAAGTTCGCTTTTTTCTGGACAGCGGACGACACGTCGGAAGATATCCCTGCGGGCGAGGCTCGCGTGTGGTACCTCACGAACAAGTCGATGGCCTTCGGTTACACCGCGAAATCGAAAAAGTTCGCGTTCTCGCTCCGCTGCGTCAAGTAAAGTTTTTTGCTAGATTGAAACTTATGCCCATTCGCAACATTGCAATTCTCGCCCATGTGGACGCCGGCAAGACGACCTTGTCGGAACGCATTCTGTTTGCGGCGGGCGAGGTGCGCCGGCCGGGCAAGGTGGAAGAGGGCCTTGCCACGATGGACTACATGCCCGAAGAAAAGGAACGCGGCATTACCATCGAGAGCGGCGTCGCTCATTTTGAGTGGAAGAACACCTGGTTCAATTTCATAGATACTCCGGGCCACGTGGATTTTGGCGCGGAGGTGGACATGGCGCTCGGTGCGGTGGAAGGTGCCGTGCTGGTGGTGAGTGCCGCGAGCGGTGTCGAGACGCAGACCGTCGCCGCCTTCCGCAAGTTACGCGAGGCGGGCGTCCCCGTAATCCTGTTCATAAACAAGCTGGACAATCCCGACTACTCGCTGGACGAGACCCTCATCAACGTGGAGGAACAGCTGGGCGTACGGCCGGTTCTGATGGCCCTTCCCGAATATACCGCGGGCAAGATGAGCGGCATTCTGGATGTGCTGAGCCAGAGCAGGCTTGTGCATTCCGAGACGGGCGAGGAGGTCGTGGACGAGGGCTGGAACGTCGATGACGGCTGGGACAATTCGCGCGAGCTCAAGAAGCATTATGCCGAGGCGGTGGAATTCGCGAGCAGTTTTGATGACGAGATTCTGAAGCTTGCCATGGACGGGAAGGCGGTCGCCCCGAAGTTGCTTTTGCGCGGGCTCAGGGCGCTTGCGAAGAGCGGGGAATACGCGCTTTGTTACGCGGGTTCCGCGCTCGAGGGTTACGGCGTGCGCAGCCTCATTACGGCCCTGTCGTTCTTTTTGCCGGAAGTCCCGGAGTTTAACGCGGGCGAGCTCGGTCAGGTGATTCGCCTGCGGCATTTCAAGGGCGTGGGCGAAATCTCGCTGTTCCGTAGCCATACGGCGATGCAGCGCAAGGAATGGCCCGCGGGTTTCGAATTCTCGAGGCTCAAGGCAAACTTGCTCGTGCCCGTAGAGGAGATACGCCCGGGCGACATATATGCGATGCGCGCCCCGTTCGAGACGGAACTCGGGCAGGTAATAAGCCTGGACGGACAGCGCCGTGTAATCCTGAGAGGAATGCCGCAAGATGAAGATGCCCGGGACGAGGATGTGCCGGAACCGCAATCCATCCGCGAGAAGTACCGCCCGCTGTTGCAGACCCGCGTGGAGTGCCTCGGTTCCGAGGACTACCAGCATGTAGAAAAGAGCCTGAATACGCTCAGCCGCATGGACCCGAGTTTCCGCGTGCAGAAGGATGATGGCGGTTTCTGGTACCTGCATACGGTGGGCGAGGTGCAGCTCGAGGTGCTGCTGGCTCGCCTCAAGCGCGAGTTCGGCTGCGAGGTGCGCGCGGGTAGCCCCGAGGTGCGTTGGCAGGAACGCCTGTGCCGCGAGGTGGGCCCGGTGGAGAACACCTTCCAGGTTGGCCCGCACAAGATTTCCATAAGGCTTTCGGCAAGCCCGCTCGATAGCGAGGCGCACGACATCCGGCTTTCTGCGGAATTCCTGGAGACCGCCCCCCGCGAGATTCTGGCGGGAGTGCGTTCTGCCCTCCTGGAATCGACCGAGGTGGGAGTGCTCGGGAAGGGCGCCCTGGTAGGTGTGCGGTTTATCGTTCACGAGTTCACATGGACCGAGGGCGCCTTGCCCCCGATGATCAAGAAGGCGTGCGCCGATGCGGTCGTGAAACTCATCAAGCCCGCCGATGTTCGGCTGTACGAACCCGTGATGGAACTTTCGCTCGAATGCCCGGTGAACTTTGCGGGCCTCGTTACGGGCGATATACAGTCCCGTGACGGCAAGGTGAAGGAAATCGGCGGTGACGGCAAAACGCATTTTTTGAAGGCGGAAGTCCCCCTGCGAAAAATCTTCGGGTATGCCACCGGTGTGCGCAGCATCAGCAAGGGAACCGCGCTCTACAGCATGCGCCTCCTCGGCTACCGCCCCGCTGCCGTTTAATGTGCGGGCGATAAACGATTACTCAAACCTAAGCGCTTCAATCGGGTCGAGCCGGCTCGCCTTCCTTGCAGGGTACCATCCGAAGAATACTCCGGTGACAAAGCACACGGCAAAGCTCACGACGACGCTCGTGATAGAAACGCTCATAGGCATGTTGAATACGCTCTTTACCACCTCGGAGGCGGCAATCCCGAGCGCAATCCCGATGATACCCCCCAGCAGGCTGATGATGACGGATTCGAACAGGAACTGGAACATGATATCGCGCCCGCGTGCACCTATTGCCATGCGGAGCCCGATTTCCTTGGTTCGCTCGGTAACGGAAACATACATGATGTTCATGATTCCGATACCGCCTACAAACAAACTAATTCCCGCGATAATCGTGAGCACTAGCGAAATCAGGTCGGATGTACTCGTGATGGTCTGTATCATTTCTTCTTGCGTGAATACGCGGAACGGGTCGGTGGGCCTTGTCCAGCTGCGCCGTTCCTTCAGGATTCCCATGATCTCCTCGGTCGCCTTCTCGGCATACCCTTCGCCGATGGAGTTCGCGTAAATCTGCCGGATGTTTGTCGTTGCCGAGAACCTGCGCATTACGGTCTGGTACGGAGTGAATATCACGTCGTCGTTATCTTGTCCAAAATCGCCGGAGCCCTTTGCCTTCAGGGTGCCGATGACCTTCAGGGGAATGCTCTTGTAGCGCAGCGTCTTTCCGATGGGGTCGCCTTCGGGGAAGAGGTTCTTCACGACGGATTGCCCGATGACGCAGACTTTTGCCATGCGGTCTGCCTCGTCGTCGAACATCACGCCGTCCTCGATTTCGTAGTTGCGTATCTTGAGGTAGTCGGCGGAAATCCCGGAGAGAGTGGTGGGGGAGTTGTTGTTGCCGACAATCGCCTGCCCGCCGACAGTGACCATCGGGGAAACCCCGTCGATGTATGTCGCCTGCTCGCGTATGGCAATCACGTCGGCTTCCTCGAGCATCTCGCTAGATTCCATCTGCACGCCGCCGTGCCTGTCACGGTTCGGCATGATGATGATTGCGTTCGAGCCCATCGAAGTCATCTGCTCCTTGATGGAAATGCGGGAGCCTTCGCCCATCGCCACCATGGCGATGACTGCCGCCACGCCAATGACGATGCCGAGCACCGAGAGGAAGGTGCGCATGCGGTTCCGGAGGAGGGCCCGGATTGCGATTTTTGCTAAAGTAAGTGGGGACATAAGCAACTCTCAGAGGTGTCATCCTGGAGGAAGCCCGTAGGGCGACCGATAGGATCCATGGACTCTATCGCATCTACGATGCTCCAGAGTGACAGAATATTATTCATCCATCATCAATTATCAATCATCAATCATTTCCGGTGGCGGCAGGGCCTCGAACGCGGCCTTCGCGTCTTGCACGTTCTCGTTGATTACGTCCTTCTTGATAAGCCCGTCGCGCAGCGTGATGGTGCGCCCGCTGAATGTCGCGATGTCGGGTTCGTGGGTCACGAAGGCGATAGTTTTCCCCTGCCGGTTGAGTTCCTGGAAAATCATCATGATTTCGTAACTCGTGCGTGTGTCGAGGTTACCCGTGGCCTCGTCGGCAAGGATTATCACGGGGTCGTTCACGAGGGCTCGCGCGATGGCTACCCTCTGCTGCTGGCCGCCCGAAAGCTGGTTCGGCAGGTGGTTCATGCGTTCTGCAAGCCCGACCCTTTCCAGAGCCTCGATGGCGCGGCGGCGCCTCTCGCTTGCCGATACGCCGGAATTGTACAGGAGCGGCAGTTCCACGTTCTCGATGGCGGTCGTGCGGTTCAGCAGGTTGTAGCTCTGGAATACGAACCCGATTTTCTTGCTCCTTATGCGTGCGAGCGCGTCGCGTTTTAGCTTTTCGGTATGTTCGCCGTCCAGGATGTAGTGCCCGGAGGTGGGGCGGTCCATGCACCCGAGTATATTGAGCATCGTGGACTTGCCCGAGCCGCTGGTCCCCATGATGGTCACGAATTCGCCTGGATGTATGCTAAAGTTTACGCCGCGCAGCGCATGCACGGTCTCGTCGCCCATCTTGAAGTCCCGGCGGATGTCCTGTATCGAAAGTATGGGGTTTTCAGCTCGCATTTCGTTTTTTTAGATGATTTTACGCTAATTTCCGTTGCGTTGCGGCTAGAAGATAATATCTTTGTGGGCGATGTGTGGCGAAATCACGGTAGGAATACTTAGTGATACTCGTCACCTGTTGTTTTTTTGCTAGCTTTTGTAATAAGAATGTATTTTTCCGGATTGGACGTATCTTGACGTTTGATAAGGACTTGGAGATTTTTGATGGATAATAATGTATCGCAGAATGTCGCTCCTAAGCAGGAAGATGACGAGATCGACATTCTCGAGATATTGATGTTTTTGAAGACGAAGTGGAAATTCCTTCTGGTTTTCCTTCTTTTGGGGCTTTTTGCGGGTGGTGTCGCCGCCATGTGGATGCGCCCGGCCTACAAGAGCGATATCCTTCTGCAGGTTGACGTGAAGGGCAACAAGTCTTCCAAGGCGCTTGGCGAAATGGGCGCCCTTCTGGATGTTTCTACCCCCTCCGAGGCCGAGATGCAGCTCATCAAGAGCCGCATGGTGCTTTCTTCCGTTGTCGAGGAACAGCGCCTCTGCTATTCGGCCGTACCGCTGGACAAGGTCGACCGCCTTTTGCACAGGGAAGGCCGCATGGACCTCGAGTTCCTGAGCATCCCGCGTGCCGTATCCGAGGCGAAAATCAAGATAAAGGCCCGCGTGCTGCCCGATTCCACCAAGTTTGAACTCCTGGGCGAGGACGATGCCGTGTTGCTGAAGGGCGAGGTCGGGGAAACCTATCGTCAGCCCTATGCGGGTGATACGCTTGCCATTTGCGTGCGTTCCATGAAGGCCCGTCCGGGCCAGACCTTCCTCCTGGGGGCGACCCATCCTCAGATGGCGGTTGCCGGTCTCCTGGGTGGTCTGAGCGTCTCGGAAGAGGGCAAGAATTCCGGAATTATCCGCGTCTCTATGCAGCACGCCTACCCGGACCGGGTGGCGGACATCCTGAATTCTATCGCGAATACCTACCTCAAGCAGAATATCGAAATGCGTAGCGCCGAGGCGAAGAAGACCCTCGACTTCCTCGAGGAGCAGCTCCCGAGCGTGAAGGCCAAGCTCGATTCCTCTGAACAGAAGCTTACCTCGTTCCGCAATGCGAACGGGACCATCGACCTCTCGGGCGAAACACGCGTGCACCTCGAGAAGGACGTGAGCCTCCAGCAGCGCCTGCTCGAACTTGAACAGAAGAAGCAGGAAGCCCTGCGCCTGTTCCAGGCGGAACACCCGACGGTCCGTACCATCGAGCAGCAGCAGGCAAGGCTCTACGGCGAAATCGCAAAGCAGAAGAAGGCGGCGGACAAGCTCCCCAAGACCCAGCAGGAATTCCTTTCCCTGCAGGAAGAAGTCGAGGTCAACAACAAGCTCTACACGAACCTCCTGAACAACATCCAGCAGCTCCGCGTGGTGCAGGCGGGTGAAGTCGGTAACGTGCGTATCGTGGACCAGGCCTACGTGCCCATAAAGCCCGCGAAGCCGAACCGCAAGCTGATTTTTGGCGGTGTCGCCCTGGCGTTCCTCCTCCTTGGCTGTGCCATCGTGCTCGTGCGCCGCATGTCGCATAACGGTGTCGCGAGCAGTACCGAGGTCGAGCAGGCTACAGGTATCGGCGTGTACGGAAAGCTCCCGATGCTCGGCAAGGGCACCGAGAACAACGTGCTCGATCCGGTCGTGCACGAAAAGCCCGACGAACCGTTTGCCGAGGCGGTCCGCGCACTCAGGACGGCGCTCGAGTTCTCGCTCTTTGCCGACGGCAAGAAGGTCCTTATGGTATCGGGCCTCATAGAGGGCGTGGGCAAGTCGTTTGTCTCGACGAACCTCGCATGCTCCTTTGCCATGTCGGGCAAGAAGGTTTTGCTTGTGGATATGGACCTGCGCCGTGGCCGCATGTTCAAGAAGGGCCACAAGGGCCTCTGCGAAATGCTCCGTGCCGAAAAGTTCGATGACGAGTACATCGAGGTGGTTAGCGAGAATTACCACATCATCGGTTCGGGCAAGCGCGTGGTGAACCCGGGCGACCTCTTGAACAAGAACCGCTTCGGTACGTTCCTCGACACGTTCCGTAAGAAGTACGACCTGATTATTCTTGATACCCCGCCTGTATTCCAGTGCAGCGATGCGCTCCTGGTCGAAAAGTATGCGGATTACCTTTTGTGCGTGCTGAAGCAGTCGGCGCATAGCATGGATAACATCCAGGAAGCGCTCTCTACCTTCGACCGCAGTACCGAAACACCTTTGCCGAAGGCCTTCGTGTTCAACAAGTGCGAACGCCATTCGGGTTACGGCTATGGTGGCTACTACGGCTACTATGGCTACAAGAAGTATTAACAACACAATAAGGAGTATAGATGAAAAAAGCAATCGCTCTTTCTCTACTTGCCGGTAGCATGGCCTTCGCCCAAAGCGGGTTGATGGGCGGTGTGGACGGTATCCACCAGCACAATGCCAGTACTCTTGGCCAGTGGAATTTCTCCATTGGCACGGGTGGTGACATTACTCTGGATTCCTGGTCCCTTACCCGTGGTGGCCTCTACACCTACAAGGGCAAGACCTATGACCTCAACCAGTGGGACTGGACTCTCGCCGGCAACTTCAATGCCGCGATTGGTCTTCTCGACTTCTTGGATGTCGGTGTGAGCCTTCCGCTCTACTACGACCACGCAAACGATGACGAAGGTCCGTCCGGCGCTCTGGACATGTGGACCACGAGCCGTGGCGACCTTGATCTCTGGTTCAAGGTTGGCGTGCCGTTCAGCGACGAGAGCATCTTCGGCCTTGCCGCCATGTTCGACTTCTATATTCCGACCGGTGAAAATTCCGTGGGTACTCGCCCCCGCCACGCCTGGTACCTGAACGCTGAAGGTGTTACCCATCCGTTCTCTGCCGACGCCTTTGCGATGGCCGGAACCCTCGAGTTCACTTTGGACCTCACCAAGAAGAACATCCCCATCCGCTGGAACACCCATGCGGGCTTCGTGCTTGCAACGGGTGACGGTCAGGCCAACACGCTCGTCTACGGTACGGGTATCAACTGGCTCCCGCTCTCCTGGATGGATGCCTTCGTAGAATACTCCGGCGAATTCCGCGTGCAGAAGACGGGTTACCCGCGTGAAGCCATCGAAGACCCGATGCTCATTACTCCGGGTCTGCGCTTCCACCTGCCCTGGAACATCGACTTTGCCATGGGCCTCGACATTGCCGTCCGCGCTCTCAAGAACTTCGGTTACGACATGAAGGACGAAATGGAAACGGCCAACCTCTACACGGTCCGCTACATGGATGAACGTGGCAACAAGGTTACCTACGGCTACGTCCCGACTCCGCGCTATGCCGGTACTGCCGCCCTCGTCTGGCGCTTCGGCGGCAAGGATAAGGACACCGATGAAGATGGCGTTGTCGACAAGAAGGATTCCTGCGCCAACACCCCGAAGGGTGCCGTGGTTGATTCCCTCGGCTGCCCGCTCGATGGCGATAAGGACGGCGTTCTCGATGGATTCGACAAGTGCCCGGGTACTCCGGAAGGTGCTACCATCGACTCTGTCGGCTGCCCGTTCGACACCGACAAGGATGGCGTGTATGACGGCATTGACAAGTGCAACGAAACTCCGGAAGGCCACCAGGTCGGCATCAACGGCTGCGAAGGTGACTTCGACGGTGACGGCGTGGAAGATTCCTTCGACCGCTGCCCGAATACCCCGAAGGGCGTTTCTGTCGATACCACGGGTTGCCCGAAGGATACCGACAAGGACGGCGTGACGGATGACCTCGACAAGTGTGCCGACACTCCGGCCGGCTTCTCGGTTGACTCTCTCGGTTGCCCGATGGATAGCGACAAGGACGGCGTGCCCGATGCTCTCGACAAGTGCCTCAACACTCCGGCTGGCCTCCCGGTTGACTCTCTCGGCTGCCCGGCTGATGCTGACAAGGATGGCGTTGCTGATGCTCTCGACAAGTGCCCGAACACCAAGCAGGGTGCTCAGGTGAATGCTGAAGGTTGCGAAGGCGACTACGATGGTGATGGCGTACCGGACGATGCTGACCAGTGCCCGAACACCAAGCAGGGCGTGCCTGTCGATTCTACCGGCTGCCCGGCCGATAGCGACAAGGACGGCGTGTTTGACGTGAACGACAAGTGCCCGAATACTCCGGCCGGCACCACCGTTGACAACACCGGTTGCCCGATGGACTACGACAAGGACGGCGTGCCCGATGACAACGACAAGTGCCCGAACACCAAGCCGGGTATCACTGTCGACTCTACCGGTTGCCCGCAGGATAGCGACAAGGACGGCGTGTTCGATGGCCTTGACCAGTGCCAGGAAACTCCGGCTGACGTCTCTGTTGACTCTGTTGGTTGCCCGATGGATACCGATAAGGACGGCGTTGCCGACTACCTCGACAAGTGTGCCTACACGCTCGAAGGCGTGAAGGTCGACGAGAAGGGCTGCCCGCTCGACAAGAAGCAGGACCTCAACGAACTGAAGCACGGTATCGAGTTCCAGACGAACTCCACCAAGTTCACCAAGAACAGCTACGGCAAGTTGAACGACCTCGTGAACCTCCTGAAGCAGTACCCGAACGTGAACCTTGAAGTTCAGGGCCACACCGACAACGTCGGCTCCGCCAAGAAGAACAAGGCTCTCTCTCAGAAGCGTGCTCAGGCTGTGGTTGACTACTTTGTGAAGAAGGGTGGCATCGCCGCCGACCGTTTCCGCGCTGTCGGTTTCGGTCCGGACAAGCCGATTGCCAGCAACTCCACCAAGAAGGGTCGTAAGCAGAACCGTCGCGTGGAATTCGTTCCGTTCGAAAAGTAATAGACTGCTGAGATAAAGCTTAAGGGCACCTGCAAATGCAGGTGCTCTTTTTGTATATGGAAATAACCAATGACCAATAACTATATTATACCCGTGCTCCATTTCATCAAGTACAATGCCATTGGCATCATAAACACGCTCATCACGCTTGCCGTGGTGTGGGTGTTGCACCAGTGGCTGGACTGGGGCAAGGAAGTCTCGAACTTTCTGGGGTTCGTCGCGGGCGGCGTCAACAGCTACCTCATGAACCGCATCTGGAATTTCAAGAGCCATAACCGCAAGCGGACGGAAGTCGTGCGGTTCCTCGTTGTCTTTTTGCTGAGCTACGCGCTCAATCTCGCGGCGCTCGAGGGCACTGCGTACCTGCTCGAGAACGCGCAGTGGTGCAGGTCGTTTACCGTGTGGATTTCGCAGTTCATGAAGCCTACGTACTTTGCGAACATTGTTGCGAACATTGTCTACGTGCTGGCGAGCTTTATGCTGTACAAGAAGTGGGTGTTCCGGATGTAGGTGCGAAGTGTGTAATGTGGAATGTGAAGTGATGCGTCATCCTGGGTGACCGAAGGTCGCGAAGGATTCAGACTTGATTTTAGAATGAAAAATGGTTGATAATATGAATTGGATTGAAGGCAAGAAGTGTTCCGCGGAAGATGCCGCGGCGATGATTCAGGATGGCGATATTCTTGGTGTTTCGGGCTTTACGCTCGCGGGTTACCCGAAGGCGGTTCCCCTCACGCTTGCCGCCCGCGCCGAAAAAATGCACGCTGCCGGCACGCCTTTCCAGGTGACGCTCTATGCGGGTGCATCGACCGGCGACAGCTGCGACGGGGCCCTGGCCCGCGCAGGTGCGCTCAAGCTGCGCATGCCCTACCAGAGCAACCCGAGCCTCCGCAAGGGCATCAACGACGGGAGCATCCGCTATATCGACGCGCACCTCGGCAAGATGGGTTACCTTGTGCGCACGGGCGCAGTCCCTGCGCCCACTGTCGCCGTGATAGAAGTGAGCGCAATTCTCCCCGATGGACGCGTGTGCCTTTCTACTTCGGGAGGCAATTCGGTCTGCTACCTCGACATGGCGCCGAAAATCATCCTGGAGCTCAATACCCGCCTGGGCGAGAGCTGTGTGGGCATGCACGACGACGCCCTCCCGGAACTGCCCCCGCATGCGAAGCCCCTGCCGGTCTATTCCGCAGGTGACCGCGTGGGTAGCGAATTTGTCAAGATTGATACGAATAAAGTAATCGCAATTGTCGAGAACGACGCGTACGATGAGGTGACCCCGTTTGTAGAACCCGACGACGTTTCGCGCAATATCGGCGAACGCATTCTCGATTTTATCCGATTCGAGGAATCGCACGGCAGGCTCCCGAAGGGAATGGCCTACCAGAGCGGAGTCGGGAAGGTCGCGAATGCCGTCCTCTGCGCGATGGCGAACGACGAGCGTCTCGGGCGCATCGACCTGTTTACCGAAGTCATCCAGGAGGCGGTGCTCCCTCTGTTGAAGAAGGGCAAGCTCGGTGTCGCCTCCGGTACGGCGCTCACGCTGTCGCAGGCCGCGCAGCAGGAGTTCGTGCAGAACGCCGCCGACTGGAAAAAGCACTTTGTGCTTCGCCAGCAGGAGGTAAGCAACAGTCCCGACATCATCCGCCGCGTGGGCGTCATCTCGATGAACACCGCCCTCGAGGCCGATATCTTCGGGAACGTGAACAGCAGCCTGGTGTGCGGCTCGGCCATGATGAACGGCATCGGCGGCTCGGCGGACTTTGCCCGCAACTGCGCCCTCGGATTCTTCCTCACGCCCTCTGTCGCGAAGGGTGGCGCCATCAGCAGCATCGTGCCCTACGTGAGTCACGTGGACCACACGGAACACGACACGCAGATTTTCGTGACGGAGCAGGGCCTTGCCGACCTCCGCGGGCTCGCCTCGGAAGACCGCGCGCGGCTCATTATCAAGAACTGCGCCCACCCCGACTTCCGCGAACCGCTGACCGATTTCCTGGAATACGGCCTGAAGCATGCAAAGGGCAGGCACCTGCCGCTCGCGCTCGAACGCGCCTTCGAGATGCACAACCGCTTCCTCGAAACCGGGAAGATGCTCTAGGAAAGCTCGGCTTTCGCATCATTCGCATTTGGAATGCCCGATTTGTGGCATATTTTTGCGCATGTAAGAAAATTATTATATCTTTAGAACGGGTGTGTGACTCCACGTTTGTACGTTCATGGGGCGTTTTGATGGGTACACGAAAAGAAAATAGACTTGCTACTTTTTGGGCATTTGTGTGTGCGCTGGCCTTCGGGCTTGTTGCCTGTGGCGGCGATTCCTCATCTGCCTCGCCCGAAGAACAGGTTCAGGATTCCTCTTCCGACGAGCAGGTTCCGGAATCCTCGTCTTCTGATTTTAAGGTTGATGCCCCGGACCCGGCAATTTCTTATTCGTCTTCGGTTCTTGCCAGTAGCAGTTCCGTGCAGACCTCCGATACGGTTACGGTAGGTGATACTCTTGTGTCGGGCGATTCCCTTTCGCACGATACGGACTGGGTCAGGAATCCGGATTCCGTCTTTTATCTTAGCCGTCTTGCTGTTGATGGCCGCGTGTCCGCGTTATTCGGCCTGTCGCCCAATTCCTCGATGAGGATTGAATATCTGGATACCCAAAGCGGCATCTCCTCGAACGGGGTGGATTCTGGAAGTGCTTCCGTTATCGAGGCTTTTTTACCGATCACTTACTGGAAGCCCTATGTCAGGGTGTCAATCGATGGTATCGCTCTCGATTTCCCGGGTGCATCGGCGGTTACAGGGATTTCTCTTTCGGCATTGGGTGACTTGTCTTTGAGCGATACGGTGAAAGTGGATTTTGTTTCGACCGCTGAACTTTCGCGTGCCGAAACCCTTGTAGCTGCAGGGCAACCCCTGGCCATGGCGATGGAGCAGGCGGCAACAGAGGTTCTGCGTGTGTTCCACATGGACGATTTTACCGACTTGCCTGAAGAGGATGTGGCTGCACATTTCCTCGCCATCCACCTGCTTGTTTCTTCGCGCGTGGCGGTGGGCGACGGGTTTACGTTTGCAGATTTTGCCCGCGACATTGCGGATGACGGACTCTGGAATGATTCGGCTGCACGTGCGTCAGTTGCCGACTGGGCTCTGCGCGCGGATGCGGAAGATGCCTTTGCCGGTGTCCGCAAGTGGCTTTCGGATCGGGCTCCGTCTGTTCCCGGTTTCGAAAAGTACCTGCGCCTGTTCTACCAGAAAGAACTCGGGATACCCGAGTGCAGTAGCGAAAATGCGGGGACGATGCTTCACGTGGGGAATGTCGCGAGCCGCTACTTTGTTACGGACGAATCGGATTTTTCGAAGGTCTCCGAGCGGTTTGCCTGCAATGCCGCAGGTGGCATAGAACTTGCCTCGGAATCCCTGAAGGATGTTTATGCGTTCGGTGAAGGTAAGGCTGGCGAAGTGCGCCAGGGCGCATTCACCAAGAACCGCTACTACACTTACAGTTCTTCGAAGAACGCTTGGGTGCCCTCTACCGAGGTGGAGAAGGACTCTTACTTTGTTCAAATGTCGGCGACGTCGACCTTTACCGATATCAAGGATGTCTACGAAGGAATCAAGCCGAATGAACGCGTGATTTTCGTGCTCCGCCATGCGGAACGTGGCGATGATACGAGCAAGGGCGGTTCGCTTACGGACAATGGCAAGGCACAATCGAAGGCAGTCGGCGAAAAACTCACCAAGTTCGAGGAACCCTTCCTGCTGGGCGGCTCCGAATTCAAGCGGGCGCACCAGACGGTAGAATACATCGCGAAGGGGCGTGGTCAGCAGTCCGACGTGCGTGACACTTTCCCCGAACTCAACGACGACTGGTACACGTTTAGCCAGGAAGCGAATGACAAGGCGAAGTCCGACTGTAATTGTGGCGGCTGGGAACTGACTTCCAAGTATGCCTACACGGGGGCCTACACGTCTGGCGACAAGGCGGCGTTCTATGCGCTGGACGAACGTTCCGTGGAACTGATTGTTGATGTGCTTCTCGCGAAGTACAACGACCCGACGCAGCGGTTCGTGATGCTCAGTTCGCACGACAAGGTGATGGTCCCGCTGGTGGTCTACTGCACGCAGGGCAAGGTGAACCTCAAGAAGCATGACGGCGGGAAGTGGCTCAATTACCTCGCGGGGGTCGCCATTATCATTGACGAGCTCGGAAACAGGCGCTATGTGCCCGTCAAGGGGCTCGATTCGGCCTACATGTAGCCGTAATTCCGGTTTATTTTACTATTGTTCCTCATTATGAAGACGACATGGCCCCTAGTACTGCTCGCCTTTTTTCTCGTATGCTGTGGTTCTGACAATCCTGCATCCGAAGACTCCGCTGTCGACGATCCGTCTGGCGGGGATATCGCCTATTCCGGCGGCGAGCACTCCGGAGGGCATTCGAGCGGAGGCCATCATTCGGGCAGTTCGAGTTCCATGAAGGTGGAGCCCATCTCTGCGGTGACGGACACGCTGATTGAGGACACGACTGCGGTGGCAAGCAAGAGCGACCTGCCGGCCTGTACGGCCGACAAGGAAGGCGAGTCTTTCTATGTCGAAGGTGAACAGACACTCTATTTTTGCATCGGGACGGAATGGCACCCCTCCGAAACGGTGACGGAAGTTTTCCAGGTCGGTTGCCACAATGGCGTCTTGACGCTGAACATGACTGGCGAGGAAGAGGAGGAAGAATCGCCCAGCCAGGGGCAGACGAACCCGTGGGGCGGTAACTTCAACTTTGGCGGTGGCAGCACGTCTTCGGCGCTCGACACGATGCCCGCGCGTCGCCCCGCTGCGCACATTGTGGGCATTGCCGAGAAGGGACCGTTCCGTTACGGCGCTTCCGTGAAGATTATCGAACTCGACAGCACGCAGAGGCTTGCCGATTCCAGGAAGACGCACAAGACCTGCATTACCGAGGCTGCGGGCAACTTCAGTTTCGATAGCGTAGACCTGGTGTCGCCGTACCTGCGCGTGGAGGCAAACGGGTATTTCCAGAACGAACTGACCGGCGGGCTTTCTTCGCACATGGTAACGCTCAAGGCGATTGTAGACGTGACGGACCGCGATACGGTAAACGTGAACATGCTTACCCACATGGAAGCCCCGCGCGTCTTGAAACTTGTGGAGAATAGCGGCAACAACCAGCCGATACGTTCGGTGAAGGCTCAGGCCCTGAAGGAGATTCTCGGCTCGTTCGAGATTAGCCTGGGAGGCTCTTCGGGCGGTAACAGCGCTTTCCCGGGTTGGGGCTGGGGCCAGCAACAGCAGACAACGACTTCGACCGACGGCCGCTTTGCCGAAGACATCAGCCTGTTCGACGGTGACGAGTACAGCGCGGCGCTCCTTGCGGTTTCTATCATGATGCAGAGGAACGGTTCCGGCAACGATATGCTCCAGTACACGTCGGGTATTGCCGAACGTATCAAGGGTAACGGCAACTGGGACGACAACAACGCGAAGGCGGACCTTGCGGACTGGCTCATGGTGCTCGATACGAGCGGCTCGTATGCGACTATCAGGAACAACATTGCAAGCTGGAAGTTGGGCGAGGTTCCCGATTTCGAGAAACACCTGCGCAACTTCTGGACAAGCATCTACCAGTTCGGGGCCTGCAACTCCATGACTGCGGGGACCGTGAAGCACGTGAACAACAGTTTGAGCAAGTTCTTCATCTCGTATTACGAGCAGCCCGATGGCCCGCGCACGCGATTCATTTGCGATGCCGAGACGCACCTGTGGCGCGCGGCGACCGATATCGAGAAGGATACGGTTGGCTTTGGCAAGGGCGATTACGACGGGCAAATCAAGAACGGCAAGATTAACGCGGAAAAGTATTACGTTTACGAGCAAAGTAAGGGCAAGTGGCGCGCGGCGACGGGCGACGACATCATGGAATTCGTGGATATCGCGGATGTCATGGCGGGCCTTGCTCCGGACGAGAAAGTCATATTCATCTTGCGCCATGCGGAACGCACCGACGATACGGGCAAGAAGGGCCACCTGACGGATGGCGGCAAGAAACAGTCGAAGGCCGTGGGCGAAAAGCTCAAGGGCGAGCAGATTTATTTCGCGAACTCTACCTACACGCGCAGCATGGAAACCTGCGAGGGTGTGGCTTCGGGTGCGGGCGTGACCTATACCGAGAACACCATTGCAGACCTGGACGGCGAATGGTACGTGAAGGACGAATCCAAGTACGAATCCTGCAAGAGTGAAAACGGCGGTGGCTGGCAGGCGACTTCTGCGTATGCCTACAAGGGCGGCATTTGCCCGGGCGTCTACTACGATTTCGATTCCCGGAGCGAGGCGTTTATTTCGGACATTGTCAAACCGGAATTCGCGAAGGTTAACCGCGTGGGCGTGTGGATTTCGCACGATACGTTCGTGGTACCCATAACGGTTTACGGCTCGAACAAGAAGGTAAACCTGCGCTACTTCGATACCAAGCAGTGGATTTACTACCTGGCAGGACTTGCCGTCATCATGGATTCGAAGGGCAATATCCGCTACGTGCCGGTGAAGGGGCTCGACAAGGCGACTATGACGATGTAGGTGTTCGGTGAAACAGGTTGTATGGTTTGTTGGATGCTTGGTGGCCGCCTTGGCTGGCGCTCTTGTCGCGGGCTGTAGCGACGGTCATGGCCCTGTAAACGCGTCGGATTCTCCCGAGGCTTACGAGAAAATTGACGCCCCGCTCTTTGTCTATGAAATTCTCGCAGACCGGATGGCGGCGGATTCGACCGCAATCGACATTCTGGACATGTTGTCTGAACCGCGCGTGGAACAGCTCCTGATGAACCACGTTCCCGAGGAACTGGTGCACGTGCAGGCGAAACGCGAAGCGGCCGCCGCCTTCGGGATAGATTCCGTACAGCTCGCAAGCGATTCCGGTGCAGTGATGCTCGCCGTCTCGGCGATGGTGCAGAACCGCGCCAGCAAGGAAGAGACGCAGAACTTTATCCGCAATCTGGGGGAAGACCTGAAGGGGGACGGCGTGTGGAACGACCCGAACTGGAAAATCAGGATTGCGGACTGGGTCGTAGGGCTTGATTCCAGCTGGCGGTATAACGATGTGCGTAACAACGCCGCTCCGTACTATGGCGGGAACGTACCTTATTTCGAGAGGTACATGCGAGAGTTTTTCCCGATTGCCTACGGTTTTGAACCGTGTGGCGCCTCGAATGCGGGGAAGGTCACGTACGTGAACCAGGGCCAGAGCGTTTATTTCGCGAACAACTACGAGCATGCGGACCATTCGCGGGTGCGGTTCATCTGCGATGCAAATGGATTCCAGTGGCGCGTCGCGAACGCCATCGAGAAGGATACCGCGGGGTTCGGGCCGGGAGAATACGACCGCGAGGTGCGCGAAGGCCGCGTGAACCACGACAACTACTACATATTCGATGCGGGCAACTGGCGCGTCGCGACCCCGCAGGAGGCCGACGGTTTTACCGACCTCGTAGATGTCTACGCGAATCTCAAGTCGAGCGAAAAGGTGGTGTTCATCATCCGGCACAGCGAGCGCACGAGTGAAACGGGCGCAAGCGGTCACCTGACTGACAACGGGAAGAAATATGCCCGCGAGCTGGGCGCGCGCCTTGCGAAAGTCGGGACGGAGGATTTCTACTTCGGGTATTCGGGTTACACGCGCACGTACGAGACGTGCGAGAACATTGCGCTGGGCAAGGGCCAGGTGAACTACAGCATCGTGGAGCTCCCGTACATGGATGGCGCGTGGTACGTGAAGGATGCCGACAAGGCGGAGGCCTACACGAATTCCGATGGCGGCGGCTGGGTGGTGTATTCCAAGTACGGGTTCACCGGCGCCTACTCGGATGCATTCTACGATTTGGAAACGCGCAGCGAGCAGTTGCTCAAGGACCAGATTCTAGCGAACATCGGGAGCATGAAGCGCGTGAACGTGATGTGCACGCACGACTACCTGGTGGTGCCATTGCTTGCCTACACGACTGACGGCCATGCGAACGTGCGCTACTACGAGAAGAACCGCTGGGTCAACTACATGGCGGGCGTGGCGATGATTATTTCTGCCGACGGATCCGTGCGCTATATTCCCGTGAAGGGCCTCGAAACGGGCACGATGTAGCCGCAGGCGCAATATGTACAGGGTACAAAAAACCTCTCCGCTGGGGAGAGGTTTTCGTGGATGATGCAGGGGTCGAACCTGCGACCCGCTGATTAAGAGTCAGCTGCTCTACCAACTGAGCTAATCATCCAGAGGTCTTTCGACGGGCTCAATTATAGAAAAATTCGGCCATGTGGCAAGGGTTTTTACAGCCTTCTCCGAAAAAAAATTCTAAATTATCCCGCGTTGATTTTATCAAACAGTTCACTTAATTAAATGGACACATTCCTATATGAATGAAACAGTACAGAATACAGCCGATTCCGCAGTAGCCCCGGCCCCCGCCGCGGCCCCTGTCGCCGAAGAAGCTGTGCAGCAACCGGCTATCGTTGCAAGCGAACCGGCTGCCAAGGTGAAGGGCAAGTTCGACGAACAGCTCGGGCTCATGCTCCCCTCCGACGCAGCCCAGGTCCAGGCGCAGCTTTCCATGCCGGGCATGAGCGATGACATGGTTTACAAGATCGTGGAAACCCACGGCGGTAACCATGCGGTTCTCTACAAGACTTACGACCAGGCAGTGCTTGCCCGCGACGTGCGCGATTCCATCGAGAACGCCGCCGGCCACAAGGTCCTCCCCATCGCGAAGGCGAAGCTCGGGTCCACCTACTGCAAGGGCGAATACTCCACCGAACAGGGCTGCAAGGGCGAATCCGACACGTTCGGCATCGGTTCCCTGGTTGAATTCCAGGCCACCGGCCTCATAGTGGTGATGGTGGTGATTATCGGCCTCACGGTGCTCTGCTACCTCATGAACTTCATCATGGCGAAGCTCGGCCTCAACAAGATCAAGGCTCCGGCACCCGCGGTCAAGGCTGCTCCTGCTGCCGCCGCTCCCAAGACGATCGCCCCGGCCCACTGCGACTGGGACCCGAACGCGAAGAGCGTCCACCCGGGCTTCACCAACAAGCAGCTCCAGGCCTTCCTCGGCATTGCCGCCGTGGCCGCCCTGGAAGAACACCCCGGCATGAGCAACGATACGTTCCTTGCCCTGGTGACCGCCGCTGCGACCCAGGCCATCGGTCAGCCCTGCCGCGTGACCGCCTACAAGAACATTAACTCCCCTGCTTGGACGATTGTCAAGTAAGGTCAACTTTTAAAACTTAACAGGCTTATAAGCCAGGAAAAATCAAAATGAAGAAAACAGTCCGTATCAGTTTCGAAGGCAAGACCTACGACGTCGAAGTAGAAGTTCTTGATTCCGCCGTCGCCGCCGCTCCGGCAGCCCCGGTCGCCGCTGCCCCCGCTGCCGCTCCTGCCGCAGCTCCCGTCGCAGCCGGTGGTACCGAAGTGAAGTGCCCGCTCGCCGGTTCCGTGTTCAAGCTGAAGGTCAAGGTCGGTGACAAGGTCGAAGCCAACCAGGAAGTGGCCATCATCGAAGCCCTCAAGATGGAAAACCCGGTCGTCGCTCCGTGCGCCGGCACCGTCAACTCCATCTCCGTCAAGGAAACCGATACCGTCGTCGACGGCCAGACCCTCATGACCATCGCCTAAGAGGTACAGATAAATGAGTTCACTCTTAAATTCGGTCGTCGAGTTCGCGTGCGATACCGGATTCGCATATGTCACCGGACCCATGGTGATTATGTGGATCGTGAGTTTCGTACTGATGTACTTGGCGATTGTCAAAAAGTATGAGCCGCTGCTGCTCTTGCCGATTTCCCTCGGCGCGCTGGCGGTGAATATCCCGAGCGCCGGGTTCTACGATGGCGGCTGGAGCATCGAAGGTATGTTCACGCCGACTGCCGGCCTCTACTACTACATCAGCCAGGGTATCCACCTGGAACTCTTCCCGCCCATCATCTTCTTGGGCGTGGGTGCCATGACGGACTTCGGACCGCTTATCGCCAACCCGCGTACGCTGCTTCTCGGCGGTGGCGCCCAGTTCGGCGTGTTCGCGACCATGTTCTGCGCCGTGGCCCTCGGTGGCTTTACTCTCGGTGAAGCGGCCTCCATCGGTATCATCGGCGGCGCCGACGGTCCGACCTCCATCTTCACTGCGAACAAACTTGCAAAGCACCTCATCGGACCTATCGCCGTGGCGGCCTACACCTACATGGCTCTCGTCCCGCTCATCCAGCCGCCTATCATGCGCCTGATGACCAACGACAAGGAACGTAAGATCCGTATGAAGGCTCTCCGCCAGGTGTCCAAGGCCGAACGCATCGTGTTCGCCGTGATGGTGATGATCGTCTGCATCCTCGTGGTGCCCGACGCTTCTGCACTTATCATCATGCTCATGCTCGGCAACATCTTCAAGGAAGCCGGCGTCGTGGAACGTCTCGTGAAGACCTCCTCCAACGAACTCATGAACATCGTGACCATCTTCCTCGGTACTTCCGTGGGCCTCACGATGTCTGCCGACATCTTCCTGAAGCCGCAGACCCTCATGATTATCGCCATGGGCGTTGTCGCCTTCGGTTTCTCGACCGCGGCCGGCCTCTTCCTCGCGAAGATCATGAACTGGTGCTCCCCCAAGAACCCCGTGAACCCGCTTATCGGTTCTGCAGGCGTGTCCGCCGTGCCGATGGCTGCACGTGTTTCCCAGGTGGAAGGTGCCAAGTATGACCCGCAGAACTTCCTCTTGATGCACGCCATGGGCCCGAACGTGGCCGGCGTGATCGGTACCGCAGTCTGCGCCGGTTACATGATTAGCCGCCTGAGCTAAGACGTCATCCCCGCGACATTAATGTCATCCTCGCGAAGGCGAGGATCTTTATAAGGAATGCCCTCGGCAATGCGCCGGGGGCTCCTTTTTTATGCCTTGTGCGGTTTGTTCTATAGAATCCCTGTTTTTGTTTTTTACTTTAATAAAAATCTTTCTACTAAAATTAAAAGTGGCGAAATTTGTTTAAAATCGCCAATTTTGTTTTAACAAAAATGTTGCACGGGCGTGCGCATAAATCTATCTTATAGTCATGATGAAATCGGTTGTTGAATACAAGGATTACCGCGAGTACGTGCTGGACTACTACCGCGAACGCAAGCGCACATCGGCGTTTACGTGGCGCGAGTTCGCGAAGATTGCCGGGTTCGCATCGGGGTCGTACTTGAAGCTGGTTTGCGACGGCAAGACGCGTCTTCGGGAAGAAGGAGCGAAGAAAACTGCGCTTGCTATGGGGTTGCTCGGCTTTGAGTACGACTACTTTATTTTGATGGTGCGCTACGAAAGCGCGAAGACGGATCGCGAAAAGAAGAAGTGTTTCGAGGAAATGCAGGCGCTGAGCGCCGCACACCACGTGAAGATTCTGGGGAACGAACTCTACACGTTCTACGAAACCTGGAAGCATTCCGTGGTGCGCGAGCTGGCGGTTGCCATGCCGGGAGCGAAACCGCACGAGATTGCGAAGGCCTGCAGGCCCGCGATTTCTGCGGCGGACGTGAGCGCGAGCCTGAACTTTCTCATGAAGGCGGGGCTCATCACGCGCGACATCAAGGGCAATTACCACCAGACGAACCGCTCGCTTACTACGGGGCGCCTGAACGTGGTTGCCGTCGCGGTGCATTCGCTCTTGCGCCAGATGGGCGAGTTCGCGCTCGAGGCGCTTGACAAGTTGCCCATTTCGGAACGTCACTTTAGCGGAATTACTATGGGCGTGACGGAAGAAAGCTACAAGAAGGTCGTGGATGAACTTGCGAAGTGCCGCAAGCGCATCGTGTCGATAGTCGCCGACGAGCCGCATCCGGATAAGGTGTGCAGACTCAATTTCCAGTTTTTCCCGCTGACGGAAAACTTGAACAGTGGCAAGAATCGTGGCAAGTCCACATCGGGTAAAGGAGAGTGAATATGTTTATGCGAAAGAATATTTTTATGGGTGTATCTGCCTTGAGCCTCGCGCTTTGTGCGTGTTCCACTCAGACGGCGGGCACGAGCGAGGAATCCGAAGGCATTGTTGCTCTTGCGGGTAAGGGAATCAAGGGCGCTGCGCAGAAGGGCCCGCTCGTAAAGGGCTCGGACGTCGTGCTCCGCGAAACGTCGGCAGAAGGGACTCTTGAGCCCACGGGCAGGGAATTCCATACGACGACTGTGAACGACAAGGGTGAATTCCAGTTTGGCGAGCTTGATCTGGAAAGCCAGTATGCGCTGCTTTCTGCCGAAGGTTACTATGCTCACGAATACGACGGTGAACGTTCGGAATGCCCCATGCGCCTTGATGCGGTAACGAACCTGAATAACCGCAGTACGGCTAACGTCAACATCCTGACGCATTTCGAGTACAAGCGCGTATTGAAACTGGTTAAGGAAGGCGTGCCTTTCGCCGAAGCCAAGAAGCAGGCTTCCAGGGAAGTTCTCGCTGCGTTCGGTGTCGATATTGACGTCTCCTCTGCGGAGGACTTGAATATATTCAATACGTCCGAAGGGGACAGGACCCTGTTCAATATCAGTCTTCTTATCGATAATACCCCGGAATGGACTTATTGGGTTGATGATGAAAAAGAAGATTGCCCGAAATTGCAGAATTATCTTGATGGTTTTGCGGAAGATTTTGCCGATGATGGTGAACTCAGTGATTCCATTATGCAGGCTATCGCAGGCCATGCCTACGAAATCACTCGTATGTATGACCGTATGGAATTTATCGATGAAGACGACATGTGGGAAAAGGAAGCCGCTGACCCAGGGTCGTATGACGATCTGGTGGTCATGAAAAAGGAATACGAGTTCAGCAAGCTGGTGCTCTTGCTCCATCTGGAGATAGATGCATGCACCGAGAATCGCTGGGGCGAATATACGGCGTTTCACAAGCCCTTAGAGGTCTATGACTATCAGGAGGGGGAACAGCGTATCTTGGATTCCGGCTACGTCCTTTGCGATGGCTATAAGTGGGATATAAAGACAAGGGGGTACATCGATTCGCTCACAACGATGTTTGAGCATGAAAATGGCACCATGATTGACCCGCGTGACGGACGGGAATACAAGACGATAAGCTTTGAGTACGAAGGGAAAAGGTATGAATGGATGGCGGAAAACCTCATGTATAGCGTTGCCCCGGTAACGCGTACGAAGGGAGGTCGCGCAAACCTCCATCAGCCGGGTGTCTATAGCTGGACCGAGGCCATGCACCTTAACGAGGGCTACATGACGAGGTTTGTGCGCGAAGGCCTGATCGATTCGCTCCATCAGGGAATCTGCCCCGACGGCTGGCACGTGGCGAATAGCGAGGAGTGGAAAACCCTGCTAGATTACGTGGACGGCAATCCCAACAACCTGCTCGACGAAAATTGGAGGACTGACAGGGAAACCGCCATTGCGAAGGGCCTGACGGGAGTGTTCTACAACAGGCTGGACTTCAATCTCGTTCCGCTAGATAAGCAATTCCTGGAAGCCTATTTCCATACCTATGCTCCAAGGATGTCCTTCCAGCCGACCAGTCCCAATGACGATGTGTGGAACCGGGAATTCTTTACACGGGATGAATTTATCGACTATCCCTTGACGAAAACGGATTTCACGACCATCGAGATATCAATTAACTGGAATTACGTGTCCGACACGGAAGTACAGCCAAAAGGCTTTGTGCGCTGCGTAAGGAACTAGAAAGTCTGTAAGGGGGAAAGAGGAAGGCCCCGCCAGAATGGCGGGGTTTTTGTGCTTGTCATCCTCGCTATACGATACTTGGCAACTTGTTGCCTCAGTAGAGTTATCCTCTTTGGGGAGAAGGCGAGGATCTCTCATGTTCTCAGAACATGTAGTGTATGTTCTGATTTGCTCAATTTTTAGAAAAATAGCAAAAAGCAGTAAAATTTGGCTAAAATCGCCATATTTATGTCCTAAATGCACGAAAAGAGGGTATATTTGTACCTATGAAGGAAATCGTTGAATATACGGATTACCGCAAGTATATCCTGGACTACTACGAAGAGCGCAAGCGTAGTTCCGTCTTTTCGTGGCAGAAGTTTGCCCAGGATGCCGGATTTTCGTCGGCGGTGTTTCTGAAATATGTTTGTGAGGGTAAAAAGAACCTGAGCGTCGGTTCCGCAGGTTCTGTCGCGAGCGCCATGGGGCTCGCCGGTTACGAACAGACTTACTTTGTACTGATGGTCTCGTATGCGCACGCGAAAAGCGACAAGGCCAAGCGTGCCGCGTTCGAGGAACGCTGTGCGCTCGCGAAGGCGCACAAGATGCGCGTACTGGGTAACGACGAGTTTGACTACTTTAAGTCGTGGAAGAATCCTGTGCTGCGCGAACTTGCCCCGCATATGCCGGGAGCCAAGCCTCTTGAGATGGCGCGCGCCTGTAGCCCGTCGATTACCGCTGCCGAGGTGACCGAGACGCTGAACTTTTTGGTAAGGATGAAGCTCCTGAAGAAGGACAGGGACGGAAACTACCACCAAACGGACAGGGCGATTACGATGGGCGACATGGACGTGGTGCCTGTTGCGGCCCGCGAACTGCAGCGCCAGATGGGGGAATTCGCGATTAAAGCCATCGACCTGCCGCTTTCCGAACGGACCATGTCCGGATTCGTGCTCGGCCTTACGGAACGCTCGTACGAACGCATCCGGAAGGAGATGGCGGATTTTTACCGCCGCGTCGTGGCGATTGCGACCGAAGAGGACGAGACGGAACGCGTGTACCGCATGAACATGCAGCTGTTCCCGCTGAGCAAGCGGATCGAAACCAAGAAAGTTTTTAAAGTTAAAAAGAGGTAAAGGAGATGAGGAACATGATGAACAGGAGTTTTATGGCTCGGCTTATTCCGGCCTGTGCGCTTGCCGCCATGGCTATCTTGACGGCGGCGTGTTCCGATGACGAGTCAGATGATTTCGTTGGCGGCGCCTCGGGAGACATGGGCATTGTCGCGAAGGATATCGCGGGCTTGGCGCAGAAGGGCCCGTTCGTGAAGGGCTCCAAGGTGACTGTGCAGGGAATCGACTGCAAGACGCTTGAACTGACGGACGAAATTTTCGAAGGCAAAATAGCGAGCGACAAGGGCGACTTCGCGTTTGACGACGTGACGCTTTCGTCTACGTGCGCGTTGTTTGAAGTTTCGGGCATTTACCGCAACGAAATTACCGGCAATACAACTTCGGAGTCGGTGACGCTCTTTGCGCTGAGCGACCTGAAGGACCGCGGGCATGTGAACGTAAACATGCTCACCGACCTGGAATGCAAACGCGTGTTGTACCTCGTGACCGAGAAGAGCAAGAAGTTCGCGGATGCGAAGAAGCAGGCCGAGAAGGAAGTGCTCGCTGCATTCGGCATCGCAGGCGACTTCGACAATTCCGAAGACTTGACCATCTATGAAAGTGGCGACGGCAATGCAGCGCTGCTTGCCGTGAGCGTGTTGATGCAGGCCGGGACGGATGTGCCTGGGCTCGAGAAGCGCATGGACGGGTTCAAGGATTCGTTTGCGGAAACCGGCAAGTGGGACGATAGCGAGACGAAGGCCGCGATTGAAGAATGGCAGGTTGCCGCTACGGCCGACGGAACACTCGATTCAATCCGCAAGAATGTCGAACGCTTGGGCTATGCTGACGAAGTGCCCGCATTCGAGAAGTATGTCGAAGTCTTCGGCGACACCGTCATCTTGAGCAGCGATAGCAGCGAGGAATCTAGCAGCGGTTCCCGTCAGTCGTCATCCTCGACTCCGGTCGAGGATCTGTCCAGCAGCAGTTCTGAGCCTGCCGAAGGCTCGTTTACGGACTCCCGCGACGGCCAGACTTATAAGACCGTAAAAATCGGTGATCAGGTGTGGATGGCGGAAAACCTGAACTTTGAAACGGATTCCAGTTACTGCTATAATGATTCTGCTGAATACTGTGCAAAGTATGGTCGCCTTTATGAATGGAGTGCGGCAATGGATGCATGCCCTAGCGGCTGGCACCTGCCTGATACTGCGGAATGGAAAACGCTGCTCGCTGCGGTTGGTGGGGATTCGATTGCAGGCATGAAACTCAAGTCTACGAGTGGCTGGAATAGTGACGGCAATGGTACGGATGATTTCGGCTTCACTGTGTTGCCTGCTGGTGGCTGGGGGAGTAAGAACTTTGTGGGCGAGGCTGCTGTCTTCTGGACTTCTGAATGGTACGAAGGGTACGATGATTATGCGTATGGTATAAGATTGTACACGGATACCATTGTACGCAAGGGCTACAGTAACAAGTATATCGGGAGTTCGGTCCGTTGCTTGAAAGGCGAATCCCCAGTGGCTGGCTCTAGCAGTAGCCTGGCGAAATCGAGTAGCAGTTATTCTGATGGGTGGAGCTGGGATGTGCCCAAGGAAGCACGCCTGAATCCGAATATCAAGTACGACTCGATAATCGACCCGCGTGACAAGCAGGTTTACAAGGTCGTGAAAATTGAAGTGCCAGACTCAAATTATTCGCAGGTGTGGATGGCTGAAAACTTGAACTATGCCGATAGCAATAGGACGCCTAGCTTGAAGGGCGGCAACTGGTGCTATCAGGGTGATGAAAAAAAATGCAAGGTGAGTGGCCGTTATTACAGCTGGGCCGCTGCGATTGACTCGGTAGCACTAGCGAACGATGCCGAGGCTCCGTTGGATTGCGGCTATGGCAAAAAGTGCGGACTTGATCGAGCTGTGCAGGGAATTTGCCCTGACGGCTGGCATTTGCCGTCAATCTATGAATGGGGCCTATTGAGCGTGGCATTAGGAAATGCCCCTGTATCTGGTGAACCACTCAAGGCGTTGACTGGATGGAACTACGCCGGAACGCCTGACAACAACGGTACGGATCTTTACGGCTTTGCCGCACTCCCGACCGGAAGAATTTCTGCTACTAAATGGGAAAAGGTGGGCTCGGATGTTTATTACTGGAGCGCTACTGAATACAGTGCCAATGATGGCCGGTATTTCAATATAAACAACGTTTATACCAATTCTTATACGTATCAGAATAGCAAGTCTTATGGACAAAGTGTCCGTTGCGTCAAAGGGGATCCTTCGACTGCACCGGTAAGACCTTCTTCAAGTTCTAGCGTTGATGAAACGAAGTCCAGTAGCAGCGTGACAAGCGTGTCAAGCAGCAGTGTCCCTGAAGGGTATGTAGATCCTTCTACAGTAGTTACGGGAACCATGACGGACTCCCGCGACGGCCAAACTTACAAGACCGTAGAAATCGGCAGTCAGGTGTGGATGGCGGAGAATTTGAACTACGCATACACTGGCGTTCTCTATAATAATAGTGGCTACACCTCCGATTCCACTAGTTGGTGCTTTAGTAACGACCCTGCCAACTGCATCAAATATGGTCGCCTTTACACCTGGGCTGCAGCGATGGACAGTGTGGGAACGTGGTCTACGAATGGCAAGGACTGCGGCTATGGCGTGCAATGTACTCCGATTTACCCGGTGCGAGGCATATGCCCCGAGGGCTGGCATCTGCCGGATAAGGCGGAGTGGAATACATTGTTTACTGCTGTCGGTGGAGCGTCAACGGCGGGCAAGATGCTCAGCTCCACTATCAGCTGGTCCAGCGTTCCTGGCGGCTGGGTCCGCGACGGATACGGCACGGATGCCTATTCCTTCTTGGCGTTGCCTGCTGGCCTCAGGGACGCCACTGGTTACAACAACGTTGGCTACCATGCGTACTTCTGGAGTTCCTCTGAGTACAATAGTTCCCGCACATATATCGTGGGCTTGGACGACGAATTCGACAAAGCTGACTTGTACGGCAGCGGCAAGGACTACGGGTTTTCTGTCCGTTGCGTGCAAGATTATTTTTAGGGTAGAGAGGTAAGTCCAATGAAAAGAGCTTTTGCAATATGTGCCGTGTCCGCATTCCTGCTTACGGCTTGCGGCGATGACGAGAGCAGCGGTTTCACAACCCGCCCCGACGAGGATTCTTCTTCGTCTGTTTGCGAGGACTGCGACGATTCAAGTAGTTCCTCTAGCGTCACACCGCAGTCGAGCGAAAGCGAGACAAGTGTGTCCAGCAGTTCTTCTGCGAAATCGAGTAGCAGTAAAAACGGCGATGCCAAGTCAAGTAGTAGTTCTGCGGAATCGTTGTCAAGTGATGCGTCGAGTATCAGTTTCTTTGAAGATGGAGTTACAGGAACTATGACTGATGGGCGTGACGGGCAAACATACAAGATTGTGAAAATCGGCAAACAAATCTGGATGGCGGAGAATCTCAACTACGCATACATTGGTGTTCCCTTTGAAAATGGCCTAATCACCTTCGATTCCACTAGCTGGTGCTATGACAACGATCCTGCCAACTGCACCAAGTATGGCCGCCTTTACACGTGGTCCGCCGCGATGGATAGCGTGGGCAGGTGGAGTACGAATGGCAAAGGTTGCGGCGATGAAACGGTGTGCTCGCCGACATACCCGGTGCGTGGCGTATGCCCTGAGGGCTGGCATTTGCCAACGGAATTAGAATGGGGTAGGCTATTTATATTAGACGGGTATACATCGACGGCGGCAGAGAGACTCAAATCGGCAAGTGGTTGGGCCGATAATGGAAATGGCTCCGATATCTATTCCTTTGCCGTATTGCCTGTTGGCATCAAGAATCCAATTGAAGGGTACGTAGGTGAGGGCTTCTGCACAACCTTTTGGACTTCTGATGGCGACGACGACTACTATGCGGATGCTAAGACCATGAACTACAACAGCAAAGGGGTGAGTGAGTATGGCTTCCACAAGAACTCCGGGTTCTCTGTCCGCTGCGTAAGGGACTAGGAAGATTTTGTTAGGAGGAGAAAAAAAGACCCCGCTTTTTAGCGGGGTCTTCTGTTTAAAGCGATTCCATCCAGCGGGACATGAATACGTTGTACACGCTGTAGCTTTTCCCGCTTAAGTCGCTTTGCTCTAGCAGTAGTTCCTTTTCGACAAGGGCAGTGAGGATTTTCTTTGCGGTGGCCGCGTTTCCGATTTTGTATTTCATCAAGAAATCCGCTGCGGTCGGTTTTCTGACTTCGCCTTCTTTGGCGACTGCGACGAGGTATTTCCACTGTTTCTCGGTAATCAGGTTGCGTCGCTCTATGAAGTTTGTTGTTTCGAACCGAAGAATTTTGGATGCGACGTTTTTTACATCTTCTAACGTAATCCTTTGGGATGAATCCGCAAAAACCTGGTTGCAGACGAATTGAGTGTAATAAGTGTGCCGTTTTGTCCAACCCAAGATAAAATCGACGGCGTCGTCGTCAATGGATTTGCCTGCCTTTTTGAAGAGACCTGTAATAAATGCCTTGTATTTATCTGCATCTATACGGGAGATATAGATTGTTCTGGAACTTTCGTAAAATGGTTTCTTTGCATTGGTAAACATGTCTGTCATTAAATGTTTTTTGCTGCCACAAAAAATGAATTTTACATGGTGCAATTGTTGTATGTAAGTTCGCAGTAAGGCTTCGGTATTTGTTTCTTTGAATTCTCGGATTTGCTGAAATTCGTCGATCGCGAAAATGATTTGTGTTTCTTGCTTTTCTAGAAAATCAAAAATGGATTTTAGAGTTGGTGGTTTTTGTGAGTCCATCAGGAACGAAAGCGATACCTGTGGACTGCCGGAAACAGGATCGTAGCTGAGTGTGGGTCTCGCGTTTTTAAGAGTGTTGAAGAATTTTTTTATTATCGATTCGCTTGTTACTGCGCTAACGATTGCTTCGGAAAGAATTTTGAGAAAGTCGTCTAGATTTTGAGCTGAGAAAATGTCGGCATATATGCAGGTGCATTTTTTTTCGCGGAGATCATCAAAAGCCCTGAAAATCAGACCTGTTTTCCCGTAACGTCTAGGCGAAATGAGTGTCACGTTGGAACCATTCGTTAATAGAGAGACAATTTCTTTGAGTTCCAGTTCGCGGTCGCAGAACAGTTCCTTTGATGTGTATGGTTCTAGCAAAAAGGGGTTTATCATGATAACCTCACTATACTTTTGGTAATATACTTTAAGTAATATACTAAAAGTATAGTGAAATGTCAATAGGGAGGGCGGAGCCTTCCCTTGTCTTTTTTGTTGTATTCCTGGAATACGTGTTTTGTATTCTAAATTGCTAAAATTTGCTAAAATTCTACAAAAATGGTAAAATTTGCATAAAAACGGCAATTTTGTGTTCTGAGATAACAAAAATTACCTATATTTGTGCACATGAAGGAGATCATTGAATACACAGACTACCGCAAGTTCATCCAGGACTACTACGATGAACGCAAGCGCAGTTCGGCATTCACGTGGCGAGACTTTGCGCGCGATGCCGGGTTCTCGTCTGCTGTTTACCTGAAGTACGTTTGCGAAGGCAAGAAGAACCTGAGTGTTGGGGCTGCGGGTTCTGTCGCAAGCGCCATGGGGCTCGCCGGTTACGAACAGGCATACTTTGTGCTGATGGTTTCGTACGCCCATGCAAAGGGGGATGAGGCGAAGCGTGCCGCGTTCGAGGAACGCTGTGCGCTGGCGAGGGCCCACAAGGTGCGCGTACTCGGGAAAGAGGAGTTCGACTACTTTAAGTCGTGGAAGAATCCGGTGCTGCGCGAACTTGCCCCGCACATGCCGGGTGCAAAGCCGCTCGAGATGGCGCGTGCCTGCAAGCAAAAGATTTCCGCTGCCGAAGTGAGCGAGACGCTTGACTTTCTGGTGCGTGCGAAGCTCCTGAAGAAGGACAGGAGCGGGAACTACCGCCAGACGGACAAGTCCATCTCGATGGGCTCGGTAGATGCGGTCCCCGTGGCGGCCCGCGACATGCAGCGACAAATGGGGGAGTTTGCGGTAAAGGCCCTGGACCTGCCGCTTTCTGAACGCGACATGTCGGGGCTGACCCTCGGGCTTACGCGCCGTGCTTACGAACGGATTCGGAAGGAACTGGCGGATTGCCGCCGGCGCATCGTGGCGATTGCCGCGGAAGACGACGAGACGGAACAGGTGTATCGCCTGAACTTGCAACTGTTCCCGATGACCGAAAAGCTGGACAAGGAAAAGAAATTTGGAAAGGAGGATAAGTAAAGATGAATTTGTATGAAAAATTAAGGACGTGTATTCGACTCGTTTTGGCTCCGGCCTGTGTGTTTGTGCTTGACGCTTGTTCCGATGGCAGGGATGTCGCGGGAGGAACCTCGGAAGATGCGGGCATTGTCGCCCTCGCGGGCAAAAAGCTTTCGGGTGCGGTGCAGAAGGGCCCGTTTGTAGAAGGCTCCAGCGTCGTGCTCCGGGAAACATCTGCGGAAGGGAACCTGGAACCCACGGGCAAGGAATTCAATACCACGGTCATCAACGACAAGGGTGACTTCGAATTCGATAGTCTTGATTTGGAAAGCCCGTATGCGCTTCTTTCCGCCGAAGGCCACTATATTCGTGATGTCAGTGGCGAACGTTCTGCGTGTGTCTTGCACCTTAATGCCATTACCAACATGGAAAAACGTATTACCGCAAATATCAACTTGCTGACGCATTTTGAATACAAGCGTGTATTGAAGTTGGTCAAGGATGGCGTGCCCTTTGCCCAGGCCAAGAAACAGGCTGCTGCGGAAGTGCTCGCCGCATTCGGTGTCTACATTCCCGTAAATTCCGCGGAAGACCTGAACATCTTCAGTACATCCGCTGCGGACATGGCTCTTTATCATATCAGTATTTTTGTGGATACTCGAGACTTCATTATTCCTTGGAATGGCGAAGGAAACGAGTGGGAATATAGGATGGACCCGGCCAATACGGACTGTGGCATGTTACAGGATTATGTGGATGGATACGCCGATGACCTGGAAGAAGACGGAACCCTCAGCGATTCCTTGATTGCGCCTCTTGCTTACACTGCCTATTTATACAATTCCTTGGGCAATGTGATGCACTCTGGCGAAACCGGCTTGATTGGTAGGGACGAGTACGACCTTATGGCGGAGAGGCGTTATTTCCACCATTTGGTACTGGACCATTATCTAGGGTTTGAACATTGCGATGACGACCTCTGGGGGGAATCAAGAAGACTTGACAAACCGTTCGTAGATGACAATGATGATTGGATGACGTATGTGAACCCTGCCTACTTCCTTTGCGATGGACATAGCTGGAAGTTCACGACTAAGGGGCACCTCGATTCCCTCAAGATGCCGATACCTCACGGGTCGGGAACCATGAAGGATCCGCGCGACGGCCGGGAATACAAGACGGTAAGTTTCGAGTTCAACGGGAAGAAGTATGAATGGATGGCCGAGGACCTGATGTACAGTGGTGAAACTACGGTCAAGCATTCCAGGAGGGGTGGCGTAGATGTGACTCCGACCGGAATCTATAATTGGACGACTGCCATGGGGTTGAGCGAAAGCTATATGTCGAGGCCTATCAAGGATGGCTTGATAGATTCGCTGCATCAGGGAATTTGCCCGGCCGGCTGGCATATATCCAATAGCCTGGACTGGGAAGCCTTGATTACCTATGTCGGGGGAGTCAACAATCTACTCAATGAATCCTGGAGAACGGATTCCGAAACCGCATCTGATAAAGACCTGGTGGGCGTATTCTATAACAGGTTCGACTTCAATCTTTACCCGATGGACAGCAAGTACCTGGACCTATACTACCACACGTATACGCACAAGTCGTTTGCCGGAGATATAGAAAAAGAGCGTTCAGAGTGGTGGGATTACTACGAGGAGCATAAGGACACCGAAGATGTCGAGTGGATCTTTGAATATGTGAATTCGTACGCAAACTACAGGATTTATGATAATTACGCTTTCGAAATTTCGATTGATTACGGCGTGATGACCGACAATCGACGGAAGGCGGGGCGTGTCCGCTGCGTAAGGAACTGAAGCAGTCTGTAAGGAGGAGGCTGTTAGGAGGAGAACGAAGAAGGCCCCGCAAATTGCGGGGCCTTTTTTCGGGTGGATGACCGGACTCGAACCGGCAACATCCAGAATCACAATCTGGGACTCTAACCAATTGAGCTACATCCACCATGTAGCGAGACCAAATATAAAAAAGCCATCCCAAATTTCAAGGGATGGCGTGAATTTTTTGGTAAAAAAGGCGAAAATGCGCCGCCGATAGCGGTTTTACGCGTTCTTTTTCTGCATGACGCGGATGAAGTTCTCGCGCTTGAAGTCGTTGCGGTGTTCCATGCAGAAACGAGGATACACGGTCTGCTTGGGGAAGACCTTGATGGTGAACAGCTCGTTGCAGCCTTCCAGACAGCACTTGAAGGTCAGGTCCATCGATTCCGTGTAGTTGTGGCGGAAGATGATGTTCTTGGACTCGATGCTTTCCACGTTCTTTTTCTGCTTCTGGCGCAACTTGATGTCGCGGTGCAGTTCGCAGTACTTGGCAATCGGGTGTCCCCAGAACTCGCGGCCGCAGCCGGGCTCCTGGCAGATTTTGAGCTTGATACGCTTCTTTTTCTTGTATTTGGGTAACTGCATGCTGTAAAGATAGAAAAAAAGTGGCGTTTTGGCTCATTTTGGGGGGTGAACCCGTATATATAGGTATGAGATACTTCTTTTTGCAAGCAAAAATGCTGGCCTTCGTGGCCATTTTCGCCTTGGTGGCATCGTGCGGGTTCGTTATCGAGGAGGGGGCGCCCGAACCTTCGCCCTTGCGGGTTACGTTCCTGGACGTGGGTCAGGGACTTGCGGTGCTGCTCGATTGCGGGGGGCGGTACGCGATGTACGACATGGGGCCCGATTCCGTGGGCGTGATTGACTCGCTTGTCGCCCGCGGGGTCGATACGCTCGAGTGGGTGGTGGTGAGCCATAACCACAGGGACCATGCGGGCGGGTTCATGGAACTTGCGGGTCGCGGTGGGGGTTCGGGCTCCGCTCGGGTCGGGGGAGGTTTGTCGCGGGCTGGAAATGGCTTGTTTCTGGGCGGAACTGCGCCGCGGGTCGGGGATAGTTTATCGCGGGTGGATAGTTTATCGCTGGTCGAGGAGCGTTTATCGCGGGTGGAAAGTTTATCGCTGGTCGGGGGAGGTTTATCTCGGGCCGGAGATGCGCCGCGGGTGTACGTGCGCCGCCTGTATGTCGGGCCCGATACTTCGGGCGGCTTCATTCGGGATAGTGTGCTGCGGGTGGCCCGCGGGTTTGGCATTCCGGTGGATACGCTGGTGCGGGGCATGTCGCTCGGGCTTGCTGCGTGCGGGGCGGTTGCGGGCATCGGGGATGCCGGCGGGTTGCCTTCGGGCGACGGGGGCTCGCTCGGGCAACCTTCGGGTGACGCGGATGCCATCGGGCAATTTTCGGGCGACGGGGATGGTTCGCGCGGGCTGTCTTCGAACATCGGTGATGCCCCGCGGTTCGACGTGCTCTGGCCGCCGGACTACGTGCGGGAGGGCGGGAACCCCGCGAGTGTGGTTGTGCGGGTGGAATTCGGGGCGGCCTCCCTCCTGTTGACGGGCGACCTGGACTCTGCGGGAGAACGCCGCCTGCTGGAACTTTCACCCACGCTCTCCGCGGGCTTGTTGCAGGTGCCGCACCACGGGTCTGCGGGCAGCAGTTCGCTCCGGTTCATTTCGCGTGTTGCGCCGGATTACGCCGTGGTGAGTGTGGGTGCGGGCAACGCCTACGGGCACCCCCGCGAAGAAGTCGTGCGCAAGTATGCCTACGTGCTCGGCGATACGGCGCGGTTCTTCCGCACTGACTTGCAGGGGAGCGTCGGGTTTGAGATGTGGCCCGATGGTGTGGTGGTTGATGAATGATGGCGGTTTTGTTGTTTTGGCAGACCAAATCGCTGCAGAATGCTTTGTGGGTCTGCTGGTTAGTTGCCTTTTGGCCGCGAACGAGGGGCGGTTTTGTTGTTTTGGCAGACCAAATCGCTGCAGAATGCTCTGTGGGTCTGCTGGAAGTAGCGAAAATCGGGGGAAATATGCTTGCAATGGTGCCCTGAGGGGGCTTTTCGGCAGACCAAATCGCCTGTATAGTGGGAAAAGGTCTGCTCGCGGGGATAGAATTGTGGTTTCTTGTTGAATACAAACTAATAAACGGCAGACCTAGTGCTGGAAAAAGCCTTGCTGGGTCTGCCGAACGCCTGCTAACAGAGAGATAACGACTTTAACAAAACAAAAAGGATGGTAAAAATGCAAAACAATGAACAAATCTGGGCTGGCGACGTGTTGCCGCTCCTGCAAGCTAAGGCTGAAATGCTGGCAGACTTGGTTTCTGCGAAGGAACGAAACCTGAAGAACGCCCCCGCAGGCCGCCTGCGAATTTCGAAGCGGGGTGATCATGAACAATGGTTTCAAGTTTCTGAAGGCACATCGCATTGCGGAAAATTTATTCCTATGGGAAACTTGCGCTTGGCGCGTGCCCTTGCTCAAAAAGATTATGATTGTAAAATTCTACCCGAACTGAAAAAGATGCTCAGTTTGCTTGATGGATTCATAAACGATTTTGCCATAAGTGGCATTGAAAAAGTCTGTGAGAAAATGCATCCCGGGCGGCGGAAACTTGTAACTCCGGTTCGGTTGTCGGACGATGAATTTGCAAGAGCGTGGCTGGCTACCCCTTACGAAGGTAAGCGATTTGACGATGATGCCCCGGAAATATTGACCGCCCGCGGCGAGCGGGTCCGCTCCAAGTCCGAGGCAATTATCGCGGATACGCTTTTCCGCTTGTCGATTCCGTACAAGTATGAATGCCCCATGCAGCTCCGCGATGTGAAGGCAAAGGGCGGGAAAAGAACATTTTGCATTTTTCCCGATTTTACATGCCTGAATGTGCGGTTGCGTCGCGAGTTCGTGTGGGAACATTTTGGATTGATGGACGATGCCGATTATTCAGCAAAGGTGGCGTGGAAGATGGCGTGTTATGAGGCAAATGGCTTTTTCTCGGGGAAGAACCTGATTACATCGATGGAATCGGGCGAGGTGCCGCTGGATGCCAGGAAGGTGGAGCGGCTGGCAAAATGCTATTTGCTTTAAAGTCTTTTTTGTGTGTGACCGCGAACGAGGGGCGGTTTTGTTGTTTTGGCAGACCAAATTGCTGAAGAATGCTCTGTGGGTCTGCTGGAAGTAGCGAAAATCGGAGGAAATATGCTTGCGATGGTGCCCTGAGGGGGCTTTTCGGCAGACCAAATCGCCTGTATAGTGGGAAAAGGTCTGCTCGCGGGGATAGAATTGTGGCTCCTTGTTAAATACAAACTAATAAACGGCAGACCTAGTGCTGGAAAAAGCCTTGCTGGGTCTGCCGAACCTCAAAAATCCTCCCCCCGCAGTCTTTCCCCTAGTCCGCGAACCCGATGCGTGCCTGGAAATGGCAGCGTGGAGGTTGCGCATTCCCCGTGGCTAGCAAACCTCCTGCGGTCTGCGCGGCTTGCATGTCGCCTTCGTTCATCCCGAATATATAGGCGTGGTGGTTCGTGTTCTTGAAGCGCACTATGGCGACGTTCCCTCCGAGCGGGACCTGCGAGATGAAATTCATTTGTATGGAACGGATGCGGCGGCTCTTGACCTCGTCGGCATCGAGCGAGTCCATGACCCAGTCCACGTAGCGGCAGTGGTTCACGTGGTTGTTCATGTCGAGGTCGCTGTAGTGCGCCTGCTCGGTGCGCAGTACCCGCGGTTCTATTTCGGGGCTCAAAATGTCCATCATCTCGGGGAGCGCGTTCTTGCCCGCAAATAGCGGGATGGGGTAGGGGCTGTTCGCCGGGTTTTCCGACTTGCCGGTCTTCATGTTCACGAGCAGCCAGCTCGATGTCGCCTGCGCGATGGAATGCCCCTGCGAATCCACGATGGAGTAGTCCTTCAGGACGACCTTGTCCTTGTAGAAGTCCTTCGCCCAGGTGGATATCGAAATCTTCTCGCCCCACACGGGCTGGTGCAGTATGCGTATCTTGATGCGCGTGATGACGGTGGTGTAGCCCGCCTTCATCATTTTCCAGAGCCCGAACCCGTTCGCCTCGGCGTCGGCGATGGCGGTCTCTTCCATGAACAGGAACAGGTTCGAAAGCTTTAGGCGGCTGTGGTGGTCGCAGTCCGAGAAGCGGACTTCAAAATCTTTGGTCGTGATGCCTTGTTCCATGTTTTTACCTGCACGTTGTATGTGATTGCCGGTGCCGTCAAATGGCCCGTTTTTGGAACGGGCTGATTTACGGTTATCTTGTAAAAATGTATAATTTTGAAATATGGATGAGTTTCAGTTCCGCCCCTCTTATATACAGTTACCGGCATTTAGCACTTTTAGCGGTGAAGTCCGGCTCCCGGGCTCTAAGAGCATTACCAACAGGGCTTTTTTGATTGCGGCCCTCGCGCGCGGCACAACCCGGCTCCATAACCTGCTCAAGAGCGACGATACCCGCTACATGGGCGAGGCGCTCCAGAAACTCGGCGTGAAGATTGATTTTTCGGATGACTATTCCGAGGCGGTAGTGACCGGGAACGCGGGCCCGATTTCGGTCGAGGGCGTGGTAGATTTGTACCTCGGCAATGCGGGCACGGCGATGCGCTCGCTTACGGCGGCGCTCACGCTCGGCCGCGGGGAATTTTCCCTCGGGGGCGAGGAACGCATGAGCGAACGCCCGATACGCGACCTGGTGGACGCTCTCCGTTCGCTCGGGGCAAGCATCGAGTATCGCGAGACGGAAGGCTACCCGCCGGTGCATATCAAGTCCTCGGGCCTTGCGGGCGGCTATGTGGAGGTAAACGGCAATATTTCGAGCCAGTACCTGACGGCGCTCCTCATTTGTGCGCCGTATTGCAAGGCTCCACTCCACATTCACGTGAAGGGTGAACTTATTTCTGCTCCGTATATCGAACTGACGATGGATGTCATGCGCAGTTTCGGTATCGAGGTCAGGCACGAAAACCTGCGCGACTTCTACGTGCCGCAGGGCGTGTACACTGCTCCCGCCGATTACGACGTGGAGGGCGACGCGAGTTCGGCAAGCTACCCGCTGGCCGCTGCTGCCATTGCTCGCGGCAAGGTGCGCGTGCTCGGCGTGGGCAAGGACAGCATCCAGGGCGATGTCGCGTTTGTGGATGTCCTCCGCAAGATGGGGGCAAGGGTGGAAGTCGGTCCGGATTGGATCGCGTGCGACGGCAACGGGTGCAGCCTCCACGGAGTGGACCTGAACCTGAACGACATTCCCGACGCGGCGATGACGGTATCGGTGCTTGCGCTGTTTGCCGACAGCCCCTCGAAGATAAGCGGTATCGCGAGCTGGCGCGTGAAGGAAACCGACCGCATTGCGGCGATTTCTGCGGAACTCCAGAAGTTCGGCGCGCGCGTGACGACCGACATGGACAGCATCACGATTGTGCCTCCGGAAAAACTTGTGCCCGCGACAGTCGAGACATACAACGACCACCGCATGGCGATGTGCTTTAGCCTGGTCTCGCTCGGGGGTGTTGCGGTGAAGATCATGGACCCCGCCTGCGTAAACAAGACTTATCCCCACTTCTTTGAAGACTTTACCCGACTCGCAAAATGATCCGTTTGTCCCGACATATCGTGCGTGCAGCAGTTGCGGTTGCCCTGGTGGCGACGGCGGCGGTTGCGGTGCCGGAATTGAGGAGTGCTGACGCGGATACTCTCCACTTGTGGATGATGGATAACGGGCTCGGCTCGCAGAAGGCGGTCAAGAAACTCGTGAAGAAGTTCCAGCGCGACACGGGTATTCCTGTAGAAGTGCGCGTACTCAACTGGGGCGAGGCGTACGATGTCATTACGAAGGCCTTTGCGAGTCCCGATTCTGTCGCGGATTTCCCGGATGTTATCCAGTTGGGGTCTACCTGGGTTCCCCACTTTGCGTCGGTAGGCAGCATACGCCCGCTCGATTCCCTCATTGCGCAGGTCGATTCGTCCCGATTCTATGCGGAAGCGTTCCGCGCAAGTCACATCGGCGCAGGCAAGGAAGTGTACTCGTTCCCGTGGTTCCTCGACGTGCGTGCACTTTTTGCGAACGAGTGGCTGTGGCATACGCTCGGTATCGAGGAATCGGACATCGCGTCGTATTCCAAGTTCATGGGTGCGCTCCGTGCCATCAATCGTGGTGAACTCAAGAATTCCGAGATGAAGCGCGTGGCGGCGTTCGCTCTGCCCGGTCACGAGGATTGGACCGGCCCCCAGCAGATGGCTCCGTTTATCTGGAATTTCGGTGGTGATTTCCTGGACTGCAGGCAGGACGCATGCACGAGTGCCCTGCTTGACCAGAAGACGCTTGACGGGCTTGCCGTGTATGCGGCGATTCTCGGTGACGAGGAACTGGCCCCGCAAAGCCTGCACGAAAATTCCCAGCAGAACGCGGTGCGGTTCATCAATTCCGAACTGCTTATCCATTACGGTACCTCCGAACTTATCCGCCAGCTGGAGTTTTCCGAAGAGGCGGGCGGGCTGCGTTCCAGCGCGATTGCCGATGACGGCATCATCATTCTTCCCTTCCTTGCGTCCTCGTTCAAGTCCACGTTCGTGGGCGGGAGCCACCTTGCCTTGCCGACAGGGGGCGATTCGACGAAGTTTGCCGCGGCGCAGTCCCTGCTTGCTTACCTGTTGCGTACCGACAACTTGGATGCATACTGCCGTGCCGTGGGCTTTTTGCCTTCCGACCGCGGGCTCATAAGCATCTGGAACCAGGACCGCCGTTACTCGCAGCTGGTGCAGAGCCTCGAAAACGGCAAGAGCTTCCCGAACATTCCTCAGTGGGGCGCCATCGAGGGCGTGCTCATCAAGTTTGCAAACGACATGGGCTCCATGTTCGCCGTAACGGAAGACAAGGCTGCCCGCAACCATGAACTCGCGGAACTCCTGGTGCAGGCGCATTTCAGGATAATGGAGATACTGGGCCAGAAGGAAACTGAAAAGGAAGCTGACTTGGTTGCGCTCGCGGAAACTGCCTTTGCGACAGAAATACAGGAAATCGAACCCGAAGACCTGCAGTTCGAACCGCTCCCGACTCCGCAGCCGGCGTGGCGCATGGTGTTCTTTGCGGGTATTGCCGCGGGGCTTGTGATGATTGCCCTTTTCGCGCGGCTGGTTGTTTATTTTGTCCATAACCGCAAGAAAAAAGGGATGAAGTCCTGATGAAGTTTTTCGCGAGGTTGGTTTCCCTTGCCCTTTGGGCGGTTCTGCCTGCGGTTGGCGCGGGGCTGGATGTCGCGGAATACCAGGCTTACGTGGATTCGCTGTTGCCCGAGGTGAGCTTCGGGCTATCCGTGCGTTCCGTAAATACGGGCAAGGAACTGGCGAACATCAACGGGAACGAACTGTTTACGCCCGCGAGCACCATGAAGACGCTCTCCACGGCGACGGCACTCCATTTCTTGCCGCTCGATTATGAACCCGAGACGAAGTTCTCGCTTATGGGGGCGCAGGAAGGAAATGTGTTTAGAGGCACGCTGAACGTCCGCGGCGAGGGCGACCCGAACATTTCGGCACGTTACTACACTGATCCGCTCATGTGGCTCTACGGTATTGCCGATTCCATCAAGGCGCTCGGCGTCGATACCCTCAGGGGAAGGCTTGTTCTTGATACTTCCTATTACCAGCCGCCTTGGAAGCCGGAACATTGGCGCAGTGATTTTTACGATTTCTGGTACGGTGCCGAGGTTACTCCGCTCCAGTTCAACGACAACAGTGCTGTAGTGCGTATTAGGCCCGGTGTAAACGAGGGGGATACGGTGCGTGTTTCCGTGTTGCCCGACGTGGGTTATGTGCGTGTTGTGAATAAGTTAATTACGACGAAGGCGCCCTTGAACAAGCGCGGGCGCAAGATGAGACTCAAGTGGAATCGTTCTCTTGACCCGGTAGAACCCGTAGTTACCGTAGAGGGCGAGTTCGATATCGATTCCGACTCGAGCCAGTTCGTGATTCCCGTCCGTGGCGGTATCGGGTATTTCCGTGCGGCGATGCTTACCGCGCTCCGTGACCGCGGGGTAGCCTTCCGCGAAGATACGACGGCTCCTGCGAACCCTCTCGTGAAACAGTATGCGTTCTCTACTGCGCCGTTGCTCAGCATGCTCGACGAGATTAACCAGCGGAGCCAGAACCTGCATGCCGAAACGCTTTTCCGCAACGCCGCCGCCCGCGAGTTCGGGGTGGGGAGTGTCGAGACGGGCAAGATGCTTGAACGCAGGTTCCTTGCCGCCATCGGGGTGGATTCCAGCGGGTTCGAAGTGTACGACGGTTGCGGGCTTGCTCCAAAGAATAAACTGAAACCCTCCGCCGAATCGCAGATGCTTGCCGCCATGGCGCGCCACCCCAGGCACGAATACTACATCAATTCCTTCGCGAGCCCCAAGATCGGTTCCGGCAGCAAACGCATGTACACGCTGCAGTACCCGTGGGCGACGCGCTTCAAGACGGGTTATATTGCGGAGGTGCATGGCCTTGCGGGTTACATATTTGCGCAGGGCGATACGCTTGCCGTGGCGATGTACCTGAACAAGACGGGCAAGAACAAGGACGGCGACTGCAAGGACGTGATGGATACCCTGTGGGTCAAGCTTGTCGAGTGGGCGAATGAGGGCTTCCCGTCGCTTGTGCGCATGAAGGACATGTGGATTGCCGCGCAGGGCGTGAAGGGCCTCGATGCCCGCCTGGAATACTTCTCCAAGAAATTGCAGGGAACGCCCTACCGCCTCGGGCCCATGGGCGAGGGAACGCTTGACCCGATTGAGCCCAAACCGCTCGTTTATCTGGATTCCGTGGACTGCGTGACCTTCCTGGAACACACGCTGGCGATGGCTCTTGCCCCGAGCGAGGATTCGCTGTTTAACGTACTGCAGAAAATTCGCTATCTTGGCGGGGAAATAAGCTATCGCACCCGCAAACACTACCTGCTTGCCGACTGGGTGGGCGAGGGCAGGTTTGCCCGCGTGCTCCCCGTGGAAGGCGATACGGTAATATCGCGCACGCTTCCGAAGAAGGACTTTTTCAAGGCGAAACGCATGAAGTACCTGGTCGATGGCAAGGAAGCCGATGACCCGCAGGTGGAAATCCGTTACCTGCCCTACGACAAGGCGCTCGAATGGGCGAAGGTCCCGCATTCCGATAGCCTGAAGGTGCTTGGCGTTGCCTTTGTCGCGAAGTCCGAAAAAATCGATGCGACCCACACCGGGTTTGTCGTGCTAAATCCGGGAGAGGCGCCCAGGCTGCGCCATGCATCGTCCCAGAAGAAGCGCGTCGTGGACCAGCCTTTTGCCGAATATCTCGTAAGCCGCAAGGGGAAACTTCCCGGCGTTACCTTGTTCGAGTTTATCCCGCAGTAGTCGGGCGGTTTAATGCGCGCGAAAAACTAGTCCCCGTAATCGAATGCCAGTATGGCGACAAGCCCGTGCGTTTTTTCGCCGGAACCCTGCCCTTCGCCGTCTGTGCTTTCAAAAGCGGTCCACGCGTCGGGCATCCACCCGTAGGCGTTTGTCGTCAGTTCCTTCCCGAGGGCGATTTCTGCCGACTCGATGTCTTCCCACTTGATGCTCCCGCCGGGCGATGTGTAGTAGCGCAGCATCCCGAGCGCCTCCATCGATTCGGGATGCTCGTCGACCAGCTGGTACACGCAATCCTTGTAGCTGCTGCCCGAAAGCCTCAGCACGCGGTAAAGGCGCTTTCGCCCCAGGAACTTCGCGAGGTCGCCCTGGTGGGTCGCAATTTTTGAGCCGGGCCCGAAAAAGACCGCCAGTTCCCTGAAGATTTCGGAACCTTCTTCCATGAGCGGCGAAAGTTTCTTGATGAGCGCTTCAATTTCAGACATATTCAAAACCGATACTTCCGGATTATTCGCTATTTCTTCTGCATGAACGAAAGCTGCGATGCCTTCTCGTAAAGGCGTTCGGCCCGCTGCTTGTTGCCGTCGGATTCACCGTACAGGATATCGAATATGTCCTTGAGCCCGAGCGGGCCCGAGCCCGACTTGAGCGCGTAGACAGTAATGAGGCTCATTACCCCGAGCGAAGAACTAATGATGTCCAGGTCGGTATTCGCGAGCTGGAATGCCGCCAGCTGGAAGGCGTCATCGGAATTTTCCTTGACGAACCTGTCCAAATCGCCGAGGGTCTTGAACCCCAGATGCTTGAACACGTCCAGGTACTGGCGCAGCGGGGACTTGCTGATTTCGGCCTGGTTTATGGATGCGATGCGGTTGTTTAGCGCGTCGAAGGGCTTGAGCTTCAGGTAGTTCGCGTACGAATCGCCGTCGAGCGAGACCTCCTCGAAGTTTCCGGTACTCACGAGCGACTGCACGCGGCGCCGGTATTCGTTGATGCCCGTGCGTATCTGGCAGAACTGCTCGTCAGCAAGTTCCAGCAGGCCCGCGAGCCTGTTGATGCTGCGCAGGTATTCCTTCGGGATTTCGACCCCTGACTTGTATCCGGTATCGTGGTCGAGCACCGACCATACGTGTTGCAATGCGGTACGCATCTGCACTTCGAACCGTATGTCGTTTATCTCGGGGTATTCCGGGTCAAAGAAAATTTTTTTCGGGACGCGGCAGATGTAGTGTAGCGAACTGTAGCCGAAACTGTGCAGGTCGTGCATCTTGCGCTTGTCGATACTGTTTTCCCAGTCCACCTCGAAAGTGTTCCCGACGATTGCCGCAATCTTGTCGACCTCGTCGTAGTAGAACGTGATGACGCGCGCACCCAAAATGTCGGTAAGGTCGCTGAGCGTGTGGTACTTTTCGCCCTTGCGTTCGAGCTTGCCCACGAGGCTCTTCTCGTCCTTGACGCGCGCCTCGATGGCATTCACGTAGATGTGGTTTTCTGCCATGGCGTTTTCAAGAATCCCGCGCACGACCGTAAGCAGTTTCTCGAACATTGCGTGCTTCTCGCGGAATTCCTCGATAATGAACGTACCCTGCGGATGCAGGCCGTAACTTTCTACAGGAACAACAGGCATGTGGCTAGTCTCCGGCTAGAATTTTTCCAGGATGGAATGTTTCACGAGTTCGAACATTCCCGCAGGCGGGTTTCCCGTCCAGGTGTAGTACATGAGCATGAGGAGTGCCGCGAAGGGTTTTACCTTCTCGTCGATGCTTTCAAGCGGCTCTTCCTTGCCGAAATATTCGGGAACGAAGCAGGTCCAGACCTCGAGCATCTGCGCCGCGCTGATATGGAACAGCTTCTGCGCTAGTTCGTCGTCGCCCGTGTGCGAAACAAAATAGAGCATGCCCACGTCGTAGAGCGGGTTCCCGTAACTGAAGGCGGAAAGGTCTATCCAGAAGTTCTTTTCGCCGTTCGTGATGATGTTCCCGATGTGCATGTCGCCGTGGATGCAGGTGGTCGCCTTCGGTACGCTGTCGATAAACGCCGAGATTTTCGCCTTTTCCTCGTCGGAGTATTCCTTGAGCTTGGTGATTGCCGCGCGGAAGCGGTTCTCTGTCGGGCTGAACAGTTTCGTGTCGCAGGGAATCGCGTGGAGTTTCTTGCATTCGCGGGCGAATTCCTCCGCATAGCGCTGGAGAGTCTCCGGTTCTTGCGAAATCGCACGGGCAAAGGACTTCTTGGGCGAGATGCGCTCGAATTCCACGCCGATGCGGGTGCCGTCCGTTACCAGGCGGTGCGCGTGCGGGATGTTCAGGCCTTTGTCGGCAAGGTTCCATGCCACCTCGAGTTCGCGGTGGGGCTCGCTCATCGGGACAAACGGCGCGTAGAGCTTCATCATCGTCTTCCCGTTCTTGTGGTTGTAGCTTATCGCAGTATAGCCGTCGCCACTTTCCTCGTAGTCGTCCATGTTGATGCGTTCGGGCTTGGGCTCGCCAAAGATTTCGCGGACGAGTTGCCCGAATTCGGTAAAGGCGAATGTGCCCGCCAGTTCGTGCAGTGCGCGCTGGAGCCCGCGGTAGTGCCATTCGTGTTCGGCAACATCCTTCACGTGGAATATATTCCAGATGGCGTCACCCTTTTCCTTGAAGTCGCGGTAGATGGCACGGGCGTTACTGAGCTTGTCGGAAAGCGCTACGATTTTTGCGTCGCGGCTCGCCTTTGAGAGGCGCTCCATCGAGGCCTGCTTGCGGGCATGCCAGGAAGCTTCCTCGGAGACCCCTTCCATAAATACGTCGGATTCCTCTTCTACCAGTTTCGCGACGCGCTCGCCGAATTCACGGCGGATGTCGTCGAGCGTGACATCGGTATCTTCGACCGTATCGTGCAGTGCGGCTGCCGCCAGGAGTTCCTGGTCGCCGGTCATGGTGGCGGCAATCGAGACAGCCTCCATCGGGTGGACAATGTACGGGAAGTCCTTGCCCCGGCGCTCTACGCCCTGGTGCGCCTTTACGGCAAAGACGATTGCCTTGTCAAGTAATGAAGTATCCATGCTTTTGAATGTAGCATATTAGACGAAAGAACGGACCTTCGGCCCTACAGACGAAAGACGAAAGAGAGCCTTTTTTCTAACTTTTCGCCCGAAACATGAACCCGCGTGTAGCGGAAAGGATTAATCTATGTCGAAACTGACTGATTCTCAGGAATGGAAGGCCCTCGAGGCCCACGCCGAAGTCGCCAAGACTTGGCACATGAAGGAACTCTTCGCGAAGGACCCGGCCCGTGCCGAGAAGTTCAGCCTGGAAGCCTGCGGACTCTTCCTGGACTACTCCAAGAACATCATCACCGACGAGACCATGGCTAAGCTCCAGGACCTGCTCAAGTCCGCCAACTTCGACGACATGCGCAAGAAGTACTTCGCCGGCGAAAAGATTAACACCACCGAAAAGCGCGCCGTGCTCCACACCGCTCTCCGCTACAAGGGTAACGATCCGATTTGCGTCGACGGCAAGGACGTGATGCCCGAAGTTCGCGCAGTTCTCAAGCACATGGAAGACTTTACCCACCTCGTCCGCAGCGGCAAGTGGAAAGGCCACACCGGCAAGTCCATCAAGTACGTGGTGAACATCGGTATCGGCGGTTCTGACCTCGGCCCCGTGATGGTGACCGAAGCCCTCAAGCCCTATGCAGACAAGCCGATTGCCGGCGAATACTCCCCGGAAGTTTACTTCGTTTCTAACATCGACGGCACGCACATGGCCGAGACCCTCAAGAAGGTGAACATCGAAGAAACGCTCTTCATTGTCGCTTCCAAGACTTTCACCACTCTTGAAACCATGACGAACGCCGAAACCGCCAAGGCTGCCGTCCTCAAGGCTTTCAATGGCGACGAAAAGTCCATCGCCAAGCACTTCGTTGCGCTCTCCACCAACACCGAGGCTGTCGCTGCCTTCGGTATCGACACTGCCAACATGTTCGAATTCTGGAACTGGGTCGGCGGCCGCTACTCCCTGTGGTCTGCCATCGGCCTCTCCATCGCTCTCCGCATCGGCTTCGAGAACTACATGAAGCTGCACCAGGGCGCCTACGAAATGGATCAGCACTTCAAGACCGCCCCGGCCGACAAGAACATGCCGGTTATCCTCGCCCTCATCGGCGTGTGGTACAACAACTTCTTCGGCGCTTCGAGCTATGCGATGCTCCCGTACGACCAGTACCTGCACCGCCTTGCTGCCTACTTCCAGCAGGCCGACATGGAATCGAACGGCAAGACCGTCGACCGCGATTCCAAGCGCGTGAACTACCAGACCGGCCCGATCCTCTGGGGCGAACCGGGCACGAACGGCCAGCACGCCTTCTACCAGCTCATCCACCAGGGCACCAAGATGATTCCGTGCGACTTCATCGCCCCGGCAAACAGCCACAACAAGATTGGCGATCACCACCAGAAGTTGCTTTCCAACTTCTTCGCCCAGCCGGAAGCTTTGATGAACGGCAAGACTCTCGCCCAGGCCCAGGAAGAGCTCCGCAAGGACGGTAAGAGCGAAGAAGAAATCGCATTCCTTGCCCCGCACAAGGTGTTCGAAGGCAACAAGCCGACCAACTCCATCATGATGGACTACGTTTCTCCGGAAACGCTCGGCGCCCTCATCGCCATGTACGAACACAAGATCTTCACGCAGGGCGTTATCTGGAACATCAACAGCTACGACCAGTGGGGTGTTGAACTCGGCAAGCAGCTCGCGAAGAAGATTCTCCCGGAACTTGCCAAGGCCGACGCCGAACTGAACCACGACAGCTCTACCAACGGGCTCATCAAGTGGTATAAGGCTCACCAGAAGTAAGTTGAATGTCATTGCACTTCGTGCATGACTGCGTCGGTTATCCAATGCGTGTGCAAGCACCCGCGCTGTATAACCTAGCATGTCATTCTGGAGTGTCCGTAAGGACACGATAGAATCCAGGAACTTAAAAAACCGCGGTTTAAGCCGCGGTTTTTTTTGCTATTTACGACAAGTTTGTCTAAAAGTTATTCCTGCGGGCCCTTTTTCCTGCGGTCCTTGAATTCCTTCATGCGCTCCTTGTGGAACTGATTGAACTTTTCCAGCTGTTCCTTGGAAAGCACTTTCGCGAGGGACTGCACGCCGTTGATGCGGTGTTCGAGCAGGGCCTTGTCGGCATCGAGCACCTTGGCCTTCGCGTTTTCGGTTGCGGCCTGGTCGCCGCTTTCGAGCGCTTCGCCCAGTGCCTTCTCTGCGTCGTGCTTCTGTTTGCGCAGTTCCTTGAATATGGAATCTCCCTTCGCGCGGTTGGCATCGAGGGCGGCCTTCTGCTCGGGAGTCACCTGCAGGAGCGAATCGATGACTTCCGGGTTCATGTGCCCCCTGTGCTTATGCCCCTTGTGGAAGTCGCCGTGCGGGCGGTGGTCCTTGTGGAAGTCGCCATGCGGTCCCGGAGGCGGGGGAGGCGTCATGCCTTGGCGCATGCACTGCGACATGTCTGCCTTCTGGCAGCAGCAGGCGCTGTTCTTGCTGCAGAAGTTCCCGAGGATAACCCCGAGGGCAAGCGCGAACGCGACTATGCCTGCGATGAACAGTTTGGAATCTTTCATAGATTACTCCTTGGTTAAATAGCTGAACCCGACAGTTTCCTCGAGGGTTTCGAAATCGTCGTCGTTTGTTGAATTCCCTAGGCCGTTGTACCAGCTGGTGATATCTTCCGAGGCGACGTTCTCGAGGGAGATTTCTTCGGTGGAACTTTCGATTGCGGGGAGAATTGCGGTGAGGCTTACCAGCACGAGGCTTGCCGCGAGCGGGATGGCGCTGTACAGGCTCCTGATGCTCAAGATATTCCCCTTGTGGGCGCTGGCGTTGGCCTTCGCGTCGAGGCGTGCGCATACCTTGCTCCAGGAATCCTCCCGGGGCGTAATGCGCTCCATTTTCGAGAAGTCGATCTTGTCAAGCATTTTTCAGTTTCTCCGTTATGTAGTCTTTCACGAAGTGCCTTGCGCGGCTGAGACGCGCCTTGATGGTGCCGTCCGGCATGCCATATATTTCGGCGAGGTCCTTCACGTCGAGGTCTTCGGCATCCTTGAGCCAGAGCATGCCCCGCGTTTCGGCGGGGAGTGCGTTCAGCCCGAGTTGCAAGAGTTCCGGGTCGAACTGGCCGTTGCGGGGGGCTTCCTGCTTCCCGAGGGTTTCCTCGACAATCGTGTCGAGGTTCAGTTCCTCGAGTTCGCCGTGGCGCTTTTCTGCCCGTAGCTTCATGAGGCAGGCGTTCACGGTGAGCCGGTAGAGCCAGGTCCCGAGGGCGCTTTGCCCGCGGAATGCCCGGATGGCGTCCGGAATGCCGACAAATACGTCCATGAGGATATCTTCGGCGCGGTCGCGGTCCTTGAGCATGCGAAAGGCGAGGTTCAGCATCTTGGTGCTGTGTTCTCTCCACAGCATTCCAAGTGCCTCCCGGCTGCCTTCACGGATACCTTTTGCAATAACCTGTTCGTCCATTCTGCTATTTGGATGCACGGGAAAAACCTTCGGTTGCATCTATTTTCCCGAAATAAACATCCCCATACCCGCAACCTCTAATAACCAATAACTAATGACCAATAACTAGTCATCCGCGTGGCTTTTAAGCACCCGCTCGATTTTTTCCTGTGCCTTGAAGAAAGCCTCCACGCAAACCGGGTCAAAATGCGTGCCCGTCTCTTCGCGGATGATGGCGTAAGCCTTCTCTAGCGGCATACCCGGCTTGTAGACGCGCTTCGATACCAGGGCGTCGAACACGTCGGCAATCGCCATGATTCTTGCGCTGAGGGGGATTTTATCGCCGGAAATGCCGTCGGGGTAGCCCCTGCCGTTCCACCATTCGTGGTGCGCCCCCGCCATGTCGATGGCGGTATCGAGGAACGAGGAGTGCTCGGTTGCCTCTACGGCGTCCTTCAGGAGCTTGCGCCCTACGGCGGCGTGGCTCTTCATGATGGCAAATTCCTCGTCGGTAAGCCTGCCCGGCTTGTTGAGGATGGCGTCGGATACGCTTATCTTGCCCACGTCGTGCAGCGGGGCCGCCGTGGTGATGTCGTTCAGGAACTTGTCGTCGATTTCTTCCGGGAACTTCTTGTCGTCAAAGAGCTGCTGCGCGATAATCTTCACGTACTCCGCCGTGCGCTTGATGTGCCCGCCCGTGTTGCCGTCGCGGCTTTCCACCAGTTCTGCCATCATCATGATGGTGCCGACCTGGTTTTTCATCAGGCGCTGTTCCAGCTTGGCTTTCTCGGTAATGTCGTCGAGGATGAGCACCACGCCGACCGGCTTCCCGTTGTCGTCCTTGGTGTACGAGGATGTCACGTAGAGCGTCTTGGTTTCCTTGCCGGTATAGTAGGGCGTCGTCATCTTGTGCGACACGTCGGATTCGTAGATGGCCTTGTTGACGCAGTCGTTGAAGGCGTCGTTCTCTTCGTACTCGAAGAAGCACGCGGCGAACTTCTGGCCAATCATCTCTTCCTTGGTCTTGTCGAGAATCTTTGCGGCGGAATCGTTCACGAACGAGATTATCCTGTTCGCCTTGTCTATCACGAGGACTCCGTTCCCCATGTCGCGGATGATGTTCCGCGATATCACGTCATTATTTGTTGCGTCTAGGTTGGCCGACATCATACACCTTTTTTGTCTTTTGTTTACATATAGTAAAAAACTGAGGGCCTGTTGTATAGAGGGGAACGCGTTTTTTTCTTAGGAAAAAAGGCACTTTTTGTCCCGAAAATTGCAGAAATTCATTAAAAATGTGATTTTTGTCAAGTCCGCTATGGATAAAACGTCAATGAAAGATGGGCTGCAATGTAAATTTTTCTAATTTGGAAAAAGTATCTTATTGTTGATGGTTACTTTTTCGGACATAGCGGACTACCGCGATTTTTTGAAGGACTACTACGAACGCCGCAAGGCGGAGATGCCCTTCTACAGTTATCGCATGATGGGCGATAAGCTGGGGCTGGATTCCAGCTACCTCTACCGCGTGTTGCAAAAGAAGCAGCACCTCCCCGCCCATGCGTTACAGGCGGCCAAGGAAATCCTGGCCCTGAGCGGTCGCGAGGCCGAATACTTTGATTTGCTCTTCTCTGCCGCGGTCAGCAAGGACAAGGCGAAGAAAGAAGAACTCATGGCGAAGGCGCTTTCCCTTCGCGATGTCGAACGCCACAGCCTCCAGGCAGCGGAACTCAAGCTGCTCGAGAACTGGTGGATCCCTGCCGTGCGTGCCTACCTGGACTTGAACGGCGGCGTGGTGAACGTGAAGCAGATTGCAAAGGACATCTGCCCCCCGATTTCGGAGGAGCAGGTTACCGAGGCTATTGAAATCCTGAAAGAGGTGGGCCTGGTGAAGAAACTTGCCAGCGGTCGACTTGCCCTCACGGATGCGCACCTCACGGTAGGTGGCCCCGAAAAGGCACAGGCGGTCCGCAAGTTCCAGCGCCAGGTGCTCTCCCTTGCCAGCGATTCCCTGGATAACGTGCCCGTTACCGAGCGCAACGTGTCCACTCTTACCCTCTCCGTAGACCAGGCCTGTTTCGAGGATTTGGGCGATATGCTGAGGGAATTCCGCAGATTAGTGCAGAAACGGGTTGACGAAGCCAAGAATTCTGACCGTGTTATGCAACTTTCTATGGCATTTTACCCGGTCGCCAGAAAAGGAGGCTTCCCTGAAAATGCTATAATGGGGGAAGGCGCAGGAGTTAAAAAATGATGAATAGGGTGTGGAAATTAGGGTTGGCGGCATTGGGTGGAGCCATTGTCGCGTGTTCCGGTGGAGACAGCGGTGTCGCCGGATCATCGATGGAAACTGAGAATTCCATCGCCCTTTCCGTTCAGCTCGCCGATGGGTCACCGGCGGCTCGTGTTCGCGTTATTGTTCGCCCCGACAGCTACTTGGCCGGGGCTGATTCCCTCGAAGATTCTCTCGTGGACGAGAACATGAACTTCGAGACGGATTCTACGGGCAAACTCATTCTGGATAACCTGGGCTACGGCAGCTACATTGTCGAGGCCAGGAGCGATTCCCTGAAGGGCGCCTCCAAGTTCAACTACAGGTCGTGGCAGACCGAGGGTGGCCGTGTGTCCTTGCACTTGGGCAAGCCTGGTCTTGTTTCGGGCCGAGTGCTGGTCGAGGATGACGAGGATGCCTCCGAAGTTACGGTGGCGGTCCAGGGTCTCGATTACAGCGTTATGGCCGATGGTATGGGCAACTTCGAGTTCAAGTCGCTCCCCGCGGGATACTTCGAGATGGTCGCCTTCGTGCAGACCGATAGCGTTGTCGTGGACGATTCGGGGAAGAAGGGCAAGGTGCGTGTCATCCGCAAGCTCGGGTCCTCCATTGCCAATGTGCGTGCCGGTCAGGAAAGTGCAGTGGTTATCGATACCCGCCCGCAGGATTCCCTCCCGTCGTTTGTTTTCGAGGACTTCGAGGGTAGCATCGATGCGTGGAAGGTCCAGCATTCGGAAAATGCCAATGGCAGTATCGAAATTGTGGATGCGGGCCTTGGCCGCGAAGGCAAGGCCGCGCATTTCACGTGCGAGAATGACTCCAACTACAACTGGGTGCTGATGGGCCGCTCGCTCGGTGGCATGGTTGATATGAGCAATCTCGATTCCATCGTGTTCTGGGCCCGCACCGATGTCGTTGATAGTTCGAAGCGCAAGTACATATCCTTCTCGCTTGACCTGAATGTAGATAGCACGTCAAGCCTTAAGAGCGGCAAGGCCTGGGTTCACCTGGACGTGGATACGGTCTGGAACCGCTTCGTGGTGACGCCTTCCGATTTCCTTGAGCCCGATAGCAACAATATCGGCGGAAACCTCGGCTGGGATGTCGTGAAGCGCAACATTACCGACATATCCATCTTCGGCGGTACGGGCGGTGAGTTCTGGATCGACGATATCGAGGTGTTCGGTTATTCCAAGTTTGTCGCAAGGGACCCTGAATAGTGCGTTTTTAGCCGAATTTGGCCAGTTTGGCCTTGACAATTTATCAATGAATGTGCCGTGACGAGCGGTACATTTTTTGTTTTTTGGGGGTATCTTTATTACCAAAGGGATGTTTGTGGTGTGGATGTTGCTCACGGGCTTCCCCTCATAAGGAGTTTTTATGAACGTGTGGAAAAGCGTGGGCGCGCTCTGCCTGGGCGCAGGCCTTGCTACCTTCGGCCTTGCCGACAACCCGATATCCTCTTACCATTACCTGGCGGACCCTTCGTGCGCCTCCGATGGTGATACCTTCTACATCCTGACCGATGTGGACGACTACAATAACCAGACAAACTGGAACTACGACATTGTCGGCCTCTATGCCTTCACTTCCGAAGACATGAAGAACTGGACCGACCATGGCATGATATTCCGTTCCAAGCGTGAATTCGGCAACTACCCGAACAACACCTGGGCATCGGGCATCGCCGTCAAAAATGGCAAGGTCTATATAGTCTACCCCGATGGTGCAAGCGGCGTGGGCATGATTACGGCGCCTGCGATTGACGGCCCCTATATCGATCCTGTCAAGGAAACTCATGGTGTCAATAGAATTGCAGGTGGCGGCAGCAGTGTTATCGGCGGCTGCGATGGCATCGCGCACTGCTTTGACCCGGGCATTTTCTTCGATGACGACGGCACGGGCTACGTGATTTTTGGCGGTGGCGAAAGCAGTCAGCGTCCTTACGGTAACAACTTCGACATTATCAAGTTTACCGAAAGCAACGGCAAGATTACCATGGACAAGAATTCCCTTACGCGTGTCCAGTTGCCGAATTCCTTCGAAGCGCCGTACCTGCACAAGAAGGGAAGCACCTATTACTTGAGTTTCAACAACCGTAGCCAGATTATTGATTACGGTACGTCCAACAAGATCATGGGTCCCTACAACTATGTGGGCCAGGTCATTCCGGGTATCGGTTCCGTGCCCGACGCTCACGGCGAAGGCGGCAACAACCACCACGGTTTTGCTCCGTTCAAGGACAAGTGGTATGCGGTTTACCACGACCGTCGCCTGGTGACATCGGATAATCACCCGGCCGCAACGACTCAGGCTGGCGTGCGTTCCGAAAACCCGAACTACGAAAACCACAGAAGCGTGTCCATCGACGAACTCACCTGGAATGGCGACAAGATGAACAAACTCACCTTCACCCGCGAAGGCCCGAAGCAGATCAAGAACTTTGACCCGTACAGGACGTACAAGGCGACCACGAGCTCCAAGCAAATGAATATCCGCAGCCGCACGGACTGGACCAAGGGCCAGCCGGTCAAGCACGTGCTCTTGCCGCTCACGAGCCGTAGCGAATCCTGGATCCGCGTGAGTGGCGTGGATTTCGGTAACGGTGCCGAGAATCTCCGCATCAAGGCCGCGAACGTGGGCGATGGCAACAAGATTGAAATTCGCAAGGGAAGTGCGACGGGTACGCTCGCCGGCACCTGCGAACTGGCGAAGACCAGCAACAACATGACTTTTACGGACAATGACTGTGCCATGACGGGCCTTACCGGCGTTGTGGACCAGCTGTTCTTCGTGTTCAAGAATAATGGCAAGGATTCTACCATGGGCGTTCTCGAATGGGAATTCCAGGGCACCAAGCGTGAACCTGAACCGCAGCAGCCGTTCGGCGGCAAGGTGTGGGCAATCCCGGGCAAGATCCAGGCCGAAGACTTCGACGTGCCGGGTTACGGCGCGGGCAACGATTCGTACAGCGACAACGATTCCGAGAACCACGGTTTCGAAAAGGCGAAGAGTGCTGCTGATTCCGCGAAGGTCAACTACCGCAAGGACGATGCTCCGTTTGTTGACCTTTACGCGAATGCGACCGGGATTATCGTGGGTTACAACCAGTCGGGTGAATGGCTCGAATACACGGTCGATGTCGCGAAGACGGGCGACTACACGTTCTTTGCCGCCGTTGCGACGGACAACCAGAATGCGGGCTTCGTGATGTCGGTCGATGGCAAGGACATTACGGATACTATCCTTGCCGCCAAGACTGATGTCGAGGGCAACTTCGATGACTATGCCAAGGTACAGAGGAACGTGACGCTCACTGCGGGTGAACATATCCTGCGTATGACGGTTACGGGCGACTGGTTCGATATCGACTACTTCACCTTCGTGGAAGGCAAGGATGCGACGGACCCGGAACCGATTGGCACCACCGCGATTTCGAATGGGATTAAGTTCCATGTGAGCAGTGCTGCTACTTACCAGGTGTTTGACCTTGCGGGTACGATGCTCGGCAAGGTGGAACTTGCCAGCGGTGCCTCTGCGGTCCAGGTACTCAAGGCTGCGGGCTACAGGCAGGGCGCCTACATGCTCAAGCAGGTGAACGGAAACAAGAAGTTTATGGCCCGCGTGACGAAATAAAACCGCTCAGTCTTTGTTAGTACAAACTCTCTCTTGTGTTTGAAAGGCTCCCGGCAGACTGCCGGGGGCCTTTTTTAAAGCACCGAAGGTGCGCACAACGAAACTATGTTTCGTGTGTTGGGAGGGTCTTAGGGAGGGCCAGTCCCATGGACGCCCTCCCTAGTCGCCTATGGACAAAACGTCAATGGTTTTTGTTAGAAAGGTTGTTAAAAATGCACGTGGGGATGGTAAATTTTATAATGGTTAGACTGCGGTGTCGCGGTTGAATATGGGATGTTAATATGAAGAAGATTTCCAAGGGAAAGCTTGGTTTGGCTCTTGCGTGCGGTCTCTTTGGTTCTGCACTTGCCGATAACCCGATTTCTACCTACCATTATCTGGCCGACCCCGGTGCCGCTGCCGACGATGAATACTTCTACATCATCACGGACTCCGATGACCCGGCTCCGTACAATTCCAATGGTTACAAGATTTACGCCCTCTATGCATTCCGCAGCAAGGATATGCAGAACTGGACTGACTACGGCATTATTTACGATGCCCGCAAGGTGAACGGCATTAACGACATTTGGGCTTCCGGCATCGCCGTGCACAATGGCACGTTCTACATCGTGTTCCCCGATGGCGGTGGCGGCGGTATCGGCTACATCAAGGCGCCTGCAATCGACGGCCCGTGGACAAATGCCGTGGGCCAGGGCAAGGATAAACTTGTCGGTGGCCGTGGCATCATCGGCTGTGACGGTGTCTCGTGGTGCTTTGACCCGGGTATCTTTATCGATGACGACGGTACGACCTACGTCACATGGGGCGGTGGCGAAAGCAACAGCCGCCCGAATACCGACAACTTTGATATTGTCAAGCTGAACGATGCGAAGGATGCTCCGGTGGGTAACGGCAGCCACGTGAAGGTAAACAACCTCCCGACCCGTAAGATGCTCGAAGCGTCCTACATCCACAAGCACAAGGGCAATTACTACTTCTCTTACAGTACCGGCTGGCAGCAGGGTGCGCCTACCATCGACTACGGTATGTCGAATAACGTCATGGGACCGTACACCTGGAAGGGAACCATTCTCGGCGACCCGAGTATGAACGGCCGCAGCATCAACGGCAACAACAACCACCACGGTATTGCCGAATTCAAGGGCCATTCTTACGTTGTCTATCATGACCGCCGTATTGCCAAGGGCCATAACGGACTTGAAATTATTCCGGCCGATGACGGTCAGCCGAAGCCGAACGAAGGTTACCACCGCAGCGTTTCTGTCGATGAAATGTTCTACAACGCCGATGGTACTATCAAGACGGTCACGGTGACGGACGAAGGCCCGAAGCAGATCGAGAACTTCGACCCGTACGACTGGTATCCGGCGCTCACGAGTTCCAAGCAGAAGGGCATCCGCAGCCGTTCCAACTTTGTGCAGGGCAAGAAGGCCGAACACGTGCTGATTCCGCTTTCCAGCAAGGAATCCTGGATCCGCGTAAGTGGCGTGGACTTCGGTACCGCGGCAACGGGCTTTACGGTCGAGGCTTCGAGTGCTGCTGACGGCAACAAGATTGAAATCCGCACGGGTTCTGCGACGGGTACGCTCGCAGGTACCTGCACGCTCAAGAATACCGGCAACAAGAATACCTATGCCGAAAACAAGTGCGAAGTCGATGGCCTCAAGGGCATCGTGAACCAGCTGTTCCTCGTGTTCAAGGGTAACCAGGATTCTACCATGTACGTGAAGGCATGGGGCTTCGAGGGCAGTGGCACCACGCCTCCGGAACCGCAGAAGCCGTTCGGTGGCAAGGCCTGGGCTATCCCCGGCAAGATCGAGATGGAAAACTTTGATGAACCGGGTACGGGCCGCGGTGCGGGAGTCGATTCCTACAACGAGAACGATGCCGAGAACCACGGTGATAGCGACTTGCGTGAAGGTACCGGTGTCGACCTGTACAAGAAGGCTACCGGCGTAATAGTGGGTTACAACCAGGCGGGCGAATGGCTCGAATACACCGTGAACGTGAAGGAAGCGGGTGATTACACCATGTTTGCTGCGGTCGCTTCTGCCAATAACACTTCCGGATTCCAGCTCTCTATCGATGGCGAGAACATTACCGATGCGATTGCCGTCCCGCAGGCAAGTTCCGGCGAAGAGAACTACGATGACTACAACAAGGTTTCTGCCAACGTGAAGCTCCCCGCGGGCGAACACATCCTCCGGTTTACCGTTACGGGCGACTGGATGGATATCGACTACATCAACTTCGTCGCGGGCAAGGATGCCGAAGATTCCGACCCGCTCGAAGGTACTACCGCGATCAAGACCGTCGCTCAGTTCAACTCGTTCGGGTCTTACACCTACCGCGTGTTCGACCTGAAGGGCAAACAGGTGGGTACGGTGAATCTCGATGGTGCACATGTGGGCGATGCGCTCCGTGCGGCCGGGTTCAGCAAGGGCATGTACATGCTCCGCTCCCTGCGCGGCGAAAAGAAGTTTATGGCCAGGGTGGCGGAATAAGCCCGAAAAAGGCCTAAAAGAGTCCCTAAACACCACACATCCAGACCGGCGCCTTTACGGCGTCATAAAAAGCACCCCAGGCGTGTCCCGGAGTGCTTTTTTTGCGTTTTTCGCGCCCGCCCTAGTCGCAAGCACCGCAGGTGCCCGTGCACTTAATCGCCGCCTCCCTAAGGCAATTACCCTGTTCTAGGCGATTATGTGCGCGTCGGGAGGGTCTTAGGGAGGGTGAGGCGTGCGAAACCCTCCCTAGTTGTTATTGATAAATAGTCAATGAGAAGTCTGCTCGTGGGGGGTAAAAATGCCGTTTTCGGAGGTAGATTATAGTCAAGAAAGGGCAATTTTGCCGTTTTAACATAGGGATGTGTAAAATGAAGAAGTCTTTTATGGGAAAATTTGGCCTCGCTGCCGTATGCGGCCTGGCTGCATCCGCTCTCGCGGACAACCCGATTTCCAGCTACCATTACCTCGCCGACCCGGGTGCCGCTGCCGATGACACCTACTTCTACGTCATTACCGACTCTGACGACCCGGCGGCAGCCAATGCCAACGGCTACAACATCAAGGCCCTCTACGGTTTCCGCACCAAGGACATGAAGAACTGGACCGACTTCGGCATTATCTACGATGCCCGCAAGGTTGACGGTATCGGCGATATCTGGGCATCCGGCATTGCAGTGAACCCCAACGATCACAGGCTTTACATCGTGTTCCCCGATGGCGGTGGTGGCGGCATTGGCCTCATCGGCGCCGACAGCATTGCCGGCCCCTGGACGAACCCTGTTTCGGGCAACAAGAAGCTCATCAACAACTGGGGTGGCGGTATTTCGGACTGCGACGGCATCGGCTGGTGCTTTGACCCGGCAATCTTCTTCGATGACGACGGTACGGGCTACTTCACGTTTGGTGGCGGCAGCAGCGATAGCCGCCCGGCAAATAACAACAACAACGACATTTTCAACATCTACAAGCTCAACAAGGACATGAAGGGCTTCGATGTGAGCTCCAAGACTCACCTGAAGATTGGTGGCCCGAAGGCGATGGAAGCTTCTTACATCCATAAGTACAAGGGCAACTATTACCTGTCTTACAGTACGGCAGACCTGCGTATTGCCTACGGCATGTCCAAGAACCCGATGGGTCCCTATGAATACAAGGGAATATTCATGGGTAACCCGAACATCAACGGGCAGAACATCAACGCGAACAACAACAACCACCATGGCATTGCCGAATTCAAGGGCCACTGGTACGTCGCCTACCATGACCGCCGCATTGCGAACGGTTACGATGGTCTGGAAAAGATTCCTGCCGATGACGGCCAGGCGAATCCGGTACCCGCATTCCACCGTAGCGTGAGCGTGGATGAGTTCTTCTACAACAACGACGGCACCATGAAGGAACTGACCTTCACGAAGGAAGGCCCGAAACAGATCGAGAACTTTGACCCGTACGATTGGTACCCGGCACTCACGAGTTCCAAGCAAAAGGGCATTCGCAGCCGTTCCAACTGGACTCCGGGCAAGGTTGCCGAACACCTGTTGCTCCCGCTTTCCACGAAGGAATCCTGGATTCGCGTGAGTGGCGTTGACTTCGGTACTGCCGCGACCGGTTTCGTGGTGCAGGCCGCAAGCACGGCTGATGGCGACAAGGTTGAAATCCATACGGGTTCTGCGACGGGTACGCTCGCCGGAACCTGCACGCTCAAGAATACCGGTAACAAGAATACCTTTGCCGAGAATTCCTGCGAAGTCACTGGCCTCAAGGGAATCGTGGAACAGGTGTTCCTCGTATTCAAGGGCAGCAGGGATTCTACCATGGCTATCAAGGCATGGGGCTTCGAAGGCAGCGGCACGACTCCGCCGGAACCGCAGAAGCCGTTCGGTGGCAAGGCCTGGGCGGTACCGGGCAAGATCGAGGCCGAAAACTTCGATGAACCGGGTACGGGTCGCGGTGGCGACATTGATTCCTACAACGAATCCGATTCCGAGAACCACGGCGATAGCGACCTCCGCGAAGGCACCGGTGTTGACCTCTACAAGAAGGCGACGGGTGTCATCGTGGGCTACAATACCGAAGGCGAATGGCTTGAATACACCATCAATGTGGCGAAGGAAGGCGACTACACGCTCTATGCCGCAGTTGCCGCTGCCGGTAGCACCTCGAGCTTCAAGTTCTCTCTCGACGGGACGGACATTACCGAAGAAATCACCGTGCCCGCGGCCACCGAAGGCGAAGAAAACTACGACGATTACAACAAGGTCAAGGCGAACATCAAGCTCCCCGCGGGCGAACATGTCCTGAGGCTCACGGTTGTCGGTTCCTGGTTCGATATCGACTACTTCAATATCCTCGAAGGCAAGGATGCTGAAGATACGGAACCGATTAGCACGGATGCCATCGAGACTTGTGTTGCGTTCAAGGCCGTACCGTACGAAACCTACCGCGTGTTTGATCTGAAGGGCGCTATGGTCGGTAAGATCCGTCTGGACGGTGCGACTGCTGGCGAGGCCCTCCGTGCGGCAGGCTTCAACCAGGGCGTGTACATGCTCCGTTCCCTGACCGGCAACAAGAAATTCATGGTGAATACGGCAAAGTAATACCATAAAAGAGTCCCTAAACACCACACATCCAGATTGATGCTTCTCAAGAGCGTCATGAAGTGCCCCGGAGCCCCGCTCCGGAGCTCTTTTCTTGTGTTTTTTTGTGAGATTCTATTGCCAAAACGTCAATGGAAAAAATGGCGCGATGTGCGTTTTTTTGAGCTTTTTCATCTAATTTTAGGTTATGGGACCGCAATCCTGCGGGTTTCTGTTTGGCAAAGGGATGTTATGAAAAGTTTGAATCAAAACAGCGTTGTTAAGGGGGCGTGGAAGACTGCGCTCGCGCTGGGTTGCGGTGCGTTGGTTTCGACCGCATTCGCATCGACGGTCAATGTCGATGTGACCGAAGAACACCAGGTCATTCGTGGCTTTGGCGGCATGGTGCATAACCAGTGGCAGGGCGGTGGCGGACTTTCCGAGGCCGATGCCAAGCTCGCATTCGGTACGGGCGATGGCCAGATTGGCCTCAATACGCTGCGTATTCCTGTGTATGCGAACTCCAGCGACTTCAACAAGGAAGTTCAGGCTGCCAAGTACGCCAAGAAGTATGCCGGCGATGACTTTATCTTGTATGCAACGCCGTGGACTTCTCCTTATGCGGGTGCAAACCAGCACATGTCTTCTTCGAACTACCAGAAGTACGTAGATCACCTGAACAACTTTAACGATTACATGAAGAACCAGGGTGTTCCCCTGTACGCCATCTCCATCAGTAACGAACCGGACTGGTGCGGTGAGTGGGCCTGCTGGAGCGCCGACGAAATCTACAACTTCACCAAGGGCTATGCCGACAAGATGCGCAAGAACGGTGCCAAGGTGATTTCGACAGAATCCTTCCGCTACGACAAGAACCTCTACAACAAGGTGCTGAACGACGCCAACGCCCTCAAGAACTGGGATATTCTCGGAGCGCACTTCTATGCAAGCGACAGAAACACCGGGGACAATTTCTTCCAGTATTCTTTGGCTGACCAGAAAGGCGTGGAACGCTGGATGACAGAACACTACACCGAAAGCCAGGGTAGCGGTAACTACTGGCGCACAATCACGAATACGGGTGACCAGGCAAACCAGAACAAGCGCGATACCGTGAACGCCATGGACGTGGCTTACGAAATCCATCGCGCGATGGTCGTGGGCAACTTCAATCAGTACACCTGGTGGTATATCCGCCGTTGCTACGGCCTCATCATGGAGAAGGACTTCGGCAACAAACTCCAGATTCCGAGCAACGAAATCGGCAAGGTCTCGAAGCGCGGCTACGTGATGAGCCAGTTCGCCCGCTTTATCCGTCCGGGTGCAATCCGCGTGGGTGCGACTGACAAGCCCGAATCGAACCTGTTTGCCAGTGCCTACAAGAGTTCCGAAGGCGACTCCGTCATCGTGGTGCTCGTGAACCGCGATTACAAGAATTCCAAGACCGTGACGGTTAACGTGAAGGGTGCCGATGTGGAATCCTTCCACGTGTACACGACGAGCCAGGCAAAGAATGCAAAGTATGAAGGCGAAGTTGAAGTGAAGAACGGCTCCGTGACTATCACCATGGATGCGGGTAGCTCGGAATTCAAGGACTGCATCGTGACGCTCGTGGGCGTGGGCACTCCTGCTGACCCCGTACCTCGTGAACCGTTTGGCGGCAAGGCGATTGATTTGCCGGGCAAGATTGAGGCCGAAAACTTCGACATCCCGGGGACCGGCAAGGAAAACAAGACCTACAACGAAAATGACTCCGAAGACCACGGCGAGACCAACTACCGCGAAGGCACGGGTGTCGATATCTACAAGAAGGCGACCGGCTACATCGTGGGTTACAACCAGGCTGGCGAATGGCTCGAATACACGGTGAACGTGAAGGAAGCGGGTGACTACACCTTCTTTGCTGCGGTTGCCTCTGCCAATGCGACCTCCGGTTTCAACATGACTCTCGATGGCAATGAACTCACGGGCGATATCTCTGTCCCGAAGAACGATGGCGAAGAGAACTACGACGACTACAACAAGGTGCAGAAGAACGTGACGCTCCCTGCGGGTGAACATATCCTCCGCTTTACGGTGGTCGGTGACTGGATGGACGTGGACTACTTCACCTTCGTGAAGGGCAAGGACGCTACAGACCCCGAACCGATTGGTGGCGATACCAGCACGACGTTTGTGAATGCGAAGTTCCAGATGTCGAACGAATCCATGGAATACCGCATCTTCGACATGGGCGGTAGCTACCTCGGAACGGTGCGTGCTGCCGGAATGCAGGAACTGCGTGCGGGCGCTGCGGACCTCGCCAAGCGTGGAGGCATGTTCATCGCGAAGTCCGCTGCCGGTGCTCTCCGCATCCGCGTGACTCAGTAAAGTATCTCAGTGAACACTGGGTTGGTTGAAAACAAAAGGACCTCGGCAATCGCCGAGGCCCTTTTTCTAATGGATAGAGCCTAGTCGTGGGACTTGCTTCGCAAGTCCACAACTCGTCGGCTCACCTATACGAAAGTGCGAGCACTTTCGTGCAGGATTCGCCTCCTAGTCGTTCATCATGTGGTTGTAGAACTTGGTGTAGTTGTCCTTGTCTTCGGTCTTGCGGATAGCGATGGCATCCTGCGGGTGGCGGTTGAGCATGCCCGTAATCATCTGCGGGATGATGTAGCCCCATTCATACTTTTCCTTGAGCGGCAAGAACAGTTCCTGGTAGGCGTCGAGCACCGGGCGCAGGTCGTACTTCGGATTCTTGAGGAAGCCGAGCAGGAGTTCTGTGGTGCAGTTGCCTGCGCCGCGGCCCATGCCCGAGACGGAACCGTCGAGGTAGTCCACGTGGTCGATGATGGCCTGGATCGTGTTGGAGAAAGCCAGCTGCTGGTTGTTGTGCCCGTGGAAGCCGAACTTCTTGTTCTTCACGATGCTCCTGTAGCGCGTGATTTCCTTGTCGATGTCTTCCTGGTAGAAGGCGCCGAAGCTGTCGACGAGGTACAGGATGTCGGCCTTGCATTCTTCGTTCACCTGGTGGAGCGCTTCGTCAAGTTCCGGACCGCGGTCGCGGCTCACGGCCATGATGTTAAGCGTCGTCTCGTAGCCCATGTCATGGAAGGCGTTCACCATGCTGATGCCCTTGTCGATGTTCTTCACGTAGCTGGCCACGCGGAACATCTGGTACGGGCTTTCGCTGGCGGGCTTCACGGCGTCCATGTTCACGCGGCCCACGTCGGCCATCACGGCCATCTTCATCTTGGATTCGATGCCGTCCTTCACCTTCCAGAGCAGGTCGTCGTCGCAGAACTTCCACGGGCCGTATTCCTTGGGGTCGAAAAGTTCGGGGGAGTTCTTGTAGCCCATTTCCATGTAGTCGATGCCGGCTGCGGAAAGGAGGGTGTAGAGGCGGCGGACGAATTCCAGGGAGAAGTCGTGCTTGTTGACGAGGCCGCCGTCGCGGATGGTGCAGTCGAGAACTTTGATGCTTTCGTAGTACATATTTAGGCGAATGACGAAAGGCGAAAGACGAAAGAAGTTATTCTGGCGGCTGACGCAATCGTCGTTGGTTAAGGTTGATTGGTTCGCAGGCAAAGATAGGTTCTGCGAGAGCGATGGTCAAGGGAAAAAGATAGCTTGTTTTAAAAACTGGTTTATTTTACGCAAATATAGCGTTAAATGTGAACTAAATGCCGAATTTTGCCCAAAAATCACATGTTGATTTACGGGCATTTACTTGCGTCTGGATAAAGATAAAGGTTGCTGAGGCACCGAAAGGGAGGATTGTCAGGGTTGCTCGGGGGTACACCCTTACCCAGAAAATATTCTTGGTTTGTAATCTACGCATTATCTGCGTTAATAAAAAAAGTGCGCAAAACCGGGAGACCCCATCCCCCGAATTTCATCCGCCTCCTGCTCCTGTGATTTTAATCGCCCTCTCCGATTTATCGTTTGGAGAATCCACCTTGAAAACTTATATTCCATATCATGAAGAGATCGAAGTTTATCCCCCTTTCCATGGCGGTTGCCTCCTCGGCGTTCGCTGCGAATTTCTACTACAACCAGGTCGGCTACGATGCGGGCATGCCCATCAGCATCATCGTCAAGAGCAATGCCCAGCTTGATGGTGCCGAATTCAGGCTGATGTCCGGCGGGAATGCCGTCCAGACGGGAACGCTTTCTGCGGGCACGAATCCGGACAACTGGACGAACAATGGCAAGTTCTATGTGGCGAATCTCGATAAGGGTGTCGCGGCTGGTACCTACACTCTGCAGGTAACCGAAAACGGCCAGCCCGCAACTTCTGGCGAATTCAAGGTGGAAGACAAAGCCCTTGCAAAACTGACGCTCGGTGCTGTGCTCGACTACTTCTATGATGACCGTGCGGTAAACTCGACCATTGTGGGTTGGGATTCCAAGCTTGCCGTGTATAACGGTGGCGGTAAGACCCGCGACGTGCATGGTGGTTGGTACGATGCGAGCGGTGACGTGAGCAAGTACTTCTCTCACCTTTCATACGCAAACTACCTGAACCCGCAGCAGATTCCGCTTACGGTGTGGGCACTCGCCTTTGCGGCGGAACGAATCCCGACGTTGCTGGGCCAGACGAGCACCAAGGCGAAGACCGAGGATGAGGCTGCCTACGGTGCGGATTTCCTGGTGCGTATGCTTGATGAACAGGGCTTCTTCTACATGACCGTGTTCGACAACTGGGGTTCCCCGACAGGCAAGCGTGAACTTTGTGCATTCTCGGGCTCCGACGGCATCAAGAGTGCAGACTACCAGACTGCTTTCCGCGAAGGCGGCGGTATGGCGATTGCGGGCCTTGCTCGCGTGTCGAAGCTAGGCGTGAAGGGCGACTACACTAGCGAACAGTACCTGGCCGCGGCCGAAAAGGCTTACGCTCATTTGTCCGAAAAGCAGGGAATCGGCAAGTCCTGTGAGTACTGCGATGACCACAAGGAAAACATTATTGACGATTACACTGCACTCCTTGCGGCAACGGAACTCTATGTGGCGACGGAGAAGGTGGATTACCTGAAGGATGCACGCGCCCGTGCGACAAACCTTATTGGACGCCTGAGCGATGATGGGTACTTCTGGAGCGACGATGCCAAGACTCGTCCGTTCTGGCATGCAAGCGATGCGGGTCTCCCGCTGGTGGCGCTTGTCCGCTATGCCGAAATCGAAAGTAAGATTACTGTGACGATGCAAGGAGGACTTATTGATTGGTACTGCGTGGACATGATTGGGGTTAGTTGCGACAATCCCCATGCGGTCGCGGCCTTGGAGGCCATCAAGACACATTACGACTGGCTTATCAGTATTACGAACAAGGTAGATAACCCGTTTGGCTATGCCCGCCAGACATACAAGACGCAGGGCGCTATCAAGGACGGCTTCTTTATCCCGCACGACAACGAGAGTAACTACTGGTGGCAGGGCGAAGATGCCCGCCTGGCAAGCCTTGCGGCTGCAACTGCATATACGTTCCATTCGATGAAATTGAACGACGCCGAGGCGATGGAAAAGTATTCGACCGACCAGCTCGACTGGATTCTGGGCAAGAACCCGTACGCCACGTGCATGATGTATGGTTTTGGCAAGAAGGTTCCCCAGAAATATGACGGCCAGTCTGAATACGACGCGACGCTCAAGGGCGGTATCGCGAACGGCATTACCGGCAAGAACAAGGATGGTTCCGGAATCGCCTGGACCGATGACGGTGTCGCCGCGGTGGGATTTGATTCGATGAAGGAATCGTGGCAGGTGTGGCGCTGGGATGAACAGTGGATTCCGCATACCACGTGGTTCCTGATGGCACTTGCCACCCGTTACGACGAAAAGCCGGAGTCGATTGAGCCGCCGGTAGCCATTCCGGGGAAAGCTACGGTCGCTACGCGTGCTATGGATGTGCGCCTGCAGGGCCGTGTGCTTGCGGTAAGTGCCGCCGGCGCAAAGGACGGCGTTACGGTGACGGTGCTCGGGCTCGATGGCGCGAAGGTCGCCTCGGGTACATTGAATGCGGGCCGCGCGACGCTGGGCCTTGAATCCGTGAAGAGCGGCGCTTACCTGGTGAAGGTTGACGGCTTCGGCGCAAGGAAGGTGCTTGTCCGCTAAAAACGGGGCTTTTTTGCACGAAACGGGGGCGATTTCGCCTCCGTTCTCTTTTTTTACACAGAAAAAAAAGTTTTCATGGTACTTTTGGCTACGTTCTGACATATATTATGTCATATAAGTGTATTGGGTGCCTTATGAACTTTTTTAAGTCTTTCCCCGTTTTTGCGGTTCTTGCGCTTTCTTTCTGTGGCGCTGCGCTTGCTGTGCCCGCTTATCCGGGAATCATTGAGTCGAAACAGCCCGATGGCTCGGTAGTTCATATCCGCATGGTGGGTAACGAGCATTTCCATTATACCGTTTCGGAAGATAGCGAACTTGTCGTACGTGACTCTCTCGGGTACTGGAACTATGCCGACGAACAGGGCAAGCCTACGGGAATGCGTTTCCATCATCGCGACAAGCGTGGCGACAAGGAACGCAAGTTCAACGAGAAGCGCGATTCGAAAAAAATCCTCAAGGAATTCCTGGAAAAGAAGAAGAACCATGAAAGGAGGCGCCCGCCACACAGGATCGACGCCCCTCAGGAAGGCGAGGCCGATACGTCTTCCCTAAATTCCGTTCCCTTTCGGGCGGCCCCCCTCCGTGCCGCCGTAGCGACCCCGACAGGCGATGTGGTGCAGATAGCGACGCGCCCGAAGTTTACGCAGAGCATGACCGCTGGCGAAATTCGCGGGCTCATAATCCTTGTGCAGTTTAGTGACGTGAAGTTCAAGTCTAGTGACCCGCAGGCCGACTTCAGCCGCTACATGAACGAGGAGGGCTATCACGAAAATGGAATGCATTGGAGCGTGCGTGATTACTATGTCGCAAATTCCATGGGCGCGTTCAAGCCCACGTTCGACGTGGCTGCTCCGGTAACGCTTTCGAATAGCCGTGCCTATTATGGTACACTCCAGATTACCTACGATGGTGCCAACTACTACGATTATCCGGATTCCGCATTTACCGAGGCCATTAAGCTCATCAAGCAGCGCGGGGATGTCGATTTTACCCTGTACGACAATGATGGCGACCAAAAGGTGGATTTCGTATACATGATCTATGCGGGTATCGGTGAGGCCGATACGGGTGTAGAGGACGCTATCTGGCCGCAGGCGGCCTACGTAAATCCGATTGCTGTTGCGGGAAATTGTAGTGGGTGGAGCAGGAACTGCTATTATGTTTCCCATTATGCGTGTTCCAACGAGATAAGCGGGAATGCTTACTCGCAGTATGGCCAGTCTACCAAGATCCTTGCGGGAATAGGCACGTTTGTCCATGAGTATGGCCATGTGCTCGGCTTGCCCGACTTCTACAACACGGAAGACATGAATGACCAGTCGACGCCGTTTATATGGTCGCTGATGGACATGGGCGAATACAATAGCTATGCCGAAAATGACCTTCTTGCGGGGACCGCTCCCCCGAGGCTCACCGCCTTTGAACGCTATTCGCTCGGGTGGCTTACCCCGCGCGTGCTCGAAAAGCAGAACGGCGAGATTACTTTGTACGGGATAGACCGGAACGATGCCATTCTTATCCCCTCTACGAACAAGAACGAATACTTTTTTCTTGACTATCGCGCAAAATATGATGAGATAACGCCGCTCCCGAGCAGCGGCCTGCTTGTCTGGCGCGTGAGCTACAACACCAACGCCTGGGACAACAACACGGTGAACGTGAGAGGCTCTTATCGCATGAACCTGATTCGCGCCGACAAGAATGATAGCCTGCAAACGGTAAGAAATGGCTGGTATTCATATCGTGCTCCTACGCTTGAAGATGAATACTTGAAGGGTGATCCGTTCCCGGGAATAAAGCGTGTCACGGAATTTGACGAGTTCGTGACGCTTGCGCGTGAAAATCTTGGCTTGCGCATCTACGACATTACCGAGACAGATTCTGCAGTCACCTTCAAGGTGAAGTGGGACGGCGTGGAAGGCTGGCCCTCGAGTTCGTCGTTGGCCGAAAGTTCTTCCAGTTCCAGCGAAATTGTCGAGTCCAGTTCCAGCGAATCTTCGAGCAGTTCCGCCATCGTGCTCGGCGTGAGTTCGTCTGAAGAAATTACGGGCGTCGTAGCGGGTGCATTTGCCCCGCAGGTGCACATGACGCTGGAAGGCCGTACGCTCCATATAGTTGCTGGTTTTGAAGGCGGGAAGGAAATCCGCGTGTTCGACGTGCAGGGGCATCAGCTTTATGCGGGCCGCTTTGCGGGTAATTCCACTGTGCTGCAGCTGGGTGACTTTGCCCGCGGGGCGCACGTGGTGCGGCTGACTGCCGGGAACCGCATTCTTGCAGTCAAGCGCCTGTAACAGGAAAGAGGCACCCCGTTCGGGATGCCTCTTTGTTTGGTTTAGGAATTTACTTACTTTACCTGTACTCTGCTTGTCTGGACTGCGTTCTTGCTCCGGATAATGGCAATGTATTGCCCCATCGGGAGTCTTTCGAACCGCTCGCTCCCCGTTGTGGAATTCCTCTGCGCGACTGTCTTGCCCGTCGCAGAAACCAGGATGATGCTTGCGGGTGCATCGCCTAGCCCCTCGATAACGATGCTCCGGCCTTGCGCGTAGATGCGGGGTGCCGAGAATCTAATTCCTTGTGCGATGCCTTGCGGTTCCGTGCTGTCGGGAGGTGTTGCGCAATCCTTGCAGGTGGTATCGCCCGCGGCGTACAGCGGGGCGAGCGCTTCGGCCCACAGGTGGTGCATCGCCTGCCCGCCTTTCTTGTCGCCGTTCGGGTGAACGCCGTCGCTCGCGAGCTGTTCCGGATGCTCCTTGAAGTAGGCGAAAAAGTCGGGACCCTTCGGGAGGTTGTTTTCTTCGGTCAGGTTGTCGACGGCCTCGAGGAATGCGGGGTTCACCTGCCAGCCCGCCTTGGAAGAATCTGTCGCGATGATGCGGGCGATAATCGGGGTGATTCCGTGCGCCTTCGCCGAATCGATAATCGTCTGCATGTTCTTCTTGTATGTGGCGAGGTTCCAGTCGCCGCCGCCCCAGGCATCGTTCGTGCCCATCTCGATGGCCCAGAACTTCACGTTGCCTGCGTACTCCAGGTATTCGCCCAAGTGCTCGACGACCTCGGAACTGTTGATGCAGCCGATGCCCCCGCGGAGCATGGCGGGCGTGTATTCCGGGAACTTCGCGTGAATGATTTGCGCCGTCGTAGAATCGGTATCCTGCTGCTTGATTCCCATCTGGCTGATGCTCGTGCCCATGAAGAACCACGTGTCGGTACCGTCCGCGCTCATGTCGAATGCCTCGATTTCGAGAATCTGGCCCACGTCGCCTTCGCTTGCGAACTTGAACCAGGACTTGCCTGCAAACTCGATTTCGACACCGCGTGCCATTACGGGGTTGTTCTCGATAGTGGCAGCCACTTCCCAGTCGCCGTCGTTGCCGTCGGTGGAATTTGCCGATGTCAGGATCTTGAAGTTCGAAAGGGCGACTCCGCTATGTCCGCAGCCGCTCGTGAAGTCGGTCGCCCAGGCGCAATCGCCGTAGGATTCCCAGTTGATTCGCAGTTTTGTGGGGCCTTCGCCCACGTTCAGCGCGATTTCCTTGGCGCTGCTGCTCTTCCAGTTCGTGAGGTAACCGTCTGTCAAGTAATCGGTCGTTGCCGCCCCCGTATGTGCCGGCAAACCGCCAGAAACCAGCTTGTTCGGGACTATGGCGTTTGCCAAACCAACCCAGAAAAACACAGTGGAGGCGACAACGACTTTTTTGTTCATGCATCCCATACACATATCCATTTTTTTTGTCCAGTTATTTCTTGAGGTAAACCGTATTCACGACGTGGCCCTGCACCTGCTTGCGGATGACGTAGCGGCCCTGCGGAAGCCCCTGCGTAGTGAGTCCCACGTAGTGGCCGTTCATGTCGAAGATGCCGACGGTCGTGGCCGTGCCGAGCAGGCGCGGAACTGTCGCGATGCGGGTCGTGCCGGAGTCGGGAGGCGTTACTGTCGTATCGGGGGTGACGTCCGCCGTGTAGTTGTCCCAGCCGGGCATGTCCTCGAGAGAAAGGATTCGCTCGTCGTCCATGTTGCTCTTCCACACGGCGTCCTTCGTCTGGCCGGGCCAGGTTCCGCTCCAGGTGCTATACCACGGCATCCACCAGCTCCATACCGCTTCGTCGGTATGCATGTTGTTCACGTCGGGGATAGGCCCGTTTTCGCTGAGCGCGAGAATCTTCGTGCCGTTCGATGCGCTTTTGAACTTGTCGAAGGAGCTCGCGTTGCTGGAGTGGTCATTTGCGCTGTTGTAGATGTCGATGGAAAGCACGTCGTAGTATTCGCTGCCCGGATTCCAGGAGGTGACGGTACTCCCTTCGGGGTTGAACACCCAGATCATGTTCTTCACGCCCTTGACCTTTACCATGCGGTCATAGACAAGGCGGTAGAGGGCCGCGAACTGGTCGCCCGAATTGATGCTCCACCAGAACCATTTGCCGCCCGCTTCGTGCAGGGGGCGGAAAATGCCCGCGACGCCTTCTTTCTGCAGTTCGAGGAAGTAGTCGGCGATGTGGTCGATGTCGGCGACGATTCCCTTGTAGGCGGCACTTTCGGTGTTCCATTCGGTAGTGCCGGCCTTGAATCCGGTCGCAAAATCGAATGTCGTGTATCCCTGGCCGTTATCGGCGCCCTGGATATAGAACGCGTCATCCTTGTCGAGCGGGTCTTTCCAGTGCCAGGTGAATGCGGGAATGCCGCCAGCCTTCCAGAGGCCCTTTGCAATGGAGATAGCCTTGTCGGTGTATTCCATGTTCCAGCTGCCGGAAGCGTTCGGGCCTGTCGCGAAAAGGAAGTCGAGGCCGACGAGTGCCGGGTACTTGCCCGTGCGCGTGTAGATGTATTTCACGTCGTCGTGGGTCTTGAAATCGGCGCCCAGTGTGTAGCCGCTCATGTCGCCGGTCATGATTCCGCTAATCGTCTTCTTGCCGAAGTTCTCGCGCAAGAAACTGTAGAGCTTCACGGCGCTTTCGGTCGCGTTCGGGGTGACCGGGGTCGCGGAAATCTTGAAGGGGGAGGATTCGTAGGGCTCCACGTCGATATAGTCCACGCTAATCCAGCCCCAGTACTTTTCGAGTGAGATGGTGTTCGTGCCCGCCTTGAGCGTGACGACGGTCGAGACGTCGGACCAGTTGGAGGTAGCCTCGAAGTCGACGGTACCCGAGGTGGCGCCGTTGACCACGATGTAGTTCGCCTTGAAATCGCCCGCCTTGTAGCGGATGGTCACCTGGTACTTGCCCGCCTTTTCTGCGGTGACTCCCGCGAAGGTGATGTTGCCTTCCTGCATGTCGGTGTAACCCGTGCCCGAAACACCCGAGGCGTTGACATTTTTGGCACCTCCGGAGAGCGTTGCCGATTCCGCCTCGTACTTGGTGGCAAATGCCGCCGTCGAGACGCACAGACCGAGAATTGCGAATTTAAGGCCGATATTCATTAGAACTCCTTGGTTATACTGAATATACCTTGTTTTGCGGGTTGCCGCCAGTAAAATGTCCACGGGTGTGGACAAAAAAGTCAACATTGTTGTGAAAAAATTTACAAATTGACCCGAAAAAATTGGAAATTTAATAGCGAGAAACTATATTTATACCGGCAGGCCCGCCATGTTTTCGAAAAACAAGATCAACATATACGACTATTCCGACTACCGCAAGTTTTTGCAGGAGTTCTACGAACTGGAAAAGTCGCTGGACCCGACGTTCAGCTACCGCGTGTTCGCCACTGCGGTCAACATGGATGCGAGCCTCCTGGTAAAGATTTTGCAGGGCAAGCGCCACGTTTCGCCCAAGTGCATCGAGACGTTCGTGCAGTTCTTCCGCTTCAAGGAAGCCAAGGCGGAGTATTTCCGCGAGATGGTCGCCTACGGGAAGGCGAAAACCGACGAGCAGGTGCGCAAGCATTTCGAGACGCTGCAGAAGATGCGCCCTGCCGCCTGCCGCGAGCTGGACGAGGCCCGCTACCGCTACTTTCAGCAGTGGTTCTACCCGATGATACGTTCGGCCCTCGACGTGTTCGACTACCGTGGCCCGCAGGATGCCGCAAAGCTTGGCGAGAGCAGCGTCCCGAAACTCACCGCCACGCAGGTACAGGCCGCAGTAGACGCGCTGTTGCAGCTCGGGCTCGCGCATACCCGCAAGGACGGCCGCGTGGTGCCTACCGAGGCCCACCTCAAGACGAAGGAACACTGGCTGAGCGCCTGCATCAGCGACTACCAGGCGAGCATTGCGGAACTTGCCCGCAAGTCCATCGCCGATACTCCCAAGGAAAAGCGCGATATCAGCACGCTCACGATGGCGCTCGACTCGAAACAGATTGAAAAAATCCGCGAAATCCTCGCCGAGACGCGAAAATCCATCGTAAATGTGGTCAATGCGATGCCTTCGCAAATTTGCGACAGCGTTTATCAGTTAAATTTCCAGTTGTTCCCGATGATGAAAAAGGAAGAACGATGAAAAGGGCTGTGGAGTGTTTAATATTGGGCGTGACCTTGCTTGCCGGTTGTTCCGACAGCGGCTCCGAGACTGCAGGCGCCACGAGCGAGACGACGAACGGGATTGCCGTCGCGGTGTATGATGTAAATCGCGATCCGATTCCTCAGGCGCGTGTTACCCTGTATTCGAAGGCAGATTTTGCAGTAGTCAATAGTGCCGTCGCCAACGATTCGGGACTAGCCCACTTCGATTCGCTCGCAGAAGAATGTTCCAGCGGGAACTGCTTTGTCGAAGGTATCGCCGGGGCAGATTCCGCACTCATGAACTGGAGCGAATTCAAGCCCGCCATTTCCGAGACCGAAATTGCAACGCAAATCGAGCTCGCCCCGTCGGCATCGCTCACACTGCGTACGGGAGCGACGACTGACGAAGAGGTCTTTGAATTCCTGCGCCTGGAATCTACCCCCTACATGGCCTCGCGCTCCGGAAGCGATTACGTATTCGCTCACGTCCCCGCAGGCATGTTCACCGTGGTCGCCGGAGATTCCGCTGTCGCCACGTTCTCTCTCGAAGCAGGAGCCGAAGCCGACACGCTCGTGAACGTTCCCGGAAAGACTCTCGAATTCGTCTTCGAGGATTTTGACGATGGCGACAGCCTGAACAACCTCGCGAAGACTTACAAGAACTACGGCTGGTACTATATCGCCTCGGGTACGGCAACCTGGATTAAGCCTGATTCTGTAGGCGGGTTCGGCGGTGCCATCGTGGACGGTGCCCGCGGGAAACATCTTTCCCTGCAGTTCGACCTGGGCGATTCCGGCTACGTGCTTCTCGGCACGCATCTCGGGCTCGACACGGGCTATTACGACCTGAGCGCGCTCACCGCCATCCGCATGAAGGTGCGCGGGGACTGCGATTTCAGTTTCGCGCTGGAACACTACAAGGATCTTGGCGACAATAACTTCCAGAAATCGCTCTGGCACGCGACTGCCGACACCGCCTGGAAGGAATTCGTGTTCAGGCCCGGCAGGGAAAAGCTAAATGCATCCGTGTACCAGGTGGAATGGAAAAATATCGCCCACGAAATCGGGTTCGTGAGCATCTTTGCCAGTAGCGGCAGTTTCCTCGAAATCGACGAGATCGTGTTCGAGGGAATAGATTCTGTAGAAGTGCCTGCTCCCTAGTCTTTGCCGCCGACAGGGAACAGCGCGAACTGCAGCTGGAAAACCTTGTCGCTGTTCTCGTCCTCTTCGGCAATAAGCGCAATCTCCTTGCGGAATGCATTGATGCGTTCCACGATGCGCTCGTAGCCTTCCTGGCTTATCCCGAGGGTGAGCCCTGAAATATGGCGTGTGCCCGGCGGGTCGCGGTCGATGGAATCGGCGGCGAGCTTCAGGCAATCCTGGTGGAACCCGCGGAGAGCGAGCTTTGACGTGCGGTCGCCCGTGGTAATCGCGTTCTCCGTCAGTACGTACTTGCCGTTCTTGCCCTTCTTGATGAGCATGCAGTCTTCGAGCAACTTGACGGAAGCCTTCGCCTCTTCGGCGGTGATGCGCGGGTGTACGCGCCTGGCGAGTGCCTCGTAATCTCCGTCAAAGCCGTACATGCCGATGAGGCTCCTTATGGTAAGGTGCCTCCAGTGGCTATAAACCATGTACTGCGCGTGCCCCAGCAGGTGCTGCTTTTCGGCGAATCGCACCACCTTGAGTACGGCCTGCATTTCTTCGAATGCGCCGTTGCGTTCTTCGGTAGTTTCTGCCTGGTTGAACTTGACGAGCGCTATGAAGAATTCCGTCTCGTGCTTGCCGAGCCTGAGCCCGCTTGCGACCTTGGGGATGCTCTGGCTCGAAAGGTTCTTGTCGCCGTTCATCACGCGGCTTATAAAGTCCTTGGCCTTGAAACCGATCTTGTCAGAAAACACGCGGAGCGAGAAGGCGGGGTTCGCCTCCTTCTTGGCATTGTAGTAATCTTTCAGAAATTCCCGGTAGTCCAGGTATTCGAAGATTTTCTTTGACGGTTTCTTTTCGCCCATGCCCTAAATGTAAGAAAAATGCGTGGAAGGGGGTGCTCCGGGGCAGTTTTCCCGTTGTCCGGGAACAACGCTAAATTGGGGGAGTAAAAGAAAACTGTGGGCAAAATCACTTTTTCAAGGTAGATTTTACCTAGTTCCCGCGAAAGTTGTGCAGATGTCTGCGTTGTCCGGGAAAGGGTGTATTATGATGAAAAGGATGTTTGGTACCGTGGCGTGCGGAGTGTGGGTTGCCGCCGCGGCAATAAGCCCCTCCGAGGTGGTGTCGCTTCCGGGCGACGCCGCCTACGGTGGTGGTGACAAGGTGGGTTCGCAGCTGGTGGCCGCGACCTACAATGCGGGCGAGGGTCCGGGTATCTGGATTGTGGCCGATGGCGGCTACAGGCTCTACCATAACGGTGCGCTCCTTGCCGAAGACAACCAGGCGGGCCGCGTGCGCTTTGTGCCGATGACCTTCCTTCCCGGCGAGAACGCGATTTCGGTCGTGGGCGTGAACGGTCAGGGTGCCCCCGGCGTAATGGTGCAGATTGATGACCTCGACAAGTCCTACTATTCCGGCAGCGGCTGGAAGGCAAAGCCGACTGTCGGCAACAACTCCTGGAAAAACAAGGGCCGCGACCTTAGCCAGTGGGGTGGTGCGACAACCCTGAACTATGCGAGCAACAAGCTCCCGAGCGGGGCTGCCCTTACGGGATTTGCCGCGAACACGCAGGCCAAGTGGATTTGGAGCGGCGCGGAAACCGACCCGACGGCCGTCCTGCTTTTCACATTCAACGTGAAGGCCGAAGGCTTCGGCGCCAATACCACCGGCGGCGATGCGGGTAACATCGTCATCGCGAGCGATACCGCCACTATTCGTAAGCATATGCAGAGTAACGATGCGGTGACAATCCTTGTGCCCGAAGGTACTTACGACTTCAGAAAGTTCGTAGATGCGGCCACATCTGCCGCCAATTCGGGATGGACTTGGTGCAAGTCTTCCTGTGGCAACACTGTCAATTCCAACAACACCTTTTACCGTATCAGCTTTACGCAGAACAGCTGTTCCGGCCTTAGCGAACAGACCACGATGGTGTCTGCGGGTGAAATCAAGAGTTGGAGCAACTGGATTACGACCAAGGGCAACAAAAGCCTCGTGGGTATGGGCCGTGGCGCAAATATGCGCGGTGTTTCGTGGTCAAACCGTTCTTACGAAGGTGCCAAGAACAACATTTATCGCAACTTGGCCCTTTACGATGTGAACCCGCACCTTATCGAGGGGGGCGATGGTCTCGAAGTGAGCGGCAGCGGCGGCAAGGAAGTTGAAAATATGTGGTTCGACCACATCAGCTACAAGTGGATTAGCGACGGCATGGACTTGGAATATGTCAAGGGCATCACCGTTTCGTATCTAGACTATGATGGCAGCAACGAGTACAACTGCTACTATTACGATCCGTATATGCACCTGGTCGAAACGGCGCAGCTGACTTTTGCAAATGTCTATTGGCACAATTCTTTCGGACGCGTTCCCAAGGTGACGAGCGAGGCGGATGGTTCCTACGCCTCGATGGTCCACATCTACAATTCCTATGTGGATTACAACCACTGGCATGTGATTGATGCCTCCGGGAAAAGCGACAAGAAGACGCAAGTCCTTTACGAAAACAACTATGTGAAAAATCCGCAAATTCAGGTGGCCGGAAAGGATGCCTATTCCTTGATCAAGTTCAAGAATACGACGGTCACCGGAGCAAAGAGCTCCACCCCCTATAACAACAATGGAACATCTCAGGCGTCGGCGTTCAACGACAATGTCTTTACTCCTTCTTATTCTTACGAACTACGCAGCAATTCAAGCCTTCCTACCGACCTCCCGAAACTTGTGGGCGTGGGTGGCCGCTACGGCAAGATGCCCGAATACAACCAGGCTTTCGGACTGAGCAACAAGGCGGCGACGGTCTCGATGACCGCCCCTGCGTCGGGTGCGAAGTTCGAAGTGGGTGCGACGGTGACCTTGAAGGCCGATGCAAAGGACAACGACGGTTCCGTAAAGAGCGTCGCCTTCTATGTGGGCAATACTTTGGTCGGCTCTGCAACTGCCGCACCCTACCAGGTGAATGCAAGCGGGCTTGAACCGGGAGTGTATTCCGCAGTTGCAGTCGTGACGGACAATTCTGGCCTTTCGCAGATGTCCGCGTTCGTGACCTTCTCTGTCGAAGGGACTGCCTACCCTGAGGTTGTAAAGTGCGGTGGGGGTTCCAGCAGCCAGAGCATCAATCTGGGCGAACCGATTGTAGATTTCTGCTACACCTGGAGCGGAGCCGAGACGGTCGTGCCCGAGGGCTTCCCGACGGGCGTTACGACCAGCATCGATAAAATAAACCGCAAGATATCCATCAGCGGGACACCTGCAGAAGCGGGTGAGTTCGCCTTCACCGTCACGGCCACCAACAACGATTCGACCTTTGTCAAGAGCGGCCGCATCGTGGTGACCGACCCGAACGCTCCCGCGTCGTCTTCGAGTGCCGAACCGGAATCATCTTCGGGCGAAATCGTGGAATCGAGCAGTGGAACGACCCTGATTGCGCAACGTATGAACTGGGCGACCGAGGCCGAGACCGCCTTCTACCGCATCTTCGACATGCAGGGGCGCCCGCTGTTTGCTGGCGACAGGATGCCGGCGCACATGCCCGCCACCCGCGCCATCGTCGTGGAATACACCCGTGCGGGCCGTCTAATTCGTCGCTATTCCGCTGCGTCTCAAACCCTGCAATAAACGTTTGATGCCAGATTTGCCAATGACCAATGATTAACGACCATTGACTAATAAGTTCTCCTCCTAACACCAGGGAACCGCCTTTCGGGGCGGTTCTTTTTGCTTATTTTGTCCCCAAAAAGCTTTTTTTGCCCTCAATAAGCATTTTATACCCTCAAAAAACATTTTATACCCGAATAAACCAATAACCAATAACTAATGACCAATGGCCGCTTTGTAAACGTTTGGTTGTGGACTTATTGTCCACGGAATCTGAATTTCCATGTGAGCGATGTCACTTGGAATAGGGTAGTTTTGGTACCAGGTGTTACTCTAAAGGAGTGTTTGGTATGAAACATACTCTATGGACAGGTGTGTCCTTCGGCGTCGCCATGGCTATTTCTGCCGTTGCGGCAAATGCATTTACCCTTACAGGCAAGGTGAAAGACGAAAGCGGGGCGGCTGTCCAGGACGCTGACGTTACCCTTGTCCAGAAGAAACTCAGTACAAAGACGGATGCCGATGGCGTGTTCTCCTTCCACAAGGAAGATCCGCAGGCGCTGACAATGGCGAACTCCGGCATGGTTGGCTCCCTGTCCGTGAATAACGGCGTGCTTTCGTACTCGCAGAGTTCAAGCGCTCCGGTGCAGGTGCAGATTTTCGACATGGTGGGCAACCGCCTGCTCAACGAAACCCTGTACGGTACGGGTTCTGTCGACATGAAGGCTTCCGTGAAGGCTCACGGCACGTATTTCGCCCGCGTCCGCGTGGGTTCCGCCCAGCAGAATTTCAAGTTCACCGCCGATGGAAGTTTTAATGCCTCCTTTGGTGACAAGACTTCCGCAAAGGCTCTCCTCAAGATTGACAACTCCGATATCTTGCGCATCGTCAAGGATGGTTTCGACACGCTCAGCGTGAAACTCTACAACCTTGATACCAACCTCACGCTCACGCTCAAGAAGAAGGCCGCTCAGTCGCAGTATGCCTACGGTTGGGGCCTCAAGAACGATCCGGTGCCCACGCGTGGTTGCGGCAAGACCTGGAACCGCGTGAAGAACGGCAGTTACGAATTCCAGTGGAGCAAGGGCAAGCGTACCATCCGTATCGACATCCCCGACAATTACGACAACAAGAAGCCGTACAAGCTCATTTTCGGCATGCACTGCATGGGCGGCTGGGCCGGTGGTGTGCAGCAGGAAGGCTACTATGGCCTCAAGCCGCTTGATACCCAGAAGACTGCCATCTATGTCGCTCCCGAAGGCAACGGAAACCAGGCCCCGTGGGGTCAGGATGACTACCTCCTGTTCGATGAACTTTTGGCCGATTTGCAGAGCAATCTTTGCATTGACTCTAGCCGCGTGTTCTCTACGGGCTTCAGCTACGGTTCCATGTTCAGTAACGGCCTTTCCTGGAACCACCAGGATGTGCTCCGTGCAGTTGCCGTGTACGAGACTGCAGAACGCAACATCTGGCTCCCGCAGCGCAAGAAGATGGGCATCGGCTGGATGGGCGTGCTCGGCCTGCAAGATGACCTTTGCCGCCCTGAAATGGGTCGCGCCGCTCGTGACATCATCCTGGAACTCAACTCCGAAAACGGCAAGGCCAAGAATGAAAAGGCCCAGGAATACGGCGGCAGTGGTCCGCACGTCTGCTACGATTACACGACAGTTGAAGAACGCTTCCCGGTCCGCTGGTGCACGCAGAACGGCGGCCACATCTGGGACCACAAGGATCCTGGCCAGAACAAGTCCTGGGTTCCGCAGGCCACATGGGAATTCTTCAGCAAGTTCTAGAAAGTTCACACATCCACACTCCAATAACCTTCCTGGCTTTACGGCCGGGGAGGTTTTTTGATTAACCCTCTCTTGTCTCATTTTCTATCTTTATATACATGGAATTCAAACGTTTTGAGGCCCTTATCGAGATGTTCCCGCAGGTGCAGATTTTCAGCACCGAAGGCGAGGACTTGGATAGGGTCATTACTCACTTTTTGAACCAGCGGAAGAATGTTTCCACGATGTCGGAAGCGATGCAGCGGAAAATCCAGCATGCGCTCGCTCCGTTTTTCCAGCAGCGATTCATCAGCCTGCACGACGATGAAGCCCCGCTGGTGCGTCACCTGCTGTTGAAGAAAAAGTTTTTCTTGCAGACGGACCGCTACATTGATGACATGGCATGGCCGGAGACGGACCCGGACAAGCTGGAAGAAGCCTTGAAGATTGCTGACCTTTCCGAGGAATTTCTCAACCGCAAACTGCTTAGCCTCTCGAACGGGGAACTGCGCCGTGTGTTGCTTGCCCGCATGTGGATGGAGAAGCCCGAGTGGGTTTACTTCAATGATTTGTTCGGAGGGCTAGATCCGGAGTACCGCAGGCACCTTGCCGCAAGCGTGGTGGAACTCTGCAGGCGCCCGGGCCTGAAAGTCGCCGTGCGCCTTGCCCGCGAAGATGAACTGCTCCCGGAAATCCCTGCGTTCGTTTACGCCAACAAGACGTTCACGCAGTATGAAGGCGAGTTGCCTTCCGAAGTCGCGAAGCCGAAATTTACGAAGGCGGAACTGAAGGATTACGAAATCGTCATCTTGAACGGGGTGAAGGGAGATCCCCGCCTCCGCGGGGATGACAATAATGGAATCCGCGGGGATGACAATAATGGAAAAATCCTCTTTGACCTGAAGAATGTCAACGTGCAGTTCGGTGACACGACTGTGCTCAAGAACCTCAACTGGACGGTGCGCAAGGGTGAACATTGGGCGGTGATGGGCGAGAACGGTGCCGGCAAGAGCACGCTCCTCGGGATGCTCACCGCAGATCACCCGCAAATCTACAAGAACGATATTACTTTGTTAGGAATGCGCCCGGGGCACGGATTGAACATTTGGGACCACAAGGCGAAACTCGGGTTTTTCTCGCCGGAGCTCGCGCTCCAGTACCGCGAGGATTTGAACCTGCAAGAGGTGCTGTGCACGGGCTTTACCGCGAATTTATGCAAGGCGGAAAACACCACCTGGGAAGAGCGTGCGAAGGCGAAGGAGTGGCTTACTTACCTGGGCTTTGACGATGTGGAGGCGCGCTACCGCAATCTCTCTCCCATCGACAAACGCGTAATCCTCATGGCGCGTGCCGCAATCCGCCCGCCCGAGGTATTGCTGCTCGACGAACCCACGCAGGGCCTCAAGGGCGAGTACCGCGAAAAGATTTTTAACTTGTTGCAGCTGCTTTCGAAGGAGACGACCATCATTCTGGTGAGCCACTACGAAGAGGAATGGCCCCCCTGCATGACGCACCTCCTCCGCATGCCCAAATTCTCGGGGTGATTATGCAATTGAACGAACAGAACATACTGAATGCCTTGCAGGCGGTCCAGGACCCTGACCTGCACAAGAATGTCGTGGAACTGAACTTTGTCCAGAACCTGAAGATAGAGGGCGACAGGGTGAGTTTCGACCTGCGGCTCACGACGCCCGCATGCCCCATCCGCGACAAGTTCAAGGACCAGTGCATCGCCATCGTGAAAAGCCTCGGTGCAAGCGAGGTGAATGTGACGTTTACCGCGCAGGGCCGCGTGGGCGAGGGCAATACCGCAGCGCAGGCACCGAAGGTGTCCTACATCAATGAGGTCGCACACGTAGTCGCGGTAGCGAGTGGAAAGGGCGGCGTCGGCAAGTCTACGGTAACGGCGAACCTCGCGATGGCCTTGAGCCTCTCGGGTGCCCGCGTGGGTATCCTCGACGCCGACATTTATGGCCCCTCCATGGGCCTCATGTTCGGCATCGACCGCGCTCCCGAGGTGTTCGACGACAACACGATTGCGCCGGTCGAGGCGAAGGGCGGAATCAGCATTGTAAGCATGTGCATGTTCGCGGACAGCGACAAGGCGACCATCTGGCGCGGCCCGATGGTCTCGCAGATGATCCAGCACTTTATCCACCACGTGCGGTGGGGCAAGCTCGATTACCTGCTGGTGGATTTCCCTCCCGGAACGGGCGACATACAGCTCACCCTCACGCAGAACTGCCCGATGGCGGGTGCCGTGGTGGTGACTACCCCGCAGGAGGTGGCGCTCGCCGACTGCCGCAAGGGGCTCGCGATGTTCGACAGCGTGGGCGTACCCGTGGTGGGCGTCGTCGAGAACATGAGCTATTTTATTTGCGACCAGTGCGGCAAGCACCACAACATATTCCGCCAGGGTGGCGGTGACCGCATTGCGAAAAGCTGGGGCGTACCGCTCATCGCGAAGGTGCCTCTTGAACCTGCGGTTGCCGATTGCGGCGACGAGGGAACTCCGGCCGTGCTCCGGTACCCGAACTCCGAATCGGCGAAGGCATTCTTGCAGGCGGCCGATGCGACGGTCCGGACTCTATCAATGTTTGCCGCCGAAGGTGACAAGGTGCTCAAGAATTTCAATTACGAGTTCGCGGAACTGCCGGAGGAAGAAGTATGATCCAGCCCAAGAAGATTTTCAGGACAAGGGACGGCAAGCTCGGGTTCGAGTGGAACGACGGTACGCGAGGTGCGTGCTCGGTACGTGAACTTCGCCTGGCTTGCCCGTGTGCCCTCTGTGTCGATGAACATACCGGCGAAAAACTGCTTGACGATTCCGCCGTTCCTGCCGATATAAAGTTAGAGAGGGTACAATCCATCGGTCGCTATGCTGCGGGGCTAACCTTCAGTGATGGTCACAACTCGGGAATTTACCCTTACGACAAGTTGAAAGAATTGACGAAAAAGGCGTAAAAAACCATATTTGTTTGACCGAAAGGTTATGGAAGATAGATAGGTGCAAAGTTTATGAGTGATTTTAACGAAGCGCTTTATTTTCGCGACTTGAATCGCTACCCGACCCTCTCCCCGCAGGAGGAGATGGCCTTGTTGACGATTATCCGGTCGGACGAGAGTGAAGAAATCCGCAAGTCGGCCCTCCAGCGGCTCATTCGCGGCAATCTCCGCTTCGTGGTCAGCGTCGCCCGCAAGTACCAGGGCCGCGGCCTCGCCCTTCTCGATCTCATCAACGAAGGCAACCTCGGTCTTTTCAAGGCGGCCAAGCGTTTCGACATGGAAAAGGACGTGAAGTTCATTTCCTATGCCGTGTGGTGGATCCGTCAGTCTATCCAGAAGGCCCTGTTTGAACAGGTGGGCTCGGTCCGCATCCCGCCCAACAAGCTTGCCCTGGTCAACCGCTTCAAGCGAGCGCTCATGCTCAACGGCGGCGACTACGACAAGACTATCTCCATGGAAGAATTTGCCCCGTTCGAAAAGGACATCGTCGAGGTCATGGAAAAGATCGTCGATATCTCGCTCGACGCCCCGATCGGTGACGATGTCGGTGGCGGCAGCGCTGACTCGGTGAGCACGCTTATGGACGTGCTCGGTACCGACGGCAACCAGGACGACGACATGGAGAAGGAAGAGCGCAAGAAGCTCATCCAGGAAACGCTCGCCTCGCTCCCGCGTCGCGAAGAAGAAATTTTGCGCATGTTCTACGGTCTCGACACCGTGGAAGATACGACCCTCAAGGATATTGGCGAAGACCTGCGCCTAAGCCGCGAACGCGTCCGCCAGATCAAGAACAAGACCTTGCGTCGCTTGCAGAAGAGCAAGGAACACAAAGAAAAACTCGCTGACTTCCTGGAGCTTTAATGTCTCGATCATCGGCATCGGCCCGTAAGGCCGCGTACTGGTTCCTGGCAGTTTGCTGCGGAGCCCTCCTTGCACTTGGCGGCTTTAGACTGTACGATGAATTCGGCCCGACGAGGGTTTCTGTCGAGGCGGTGCCGTTCGGGCTCCCGGCCGGCACGTCGGTCGTGCGTGGCGATACCCCCGATTTCGATGCGGGACTGTCTGCGCTCCCGGTGCAGACCCAGGCCGAACTGCGCCGTGCGGTGGAACTTTCCCGCAGCGGCAACTACCAGGCGGCTGTCGAAATTTTCGAAGCGATTGTCATGATCTACCCGGACGTCCTGAAAGTCCAGTGGGAGGAACTTAATACTTTGTTCGAAATGGATTCGCTGTCTGACCGCGACGAGTTCCGCATGAAGCAGTTTGCCGACATGCTCCAGAACAGGTTCTTGAATACGGGCGTGGCGAGGTATATCGAGAGTAGGCTCGCCTACCGCATGTCGAACCCGACACTTGCGCAACAGCTCGCGCAGGTCGCGGTCGAGAAGGCCCCTGCACTTTACGATGCGCGTCTGTGGCTGGCCCGCCTCCTCCTTCAGGAAGGCAGGCTCGCGCAGGCTTCCGTGGAGGGCCGCACGGCGATAAGCCTCTCTGTGGGTGCGGACCCGCGAGCCTACGAGATTATGGCGAAACTCTATCACGACCAGGGCCTGCTGGACAGTTGCTCCGCCCTCGTGGAATATGCGCTCGCGCAGTTCCCGGTCGATATGGAACTACACCTGCTGCAGGGCTACCTCGCCGAATACCGCGGGCATTTCGATGCCGCCGACAAGATATACCAGCGCATGCTCGCGTTCAATCCGGATTTCCGCAAGGCTTCCGAGGCGCAGGCGACCCTCGGTGAAAAGTCCCCGCCGGGTGCAGGCGCTTCCGTGAACCTCACTCCGCGCGACCGCGCCCAGATGGCGGTAGATATCCTGATGCCGCTCGTGGATCGCTACCCCGAGAATCTCCCGCTGCGCGAGGCGCTCGGGCTTGCCTACCTGAAGGGGCGCGAGTTCGACCGTGCCCGCATCCAGTTTCAGGAAATCCTCAAGGCAGATCCCGAATATCCGGATATTCGCCTGCGCATCCAGGAAGCGAACGTCACGAAACCCGCCCCTGTTTCTGCGGCAGACGGGCTTGCCGCAAACCTGAACCGCGCCCTCGACAGCATCAAGGGTGCAAACCTCCCCACGAAGGAGCACGACTTCACGACGATGCTCGGGCATTACCTTGTCCGCTATGGCGCTACCCCGGGCGAATTCTTCAAGAAATATGCCATCGGGAATTTCAGACCCATCCGTACCAACGTGTGGCAGGAATCGTTCTACGAGGCGCCCTACAAGCATACGTACACCATCGTGTTCGACTCGCTGAATCATTTCCGCGAGGTGCACGTGGTGGTGTTTGATTCTTCTGCAAAGTCGAACCACATGGGAATGGCGCCCGAAGTCTTTACGCGCCTCCTGAAGCAGAACTCGCGTATTTCCGGCATCGGGAGCAGCACCGGCGAAACTGATTGCGGCGATAGCACCGTCCTGGATGCCGCCGTGTGGGAAACGCAGGACAACTTCGAGATTCTCGCCCGCGTGGTGGGCAAGCCCGCCGAAGTCCGCATGGTCCGTTTCGACAAGACGGCGCTCCCGCCCGGCCTCAAGCTTTGCGACTACATCCCGTACCTTAAGGAATTCTAGAATGTGTAATGTGGAATGTGTGATGTGTGATGGTTAATTACACATCCCACATCTTACATCCCACATTTCTTAATTAGGGTCTGTTTCCCGCTCCCTACTTTTTGTATCTTTATTCCCATGTTCCGCACCCGCTACATGGCGTATGCCCTGCTTGCTTTAGCAGCCTTCCTGTTCGAGGGCTGCACCTGCTGTGCGTACCTGAACCATATGTTCAATGCGGAACGCCTGTACGACGAGGCGGGCAAGATGCGCACAGCGCGTCTCGACAGCGTGCCCGATGCGGAGGCTTCGTCGCCTTCCAGCGAGGAACGCCAGAAGTACGACAAGGTTATCGAGAAGGGCTCACGCGTGCTCGAACGCTTCCCCAAGAACAAGAAGCGTACCGCCGAGGCAGTGTTCCTTATCGGCGAATCCTTCCGGCACAAGGGCGAATGGGGCAAGGCGATTATCAAGTACGATGAGTTCGAACGCTATTTTGCCGACCACGACTCCATGCGTACCGTGGAATACCAGCGCGCCTACTGCCTTTACAGGAATCTTGAATACAACATCAGCCGCTTTGCGCTCGAGCCCGTAATTTCGGACAAGAACCACCCGTACTATTTTCAGGGCCTGAACCTGCTTTCCCTGCTGGACGAGCAGTCCGAACACCCGGACCAGGCCATCGAGGCTCTCGAGGCCGTGCTTGCCGATACTGCGGGAACGCCCTTCATGAAGGGCAAGGCGCATTTCCGGCTGGCGGGGCTCTACTACAAGAAAGAAAACTGGGACAAGGCCCGCGAGCATTACAAGGCAAAGGAAATCGAGCTCCTGAACGTGCGCGAACGCCAGACCGCGGGCGAGCAGGCGGCGGAATGCCTCATCAACAAGCAGGAGTTTTTGAAGGGCGCCGACGAGTACAAGGAACTCTACAAGAATCCCGAGTACGAATCCAAGAAGGCGGAATACCTGGTGCGCATAGGCGAGGCTACCTTGATGGGAGGGCGTTACCCGGATGCGTTCGTGATTTTCCAGAAGGTGAACACGGAATACCCGCGTTCTACATTTGCTTCGCGCAGTTACTACAACCTGGGCGACTACGAGCAGAACAAGACTCTCGACTACGAGAAGGCGATTGTCTACTACGACTCGAGCTTTGTTTCCAGGAGCATCTCGGAATGGGCGAAGAAAAGCCGTGAACGCAGGGATGCCTTGCGGAGGCTTATTGCCCTGCGCGGGCAGAGCGACGATATGAAGAAGGATTCCATTCCGAACATGGACCGCTTCTTCGGTACGGAATTCCAGATTGCGGAACTGTTCCTTTTCAAGCTTTCGGAAGTGGACAGCGCGATTGCGCGCCTCACGAACATTATTGAGAGCACGGACGATTCCGCGAAGGTGTTGCGAGCATCGTATGCGAGGGCGTTTATCTACGACGAGTTCAAGGGCGACGCCGATACGGCCGAGGAACTCTACAAGGAAGTTATCGAGAAGTTCCCGAACACCGAGTACGCGAAGCAGGCGCAGGTGAACCTAGGTATGAAGGTGACGGTGAAGACTCCCGACGACGAGGCGCGCGAGATGTACATGCGTGCGGAAAGCCTGTGGACGATTGCCTCGGAAATGCCACTTGACCAGATGGAACTTGTGGATACCGCGTATGCGACTGCTTTCTATGTGTTCGATAGCCTGTACCAGCAGTATCCCGAGACGGAGGCCGGCATACAGGCGCTCTACATGAAGGCAATCTATTTCCAGATGAACCCTGAACGCCTGGACAGTGCTGCGGCGGTTTACAGGGTACTGCGCGACAAGCATGGCCGTACCCGCTGGGGCCAGCAGGCGGCGAGCGTGCTGAATACGCGGCTCAAGCTTTCCGAGATGGACTTGGAACGCCTGCGCAAGCGCGTCGCCCAGAGCCTTGAGCATATTGACCAGCTTTCGGCGCAGTATTACGAGTCACTTGCGAAGAAGCCCGAAGAGAAGAAGGCCGAAGTCAAGAGCAAGGAAGACGAGGTTCTTGAGAATACGTACAACAGCATGTACGATTTCGAGTAGGGGCTTACGTGCGTTTTTTTAGCCTGTTGGTTTGCCTTGCGGTTTTGCTTTCGGGTTGTGCTGCCGGTAACGCGAAGATTGCTTCGCGCAAGGGCTACGTGCGGTTCCCGGAAAAACAGTATGCCTCGGGCGAGAAGGCTGAAATTGGCCTCAAGATTAAGGGCGAGGCAAGTTACTACGGACCCGGATTCCATGGCAAGCAGACTGCGAGTGGCGAGATTTTTGACCAGGATGACTATACGTGTGCGCACAAGAGCCTGCCTTTCGGCACGAAGCTCAAGGTGGTGCGTGTCGATAACGGCAGTAGCGTCGTGGTGCGCGTGAACGACCGCGGGCCATACGTGGACGGGCGTATTCTTGATCTGAGTGTCGCCGCCGGCAAGAAAATCGGGCTCGACAAGGTCGGGCATGCCGAGGTTGTCGCGACCGTCATTGAATAATTTTTTTGAAAAAATTTAGTGAAATGCCGAAAATGTCATATTATGACATTCTATGATTCTATATTTTACTGCACAGAGAAGCACTTGAACGTTTGTGTGCTTCTCTTTGAGAAAAAGAGGTAAAATATGGATAGAAAGTACAGGTTTAACAACATGGCGCGTGCTTACAGGCTTCCCGAGAAGAACCTGTGGGATTCCGGCTTTTCCGTGTTCAAGCGCCGTATCGGCGAGCAGTTGCAGATGAACGGCATCGACGGTTCCCTCGCTGACGACGAGACCCTGCTCCCGTTCTACCGTATGGGAGAGAGCGAAACCTACGTGCTTTCTGCCTTCGGTTGCCCTGTTGGGGTGTAACCGCCGTCATCCTCGCCGCGCAGCGGTGGGGATCCATGCGGTTTATACCTGTGCTTATTTAGCCTTGTAGCTGACGAAACGGACGTTCCCGCAGAAGTCCTTGTGGCTTCCGGTAAATTCAAGCCAGGGGTAGTTGTCGGCTTCCGCCTCGAGCATGGGGGCCTGTTCCGAACCGATTTCCAGGAAAATCGGGGCGCCCGCGCTCATTCTGCCTTCGGTCTGCTGGAGCATCTTGCGCACGAGCGTGAGTCCGTCGGGTCCACCGTATAGGGCGAGTTCCGGGTCGAACTTGTCTACCTCGGGCTGGAGTTTTCCCTTTTCGCCATCGGGTATGTAGGGAAGGTTCGCGATAAGGCAGTCAATTTTAGGCGAGGTCGCTGATAAGGTTGGTGAGCCTGCCGAACCAGCCGAAGCGCCGACAACCTTCGCCACGATGTCGCCCGTTACGGCGTCCAGCAGGTCGCCCTGCGCGAATTGCAGGGAGCCCGCAGTTTTTTCGCCCGGAGCGTTGCTATCGCCGGCGGCTGCGGAACTTGTCGTGGCGGCGTTGGTATCGAGCCCGTTTGCAGCAGCATTCTCGCGGGCAAGCGCGAGCGCGTCGTTAGAAATATCTGTCGCGAGGACCTTCGCGCCCTCGATCTCCTTCGCGCAGGCAATCGCGATTGCTCCCGTGCCCGTACCCACTTCGACGATGAACGGGGCCGTAACGCCTTCCAGCGATTTCTTCGCCATGTCGACGAGTTCCTCGGTTTCCGGGCGCGGGACCAGCGCACGCGTGTCGCACTTGATGATGTGCCCGCGGAAGCTCGTGTCGCCTATGATGTGCTGCAGCGGTTCGCGGTTCGCGCGGCGCGCTACCAGCGGGCGGAGCGTGTCGAGTTCGGCTGCGGTCAGGGGCTTCTCGAAGTTCAGGTACAGGTCCATGCGGTTTTTCATGCCGAGGCCGTAGCTGATGATGTATTCCGCATCGAGGCGCGCGTCGGGCACGCCCTTCTTCTCGAAGAAAACTTTGGTGCGGTTCAGAATTTCTAGTACGGTCATCTGCGGCATTTTCTTGTCATGCCCGCGAAGGCGGGCATCTCCTTTAAGCGTTGAACTTCCCGAGTTTCTCCTGCGCGTTTGCCATCTGGAGCCCGTTGATGATTTCATCCAGGTCGCCGGTGATGACCTTGTCCAGGTTGTACAGGGTAAGGCCGATGCGGTGGTCGGTCACGCGGTTCTGCGGGAAGTTGTAGGTGCGGATTTTCGCGCTGCGGTCGCCCGTACCCACGAGGGCCTTGCGGCTTGCCGCCTCTTCCTGTTCCTTCTTCGCGATGACCGCGTCAAGAATCTTGGAACGCAGCATTTCCATGGCATGCAAGCGGTTCTGCAGCTGGCTACGTTCGGTCTGGCAGCTCACCACCACGCCCGTCGGGATGTGGGTGAGTCGCACGGCGGAGTCCGTCTTGTTAATGTACTGGCCGCCCGCACCCGAAGAACGGTAGGTGTCCATGTGGATGTCGGCTTCGCGGATTTCCACGTCGACTTCCTCGGCTTCCGGGAGGATGGCGACGGTCGCGGCGGAGGTATGCACGCGGCCCTGCGTCTCGGTTTCGGGCACGCGCTGCACGCGGTGCACGCCGCTCTCGAACTTGAGCGTTCCGTACACGCTGTCGCCCTCGATAAACACGCGGATTTCCTTGTAGCCGCCCACGGTGCCTTCGCTCGCATCCTGGATGGTCATCTTCCAGCCCATGCGGCTGCAGTAGCCCTGGTACATGCGGAACAGGTCGCCCGCGAAGAGCGCCGATTCGTCGCCACCGGTACCGCCGCGGATTTCAAGCGTCGCGTTGCGGTAGTCCCACGGGTCCTTCGGCACCATCAGTATCTGCAGTTCGTCGGTCACGCCCGGCAACTTCTTCTCGATTTCCGAAATCTCGGCCTTGGCCATCGCGACCATCTCGGGATCCGGGTCTCCGAGTGCCGCCTTGTATTCGGCGAGGTCGTTTACCAGTTGCAGGTATTCCTTCGCCTTCTGTACGGCCTTCTCGATACCCTTGTACTGCTTGTGAATCTTGTTGTAACGGGCCTGGTCGGCGAGAACGTCCGGGTTCCCGAGTTCCGATTCCAGTTCCTCGTACTTTTCAATAAGTTTTTGAGCCTTGTCTTTCATCGGATGCAAATTTAGATATTTTACTAGATTTATCGTAGCGTATATAAGCAAAAGGAGACGCTATGAAATATGGAAAGATGATGTCGGGGGTGTTGCTGCTGTGGTCGCTTGCGATGATGGCCTGTTCGGACGATTCTTCTACGGGGCCGTCTCTGGAAGAAATCCTGGCCGAATATTCCGTCGCCTATGAATTTGACGATCCGGCGAATGTGGGCAAGGACTTCTTCGGGAAGAACAATGCTGTCTTGGATGAAGACATGCCTGCCGTAAAGGTGGAGGACGAATGCCTTGTGCTCGACGGAAAATCGGGCCTGCGTGTCCCCCTGAGCGACAGCTTCAAGAGTCCCTACTTTGTTGTTGAAGTCCGCTTTATGGCGACCGACACCTTGCCGCTTTCCAATATCTTTTCTGCCGACCCTCCCGGTGCTGGAGTAGCTGGCTGGATGATTCGTCTGGACGGCTCGGAACTGAGGTTCCATATCCGTGGCGCAGGTGACTGGGAAATCTTCTCCGCGGGGAAAATTTCCCTGAACGAATGGCATACGGTACGTGTGGAATTTACCAAGGCGGATATGGGCGAATCGACTGTTATGGGATATGACTTGAAAGTAACCCTGGACGGGGAGGAACGCGTTTCGAAGGTTCTCAATTCGGATGCCTCCAACTTGAAGTTCGATTTGGGAATCGGTTATGACCCGCATCATCAGTCGAGGTACGACGACCGCTTCTTTATCGGTAAAATCGACTACATCCGCTACGGGAATAGGTAATAGTTCTCCTGCATGCAAGTCAGCCCGATAGGCACATTCTACGGCGATGCCGTGTACAAGTACGACGCTCCTCGGCAGGGGCGTCTGTTTGCAGGGCATCCGGGCCGCATTGAACTGAATGCGGGGCAGAATTTCGAGATGGCGCTCCGCGACCTGGAAGGGTTCGAACGCATCTGGGTCATATTCCAGTTCCACGAGAACGAGGGATGGCGACCGACGACGCGCCCGCCGGTGCCGCCCAAGGGAAAGGACCGCGTAGGCACCTTTGCGAGCCGTAGCCCTTACCGTCCGAACCCTATCGGGCTCAGTTGCGTACGCCTTTTGAAAATTGATGACCTTACTTTGTATGTAGACGAAGCGGATTTGCTGAACGGCACTCCGGTGCTCGACATCAAGCCGTATATCCCGATGGCGGATGCCTTCCCGGATGCGAAGGCTGGCTGGGTCGAGGAACAGGAAGGCGACCTGTGGACGGTACTTGCCGACGCCCCCTTCGATGCACAGAAGCGCTGGATTGCGGAACGCAGCGATTTTGATCTGGAAAGTTTTGCACGGGTGCAACTTTCCCGCGGGAATTTTTCGAAGGGTGTTTTCGACAGCACTCGCCGGCGCTTGACCGTTGACGAATCCGCACATACGGGAGTGCTGGCCTACCGCACTTTCCGCATCCACTTTACCTACGACGATACGGCGCGCGTTGTTTGCCTGCAACGCGTGTCAAGCGGCTATACTGCCGAAGAGTTGCAAGAAGGCTCCGAAGACAAGTACGGCGACAAGCTACTTCACCGCGAATTCATTAAACTTCCCGACTTCCGTCGATAATCCACTGGCAGAGCGCCTCAATGCCCTCGTAGTCGGGGAGGTTCTTGACGAAGTTCTGCCCCTTGCAGCGCTCGATGAAGTTGCTCCATGCGGTCTCGTTCTTGGCCTCGAGCCCGAGATGTTCTTCGATGGCGCCCTTCGTCCATACCCATATTCCCTGCTGGCGCAGCTTCATGTGGATGCTCTTGATGGGCGTTTCCGCCTCGGGCATGGCGGCCATCATGGCGTATGCCTTCGATGCGGAGATATTGCTGTGCTTGTTCACGGGGCGCCCGTTCACGAGCCGCAGGTGGTTGTGGAACGCGAGTTCGCGGAACAGGTTCGTGCAGAACCTTATGTCGGGGTCGTTCGGCTCCAGGAATCCGTCGCGGGTGGCCGTAGTGAAGGCGTAGTCCAGGTCCACGATGGCGCGCACGGGCATGTCCATCGCCGAAAGCACCTGCATGCTCTTGCGGGTATTGCTCACGCCTCCCTGGCGCACGAGTGCACACTTGATGAGGGCGAAACTTTGCCCCGTCAGGCGTTCGAAGAGTGCGGGCAGCACGCGCCATTCCGTCTTGCCTTCGGTCAAAAGCACGTAGTCGGCGAAAAGCAGTTCGTTGCTGTTGCTGAGGCTGAACAGCATCTGCAGCTGGCTCGGCGCATCCTGGATAACCTGGTGCACGGCATCTTCCATTCGCTTGCGCATGTAGGTGCCGCGTTCCTTGTTCTTGCGGATGAGTAGCGAGGTGCTCACGTCTTCGCTCGTGACCATCTGCGCGGAATGTGTCGCGTATATCACCTGGTAGCCCTCGTTCGAGAGGTTCTTGAGGGCGACGCGTATGAGTTCTACCGCCTGCGGGTGCAGATACAGCTCCGGCGAGTCGATGAGCAGCATGGTACGGCTCAGGTAATGGTTGTTGTGGTGCTTCTTGATTTCGGCGAGGTAGCGCACGAGAGCCATCTGTATGGCGCGTTGGCTCCCCGCTCCCATGCGGTTTATATCGCGCTCGAAACCGTCGTCCTCGTCGATCACCTTGAGGGTCGCGTTCTTGAGGAAGGTTTCCAGCGTGGGTATGGGAATGTCGAGTTCCACGCGCACGCTCGGGAACAGCGGCTTCAGCTTCTCGTTCACGTCGCGGTCGAAGCTCTGGATTTCGGCGGCCTGGTTTTCGCCGCCCGGGCTCAGCATGTCGCTGAACTTGCTCAGGATGTCGTTGAATTCCCCGCCGAAGCGCCTTTCGAGCGGCTTGAATATTTCGTGCAAAAGCTTGGTGAACGCCTGGTTGCCCTCGAAATCCCAGATGGCGATGGGCTCGGGGAAAAGCCTGCGGAATGCGTGCCGGAAGGCGTCGGAACAGCGGACCCAGTCCTTGCGGCGTTCCGTCTTGCGGTTCGTGGGCACAAATGCCCACAGTTCCACGTTCTCGGGAACTTCGCCGGGAACGCGTTGCACCTTCTTTACGCGCATGGAGCCGTTGTTCAGGAACGGGGTAATTTCGGCGGCCTTCTCTTCGCCGAGGCGGTTGAGCACCGTTTCGGAAATTCCCTCGAAGAGGCCTTCCACTTCTACGGGCTGGTTCGGGTCGTCGAAGAACGAGATGTCGAGCGAAAACTTTGACAGGAGCCAGCGGATGCCCATCAATATATTCGTCTTGCCCGCGTTGTTGTAGCCGATAAGCGCGGTAATCCCGCTGAGCGGGAACGTCTGCCGCTGGATGGAACGCAGGTTCGAAATAGTAATCTCTGAAAGTCTGAGGGGCTGTGGCTGGGCTTGCATACCCTCAATATATATCAAGAATCGGCGAAAAGTTGCGTTTTTAACAAAAAAACACGTTTTTTTCACAAAAAAGCCGTTGTCTGCGGGCAACGGCAAGTTTTGGGGAATCGTGCGCAGGAGCCAAATTGGAATTATATTTATATTGGTGAAGATGAGAAACGGACAATGGATTGCGCACTGTCGTCTTTGGTGTGCCCTCGCGTGTGCGGCGGCGCTCCTTTCGGCGTGTTCGAACGACGATGTTGCGGGCAACAGCGCCGAGACGGGTTCCCCGGAACTCGCGGGTATCTTGATGTTGGACGACGGCAAGCCGGCCGCATATGCGCGTGTACAGTGCGTGCCGGGCAACTACAACATCATTGCCGCAAGCGAGGCTGAACAGGTCCTGCCTTCCGCGTTCGAAACCGAAACGGATGAAAACGGAAACTATGAATTTGACTCCATCCCGTCGGGTAATTTTTCTCTCGAGGCTTTCCACCAGGAATCGGGCCAGATGCTCCTGTTGCAGAACTTGAGCGCCGAAGAGGATGAGCCCCTTGCTGTAAATGACACTTTGCAAGGTCCGGGTACGGTCAAGCTTCTCGTATCGGACGAGTTCCGCGAAAACCAGGGTGGCGAGGCCATCGTCATCGGGACGACAATTCGCAGAAGGGTTTCTGTGCAGAACGGGAAAATCGTGGTCGATAGCCTCCCGGCAGATACGTTCGATCTTCTCATTTACATGGACAATTTGTTCCCGGTAGGTTTTGAAGATATTGCGGTACAACCAAACAAAACGACAGTTTGGGGCGATTCGGTGACGTACACATTGAAAGCTCCGCTCGCACTCCCCGAAGGAATCGATTCGCTCGGCACCGTCGTGAGCGATTTCCCGTTGGCTATCCGCTTGACAGAAAATGAAATTGTTTTCGATTCCGCGGAGGTGGTGAACGGCCGCTGGGAAGCCGTGCGCGTTTCGCAGGACGGGAACCGCAGCAAGAAACTCCCCATTACGCAGACTTACTTTGACGCTTCTGCCAAGGAGGCCGTGTTCTGGGTGAGTGTCGATTCGCTGAATGTCTCAGATTCCCTGGAACTCCATTTTGACAACACGATGGACCCCGCTTACGCGAAGGATGTGTTCCCCACGAACCGCAGCTATTCTTTGGTGTGGCATTTCGATAGCGGCCTTGCACCTGTGGACGATGGAGCGGAAAAGGGCTACTTCGAAGGTCTGCCGACAGGGGCCGTGGCTGCCGACGGTGTTGTGGGCAGGGGAGTGGAACTTGATGAAGGCGATGTTATTGTCGCCGAGAATTCTGCTATCGCAGATACTTCGCACAAGGTAAACCTCGTTTTTGACGTGAAAGGTTATTTCTGCTTCTCGACATGGGTAGAACTTGATGCGCTCGACAAGGAACAGACCATCTTCGAGAAGCCAAAGGAATATGCGCTGCTCTATGTTCCCGAAAAGGGTTTTGTTGTGGAAATATATCATGTGACGGATCCTGCGGATAGCGCCGATACCGCAAGCTACAAGGTTTCCTGGACTTCGGGTGCGGACGGAATCAAGGCGGGCGAGTGGACTTATGTGGCGTTCAGCAGTCGCGCGCAGGAACAGATTGTGTTCTACGTGAACGACGCAAAGGTTTCTGGTTCACCGGAAAAAACGGACTGGGACGGTTCTCGCGATTCCCTGACCGATTTCCAGGTGGGCGGTTTTACGGGCAAACTCGACGAACTCATGGTGGGCGGCTGCTTCCGCGACGATACCTGGACGCGCCTCACCTACTTGAACCAGTCAATGAACTGGCCTGCTTTGCAACCGCGCTGATTTGGCTGCGGAACGCATGGGGCATTGCAAACTCCGCTCCATAAATTGCTATTTTTTGACACGGAAAACTCCTGCGCGGTGTTGCGCAGGGTATTTGAATTTTTTAAGAGGAAAATATGAGCGAAAATTCTGCTACCCGTCCTGTCCGCGTGCGTTTTGCCCCGAGCCCCACGGGCTACCTGCATGTGGGCGGCGCCCGCACCGCTATTTACAACTACTTCTTTGCAAAGCATATGGGTGGCACGTTCTACCTGCGTATCGAGGATACCGACCGCAAGCGCTATAACGAGACTGCGCTGCACGACCTGATGCGCGACCTCAAGTGGTTGGGCCTGCAGTGGGATGAGGGCCCGGGTTGCGAAGGTGACTGCGGTCCGTACTTCCAGAGCGAACGCCTGGACATTTACCACCGCGAAATCAAGAAACTTTTGGATGCGGGTTGCGCCTACTATTGCTTCTGCACCGAGGAACGCCTGCAGGAAGTCCGCGCCGAACAGGAAAAATCTCATGTGCCGGTTACGGGTTACGACCGCCACTGCCGTAACATTACCCGCGAAGAGGCCGAGGCCCGCATTGCCGCTGGCGAAAAGGCTGTCATTCGCTTCAAGGTGCCGGAAACTGGCGTCACCGAGTTCGACGACATGATTCGCGGCCACATCAGCTACCAGAACGAACTTCTGGACGACCTCGTGCTCATCAAGCGCGACGGTTACCCGACGTACCACTTTGCAAGCGTGGTGGACGACCACCTGATGGGTACGACCCATGTGCTCCGCGGCGATGAATGGATCAGTTCCACGCCGAAGCACGAACTCTTGTATAAGGCATTCGGCTGGCAGCCGCCCGTATGGTGCCACCTGCCGGTGATTCTCGACAAGAACGGCGGTAAGCTTTCTAAGCGCAAGGGTGCCGCTTCCGTGGGTGATTTCCGCGACCTCGGTTACCTGCCGGAAACTCTCGTGAACTATCTCGCGCTCCTCGGCTGGAACCCGGGCGATGACCGCGAAGTCATGACCATCAAGGAAATGGTGGAAAGCTTCACGCTGGAACGCATCAACCCGAAGTCCGCAAGCTTCGACGAAAAGAAGTTGCAGTGGATGAACGGCCAGCACATCCACCTGTGCGACGACGCATTCCTCAAGGGAATCATGAAGGAAGGCCTTGCCGCCAAGGGTATTGACCTTTCCAACGAACCCGAAACTCGTCTCGACGAAATTGTGAAGCAGCTGAAGCCGCGTGCCCACTTTGTGCAGGATTTGGCCGACATGGCCGTGTACTTCTTTGTTGCTCCGACCACCTACGACGAAAAGGGGGCGAAGAAGCACTTTGGCGAAGGCTCCAAGGAAGTGGCGACGCTTGTGCGCGACATGCTTGCCTCCATCGAAGATTTCAAGACTCCGGTAATCGAGAAGGGTTTCTACGACCTCGCCGAACGTTGCGGCCACAAGGTAGGTGAACTCGTCGGTGCACCGCGCCTTGCTGTTTCTGGCGTTACTGCTGGCCCTGGCCTCTGGGAAATGTTCGAAATCATCGGCAAGGAAGAAGTGCTCCGCCGCATTGACGTCGCCCTCCCGCTCATGAAGTAGAGTCCTCTTTCGTCTTTCCTCTTTCGTCTTTCGTCTAAACAATGCGCAATCTCTTTCCCCATAGGATTATATCCCAGCAGTTGTTCTGCTGCCGTTGCCGCAAGGTAATGGAGCATGGGGTATTTGCGCGCGAGCCGTATTCTACCTACGGGGGCATGAAACCCCGCATCCCGTTGCTTTGTGTGTGCGGACAGTGCCAGTCGGCGTTTGTCGCCTTCTCGAACGAGTTCGCTTTTTCGCACCCCGCCGATGCGGGCGACTACACGAAGGTCTATGGGAATAGCCGCATTGCGGCGGGTAACTGGCTGTACTTCAGGGGCGCACCCAAGCCGGGCATTGTCAAGAGCATTTTCCAGACAGCCGACAAGGAGGTCGTCGTCATGAATTACGATGGCGGCCCCGACAAGAAGATAGAACTCGAACGTGTCCACGAGATAGATGAAAAGTCGCCGGAAGGTTACCGCCTGTTGCCGGCCCAGAGTGCGCAGACGCTTTTGGGCGATCACGTTTTCCACGCCATACGCAACCAGTTCGGTGTCGCTGTGGGGCTCGTGACGGACGGTAGCAAGGACAAACTCGCTGTGCTGCTCGAGGATGCCTCGGTGCTGTTCATTACGCTGCCCGAAAATGCACAGAATATTCCGAACGACAGGTTGTCCGAAATTGTGCAGAACAGGTTGCGCCAGCTTTTCCCGGACGACATGCGCCGCGTGTCGGTAACGGTGGGGCAGGGAATCGTCTATCTGGATGGCCTCGTACGCAGTTTCCAGGTAAAGCGTACGTTGCAGGCCTGCATCAACAGCATGCCGCGCATACGCGGGTGTGTCGACTTTACGAAAATCATTCCGGAACCGGGCATTACGGATGCTCACATCGAAAACAGGGTGTACACGCTCCTGGAATCGTTCGGGCGCAACGTGTTTAACTACAGCGTGGATGTGTCGCAGGGCAAGGTGCGTGTTTCGCTGTTCTGTTTTGAAAGTACGCGCCCGAAGGATTTGGAAAACCGCATTGCCGAAATTCCAGGCGTTCAGGACCTCGCTTTTTCCATGGTCGCTGTACCGGAGTCGAATTTGCAAAATAGCGATATCTGCGAAGACATGGAAAGGGCTTATTCCCTGAATCCGCGATTCCAGGGCGCGAAAATCAAGGTCTCGTACGTAGATGACCACTACCTGCTCGAGGGGCGCGTGCACTCGTCGATACAGAAACAGTTTGCGTTTGTCAATGCGATGAAGAAGGCTTTTTCGACATCTGTCGAGAATAGGCTTAGGGTTGTAGAATAATTAGAAAGGAGTACTCATGACATCAGGATCAGGATACGAAAAAATTAACCGGGTGAAAGCCAAGCTGAGAAACCCGATGTCGATTAAGCAACTGGCAGAAGCGCTTAATTGCAGCGAGCGTACCATGTTCCGCCACATCGAGATTATCATGGCGGAAAACTGTGGCCTGCACAAGATAAAGGCGGAAGGCGAAACCCGCTATGTGATCCAGACCGAAGAGGCTGCGAATTTCAACCAGGACATTGTCAAGAAACTTGAAAAACTCAAGAAGACTTTCTCGGAATCTAATCCGGCCGATGTCAAGAACCGCAAGGTAGTCGACAAGATTATCGATATGCTCTCGACGACCGACCCGGATGAATTCAAGGCCGAGGCGGTTACGCTTGACCCGAACTACATTCTCGATTACGGCCCGTTCTGCGACAACCATATCGTGGATAGCATGGTGAACAAGGTGCTGAAGGCCATTCGCGATGGGTTCAAGATCCGCATCAACTACAAGTATTCTGCACGTGCGGAGGAATCTGACGAAATCGTGGTGAGCCCGGTGAAGGTCATTATGCGCATGGACACGCTGTACCTGATTGCAGCCGACGATACGTATGAGGAAACGCAGGTTTTCAAGAACTACATGTTCGAAAACATCGTGAGCCTGAATGTTACGAACGAGAGCGTGCGGCCGATGCATTTTGACCCGGCCATTCATTACCAGTATGCGTTCGGCAAGTACACCGATACGAGCAAGCCGCAGGATGTCTCGCTCCTGATTGGCCCGGAATCCAAGTGGCTCCAGACGCAGTTCGCGAAGTCGAGTTTCCATCCGCAGGCAAGCCTCCGCATGGACAAGAACAAGAACATGATTGTGGACCTGAAAATCCGCATTACGCCGGATTTCAAGACGTGGCTCCTGGGCGTTTCCCCGAACGTGAAAATCCTTAAGCCGGAATCGCTCAAGGCTGATGTTGTCAAGATGCTCAAGGATGCGCTGGCATCCATGCAGGCAAAGTAAAGATGGAACATAACCTTTCGGACTATACCTTCGAATTTCCGAAGGAACTGATTGCTACCCGCACGGCGGGTAAGGGCAAAACACGTATTCTGCATTGCCCCAAGGATGGCGGCGAGCGCCGCATCATGAAGGCTCCCGAAATTGTGGAACTGTTCCACCCCGGCGACTGCCTGGTGGTGAACAACACGAAGGTGATTCCCGCGCGCCTTTACGGTCACACGCTGCACGGCGGAGAGGTGGAAACCCTCCTTGTGCAGTCGCTCATCCCGGCAGAGAACGGCGACGCCCGCTACGAGGCGCAGGTCCGCCCGGGCAAGGCCTTCAAGATCGGGCGCGAACTCGAGATTGCCGGCGTGAAGGCGACGGTCGAGGAAATTCACGAGGACGGCGCCCGCGTGCTCCGCTTCGCGACGACCCCCGTGGAACTCGAGGCCGTGATGAACCGCGAGGGGCACGTGCCGCTGCCGCCGTACATAAACCGCCCCGATGATGAGGACGACAAGAAGGCCTACCAGACTATTTTCGCGAAGTATTCGGGTGCCGTTGCCGCCCCTACGGCAAGCCTGCACTTTAGCGAGCAGATGCTTGCTGACCTCAAGGCGAAAGGCGTGTACGTTGCCGAGGTCACCTTGCACGTAGGGCCGGGCACGTTCCAGAACATCTCGGTCGAGGACTTCACCCAGCACAAGATGCACGGCGAACATTATGAACTCACGAAGGAAAACGCCGAGATAATCAACAAGGCGAAACGCGAAGGCGGGCGCATCGTTACCGTGGGTACCACGAGCACGCGCGTCGTGGAAACGATTGCCGATGCGAACGGGATTGTGAAGGCCCAGTCGGGCGTGACGCACGCATTCTTTTACCCGGGTTACCGCTACAAGATTGTGGACGGGCTCCTCACGAACTTCCACTGGCCCAAGAGTTCGCTCATCTTGCTGGTGTCCGCCTTCTACGGGCGCGAAAACACGCTGGAAGCCTACAGGATGGCTGTCGAGAACAAGATGAAATTGTTCAGCTACGGCGACGGAATGCTAATTTTATAACCGAAGGCGAAGTCCTGCTTTGCCGAGTCCGCGCGAGCGGTCAATTAGAAAAGGAAAAGACATGAAGATTGCAGTTATCGGCGGTGCCGGCTACATTGGATCCCACACGACGCGTGAACTTCTTGACCGCGGGCACGAAGTCTGCGTTTTTGACAACCTCAGCAGCGGTCTCGAGCAGAACCTGTTCCCCGAGGCGGGTTTTGTGAAGGGCGACATCCTGCACCCCGAAGAGATTGGCAAGTTCCTGAACGATTTCAAGCCCGAAGGCCTCGTGCACCTGGCCGCCTTCAAGGCCGCCGGCGAGTCGATGATCAACCCCGAAAAGTACAGCGTGAACAACATCACGGGTTCCATCAACATCCTGAACGCCGCCTCCGCTGCCGGCGTGAAGTACTTCGTGTTCTCGAGTTCCGCGGCCACCTACGGCGCCCCGAAGTATCAGCCGGTCGACGAAAAGCACCCGACCGAGCCCGAGAACTACTACGGCTACACGAAACTCGCCATCGAAGGGTTCCTCAAGTGGTACGATAAGCTACGCGGAATCAAGTTTGCGGCTCTCCGCTATTTTAACGCCGCGGGCTACGACGTGAAGGGCCGCCTCTGCGGACTCGAGAAGAACCCGGCGAACCTCATTCCGGTGGTGATGGAAGCGATTCTCGGCAAGCGCAAGGAACTGCTCGTGTTCGGTAACGACTACGATACGCCCGATGGCACGGGCGTGCGCGACTACATCCACGTGAACGACCTCGCGATTGGTCACGGGATGGCGTTCGACTACCTGCAGAAGAACAACAAGAGCCTCATCGTGAACCTCGGCGTGCAGCAGGGGAGTTCCGTGCTCGACGTCATCCACATGGCAGAGAAGGTGAGCGGACGCAAGTGCCCGTACCGCATCGTGGAGCGCCGCCCGGGCGACCCGGCATCGCTTGTGGCTAACCCTGCGAAGGCCCTGGAGATTCTTGGCTGGAAGGCGCAGTACAGCGATCTGGAGACGCTCCTTTCCACGACCTGGAAGGCCTACCTCGCCAACGAGAAATAGGCCCTCTTGTCGGCCCCGCGAAAATAAAGACATCCCTGGCTAGGCCGGGGATTTCTTTTAGACACCCGCTTTTTCCAGCATCCGCTTTGCCTGCTTGGCAAGCAGGTCTTCGGCGTTCATCTCGACAACCTTCTGCAGGCGCTTTATGCCTTCTTCAGGTTCAATTCCGCGGTTTACGCGTATCTCGCCGATGGTAAACAGCGCACGCCTTGCAATCTTCGCGTCTTTCTCGAGCTTGAGCCCTTTTTCGAGCAGTTCGAGAGCCGCTTCGTAGCACATGCGCGACCTTGCCGTATCGCCCCATTCCAGCCACTGCGTGCTCGGGACGTCGATAAACAGGTTCGGGCTTACCATGCGTTCTGCGAGTTTCTTCAGGCCTTCGGTATCGAGCGGATGCTCCTGCAGCATGCCCGTCATTGCCTGGCACAGGTTGATTTTTGCCGCATCGTAGTGGCCCTTCTGCGCCTCGCTGAACCCGGTATCCATCTGCATGCGCGTCTTGACGCGGCGCTCTGCGGTAATGTTCCTCTGGGCAGTCTGCTTCATGCGGGTCTCGAGGGCATCCTTGCGCAGTTCCGAGAAACTCTTCCTGCGCTTGGGCATCTTGATTCCGGCAAGCGCGCCCAGGCCGAATGCGGGGAACGAAGCGATCGCCGTCGCGGTGGAAATGCTCGGGTTTACGAACACGTTCACGATGACGTCGAGCATGAACCCCATAACGGCTATCCCGCGCACGATTGCGGGCACGTCGTCCTTGTTGTGGTCGAACGCCGTGGCGCCCAGCATAAAGGCGAGCGCGATACTTGCGCCCATGTAGCGTTCCGCGTTCGCGTGGCTAAAGAGGCTCATGTCGGTAAACACTCCGACAATCGGGCCGCCGGTGACGGCAAGCAACAGGAAGAACCCTGCGGTAATGGGCACGCCCCAGCGCTCGCACAGTCTCACGTACGCAAACAGGAAGAGTATTGCAAAAAGCAGGTAGCTCGCAAAACTCGGGAACAACAGCCAGCTTGTGGTAAGGCGCTCGAGTTCGCCGTCCTTGGGCACATACGCCATGTTGTACCGCAGGAACTTGTCGGTGTAGTTCTTGATGTACTTGTAGCATTCGCGCTCGAATTCCCTTTCGGTGGGGTATTTCCCGTGCTCGCGGGTGTACTGCTCCTTCCCGCCGCCGATTTCCCACCATTCGCGGAACTCCGTCCTCATGGCCTTCTTGCGCTCGTCGATATCGAAACCCTTGCCCGCAGAGATAATCCTGTCGCGGTACTGCACGAATTCCTGCATCTTGGTCTTTTCGTCGTCACTGAGCCCTACGGTCCTGAACTGCGCGGCGCCTTCCTCGGCCCACCATTTCTCGAACGATTTCTCGATGTTGCTCTCGAGTTCTTTTTGGCTTATCATGGGCGAAAGCGCCGTGACGGCATTGAACACGCCGATGCCGAGCACCACTGCGAATGCGATGTAGTGGTGTACCCTGAGTCTCTTGATAAACTTCTTGCAATCCCTGACAAACTTGTCCATATTACCGTTTCCCGTATTCACCAAGTTGATTCCACAAAAAGTCGGTATTCACGTCGCGGTAGCCCTGCGCGTTCACGCGTTCGCGGAGCTTGTGGGCTATGTCGAAAAGGTTCGGGCAGTTCTGCATGCGCTCGAAACTGTCGAAGAGCGTGAGGCTGTCTATCCATTGCGCAAGTTCGGGGAACCTGCTGTCATTGAAACGGTTCTCGCGCCCGGTCTTCAGGTATTCGAGGTAGCGGTCCGTAATCTTGTGGCCGTCCTCGATAAAGATGTCCATCGCCTTCGGGAACAGCTTGTAGCCCGTAAGGAACTCGTGCACGATGATTCCGAAGCTGAAGTAGTCTACGGAGTAGGAGAGGTTCTCTCCCATTATGGCCTGCTCGGGCGCGCTGTAGCACGGGGTGAGCTGCCCGCCGTATTCGTTCACCGTCTCGCGGAGTTTCGCCTGCGCGTAGCCGAAGTCGCAGATGAGAATCTTGTGGTTGTTCTTGTGCAGCGGGTTCTGGCACAGCAGCAGGTTCTTCGGCTTCAGGTCCTTGTGCACCACCTGGTAGTAGTGCAGCTGGCTAATCGTATTCGCGAGGTAGGCAATCTGGGCGACGCGCTTCAATATCTCGTCGTCGGTAAGATTCGTGTCGAACAGGCGGTCGAGCGAACAGCCCTTGATGAATTCCATCTTCAGGTAGGGGTGCCTTCCGGCGATGCCCCCGCCAAAGCTCTGCACCACACCCTCGATGTTTGTCGCGCGTATCAGGTTGTTGATGCGGATTTCGTCCTGGAATGCGCTCAGGAGCATGTTCAGGCGGTGGAGCCTGTTCTTGCCCGGCGTGGCCCAGAACTTGCATATCTTTACCACGATTTCGCGCTCGCCGTAACGGCGCTCGTCGTTCGGGTGCTGTATCCAGAAGTTAGCGCGGTACAGGTTGTTCGTGCCCTCGAGCGTGAGCGGCTCAAGGAGCTCGATTTTTTCCATCGCGCCGTTGTGTAGGAACTCCGGATTCTGGTCGAACCACCTCTGGTATTCCTGCATCGTGTACTGCGGGCGCAGCGCAAGATTGCGGGAAATACGGTCGAGCGATTCAGCGAGAAAGTTCCGGAGCATCATAATCAAGCCTTCCTGTTTGGCGCCCAAATATAGGTTTTTACCGGGACGCGGGCCGGACTATTTCTTCTTGATTTCGCGGTTCCAGGTGAGGAGTGTCCATTCCTCTTCCTGCTTGTCGAGCACGCCCGTAATATAGTCGTAAGCTTCGTCCACGGTGTCGCAGAACTTGAAGAGCTTGAGGTCTTCCGGGTTGATCATTCCGGTCTCGGCGAAGTACTCCCAGTTCACCGCCTTCTTCCAGAACTTGGAATCGAAAATCACGACCGGCAGCTGCTGCGCGTACTTGTCGGTTTGGATAAGCGTGAGCATCTCGAACATCTCGTCGAGCGTGCCGAAACCGCCGGGGAACACCACGAGCGCGCGGGCCTTCTTTAGGAACCAGTACTTGCGGATAAAGAAGTAGCGGAACTGCAGGTTCAGGGCGTCGTCGAGGTAGGGGTTCGGGTGCTGTTCGAACGGGAGCTTGATGTTGAGCCCGATGGAGGGCGTGCCCACGTCGGTCGCGCCGCGGTTGCCCGCTTCCATGATGCCGGGGCCGCCACCCGTCATGATGGCGTAGCCCTGGTGGCGCTTGTTTGCCCACTTGCCGAGTTTCTGCCCGAGTTCGCGGGCGGCATTGTACGATTCAGCCACCTTCTCGAGCTTGGCGAGGCGGGCGAGTTCCTTCTTGTCCTTGCAACCCTTGCGGCGCTTCTTGATTTCGTCGGGTGGCAGCGTGCGTGCCGAGCCAAAGAAGACGATGGAGTTCTTGATTTCTTCCTGTTCAAAGACTTGCTGGGGCTCGTAAAATTCCGAAAGGATGCGGAGCGGGCGGCCTGCGTCGCTCTCCATGAATTCCTTGTTCAAGTATGCCATCTGGCCCGGTGCGGGGGGGAGTTTCTTCTTAACCATAAAAAGGGTCCTTTTTGCTGTTTTACTATAATATATGTTGCAAAATACGAAATTGAACCAAATTTTTTTAGAAATTTCACTTATTTCCCGAAAAAACTTTATATTTAGGGTATGCTAGTAAAGATTTGGACCGACAGCTTTATTATCACGGGCGAGATCGACACGCTCCGTGACGAACGCCTTACCGACTATATCCGCGAGAACAAGGACTTTATCGCGGTAACCCAGGTGAAGGTCAGCGACAGGAACGACAAGGACCTGTTCCGCACGCACTTCCTCAACGTGAGCACGAGCCACATCGAGATTATCCTACCCGCAGAGTAGCGGTCCTCATTACCTCCGTTATCCCCGCGTAATATTGTCGTCATCCCCGCGTAGGCGGGGATCCCTCCTAAAAAAAGAAGCCGCCCCAATCGGAGCGGCTTGAATTGTATCTATCCGGCCTGGATTACATGAAGAACCAGGTGGCGACAAAGCGGGTCTTGAAGGCCAAGTCGATGCGGCTGTATTCCCAATTCGGATCTTCCCAGGAGGAGTACATAAAGGAAAGCCCTGCCTTGGCAGTCAAGTAGAAGTTTGCCACGGGATTCACGCGGAAACCGGCGAGGAGGTTCACGTCGAAGCGGTTGTTGTCTTCGCCCAAGTGGTTGAAGATGAGTTCGCCACCGAGGGAAACGGGGAGGAGCATCTGGGCTGCGACAAAGTCGAAACCTGCACCGAGGCTGATTTGGGTATAATCGTCTTGGCCGTCCTGTTCGCCGCCGTTAGCCTTGCTTTCACCAGAGGTTTCGCCGTGGTGGAACATGCCCAAGATGGCGTAGAGTTCCATGTTCGGGGCGAGCTTGAAGTTCAGGAAGAACGTCGGAAGGCCTGCGCCGAAGGTTTCCTGGATGTCAAGACCGAGACCCATGAAGCCTGCACCGGACTGGGCGGGGGCTGCGGCAGGTGCGCTGCTTTCAGATGCGGCAGGTGCCGGAGCGGGGGCGGCGGCCGCCGGGGCTTCGTCTTCTTCGTATTCGTCTTCGTCGTCCTGAGCGTAGCTGTAGCTGCAGAGTGCCATAGCCGTGAGGGCTGCGAGGAAAATCTTTTTCATTACCATACTCCTTGTGGAAATTTGATTTGCTACTTGAAATATAAACTATATCCAGGTTCTTGTCTATACAATTCATAAGGTCAATAGCCAATAGTCATTGGTCAATGGCCTTTTTTTTACTATTGACTAGTGGCCAACTACTAATGACTAGAGTTCCATGCTGACTTTCGCAATCAGGAACCGCCTGGAAACCTCGTCGAGCTTGGCGGGGTCGATTTCGAACCCGAGGAGGCCCGCGTAGATTACGAACGGGCTCGCCGTACAGCCCTGGTCGTTGCACTTTACCTTCACGAAGAGAGCTCCGTTTACAGTGTCGATGCCGAGCACGTGCTCGTTCAGGTCGATTTCCTGCCCGCGGTGGTTCTTCACGACGGGGAGCGCCTTCGCGTTGAACCGCTCCATCAGGTCGGCGGGGATGCTTTCGGGCGTGTGGCGGTAAACCATCGCCTTCGGGAAGTGCTTGCTGAGCTTTTCCTTCAGCGGCTCGATGTTCACGATTTCCATGCCCCGCGGGAACGGCGCGCTCAGTTGTTCCATGAGGCGGGGGAGGTTCTCGGGCGATATGTCGAGCTTCTGCAGTAAGTCCACGCTGATGATTTCGCAGTACGTCTCGAGGCCCAGCGGGAGCGCGCCCATGTTCGAGATGCGCGGTTTGGGACTGAAGCCTTCGCTGAACTTTACGGGGATGCCCGCACACAGGAACGTGCGCTCGAAGAAGCTGAGCATGTTCTGGTGCGGCAAAAAGCGGCTGAGGCCTGTCTTCTTGAAGGTAATCTTGTAGCTGAAACTTTCCGTCTTTTTCGGGCGGCGTTCCGCGACGAGCTTCTTGATTTCTTCGGGAGTGCGGCTCGGTGCCTTGTGGCGTACGGGGTCGTCGGCGAGCCTGATTTCGTCGCCGAACCCGGGAATGCCGCACTTCTGGCAGTCGCCCCACTTGCAGTTGGGGACGGGCGCGCTGTTCGGGTCGAACGCCTTCTCCCACTCGCGGCGCAGGTACTGCTTGGTGGTACCCGCATGGATGAAGTCCCACGGGAACACCTCGCTCTTTTCGCGCTCGCGGTATACCCAGCTGGTGTCGTAGCCCATCTTTTGCCAGACGGCTTCCCACTTGGCAAAGTCGAACCGGTAGCTGTCGCTCTCAAAGATGATTCCCTGCTTGTAGGCCTCGTAGATGACGGGCCCGAGGCTACGGTCGCCACGGCTGTAGATGGCCTCGAGGAAGCTCGTTTCCCAGCTGGCCCAGTTGATTTTCACGTTCGGGTGCTTGAAGAACTTTTCGCGCACGAAGCGGATATGCTTGAGCGCGGTTTCCTTGTCCATGTAGGGCGCCCACTGGAGCGCGGTAAAGGATTTCGGGATGAGGATGCCGATGCTGACCGCAATCTGGATGCCGCGGTTGTACTTGCGCCCGATTTTCACGAGATTGAAGATGAGGTCGCAGAATGCCTGCATGTCGTCCAGGTTCTCGGTCGGGAACCCAATCATTGTGTACAACTTAATCTTGTTGAACCCGCTGCTGAACGCGTGCTCGGCGGCATCGTACATGTCCTGGTCGCTGATGGTCTTGTTGATCATCTTGCGGATGCGCTCGGAGCCCGTCTCGGGAGCGAACGTGGCGCTGCGGCCACCCTTGAGGGCTGCAATCTTGCCGGCGAGCGTCTGCCCGAAACTGTTCACGCGGATGCTCGGGAGGCTCACGTCCACCGTATCGAAGAACGGGTCGTCGATGATGCTGTCGGTGAGGGCCTCCACCGGCTTGTAGTCGGCGGTAGAAAGGCTCAAAAGCCCGAGTTCGCGTTCGCCGGTGGCGCGGATGCCCGCCTTCGCGATGTCGAGGACATCGTCCGGATTGAGTTCGCGGCACGGGCGGTACCAGATGCCCGCCTGGCAAAAACGGCAACCCTGCGCACAGCCGCGCATGACTTCCACGCTGAAGCGGTTGTGTACCAGCTGCATGTTTGCGATGAGGTTTTTGACCGGGTAGTCTTTCGGGTCCATTACCGGGATGAACAGGCGGCGAACCCCGTTCGTGGTGGCGTAGGCGCCGGCGGCAGGTTCCGCCGGCACAATCGCGCCGAATTCGTTCGTGACCACCGGGCGCAAGCTCGGCACGTAAACGCCGTCAATCTTTGATAAATTCTCGAGTATTTCGGCGCGACTGAGGCCCGCCTTGCGGCCCTCGCCTACGCACCGCAGAAAGTCAATCATGACTTTCTCCCCGTCGCCAATCATGAACGCGTCGAAGAAGTCGGCGACGGGCTCGGGGTTCGCCATCGAGGGCCCGCCGGCAACCACGATGGGGTCATCTTCCTTGCGGTCCTTCTGCCACGCGGGAATGCGGGCGAGTTCCAGCACGTAGGGCACGTTCGTGAAGTTCAGCTCCGTCTGGAGCGTCATGCCCACCACTTCGAATTCGCGTACCGGCGTGTAGGTCGCGTAGCTGTACAGCGGAATATCGTACTTCGCCATCTCGCGGGCCATGTCGTCCCACGGCGCGAACGAGACTTCGCAAAGCAGGTCGCTCTCGCGGTTTATCACGTGGTACAGGATGCGGATGCCGTTGTTGCTCATCCCGATTTCGTAGGTGTCCGGGAATACGAACGCCATGCGGCAGAGCATCTGGCTGTGGTCCTTTACCACGCTGTTCGCCTCGCCGCCCATGTAACGGGCTGGACTTTCTACGGCGGGTAACGCTAAGGCGATTTTTTCGAGGATGGTCATAGTGTCAAATTTAGAAAAAGGAACCTTAAAAGCACGTTTTTTTATAAAATTTTCGTTTACTTGAGAACGAAAACATATTTCTTTTGATAAATTTATGGTATGAGCTTCTTTTCTTATTTCCTTTGCCTTGTATTTTTTGTCGGCGGTGTCGTCGCGGCCTATTTCGTACCCGAAAAGACTCTGGCCCTGCACCTGAAATTTGTATTGATTGGAGCCTGGGGCGCGGTTCTCGGCCTCCTGTACTACAGCCATTGCAAGCGCAAGTTCACCGAAGCCGAAGCGAACTTTACCGAAGCCCTCAATGAGACCCGCAACGCATCCCCGAAAACCGAGTATGTGCCCGTTGTCCCGTCCCTGAGCGATGAACCGCAGCCTTTCGAAGGCCCGAGCGTAAAGAAGAAGCCTTTCGACAGCATTCTCCCTCCCGAAGCGATTCCGGCAGCCGAGGCCCTCAAGCAGGTGGATGCCGTACAGCACGCCTTCCCGCTCGATGCCTGGAACACGTTCTGCAAGCGTATCCTCAAGAACAGGCCGTTCCCCGATGTGGTGGAGGCTCTCGAGAAGTCGCTCCCCGAACTGTTCCCGGGTGGCGCAGGCATCCTCTACATGTACGGCGGCGTGCAGACCGAACTCCACAAGATTCTCTCGTTCGGCGATTACGTTATCAGTGATGACGTGATTATGCCGGGCGAATGCGCGAGCTACAACGTGGGCGATGTCGTGGTGAGCGACTATACCTCCGGTGAATTTACGGGCGGATGCACCCACCTGCACCACCACCCGCAGGGTGTTTCCTTCTGCGCCCCGATTGAAGGCCTCGAGGAGCATTTCGGCATCCTCTCGGTCCAGGTGGACAAGTTCCCCGAGGGCGATTCTCTTGAATTCTGGAAGGCGAAGGTGAGCATTGTCGCCGCGACCTTCGGGCTTTACGTGGCAAACCAGAACCTCAACTTGCGGTTCCAGCAGCACAGCATCCGCGACAACCTTACGGGGCTGTTCAACAGGCGCTACATGGAAGAATCCCTGCGCCGCGAAGTGGCTGCCGCAAACCGCCATGCGACCCCGATAGGGATAATCATGATTTACCCCGATGCGGCCGAAGCCATCAAGACCGAGAAGGGCAACCATGCCCTCGAGCAGCTGCTCTGGGAACTGGGCCAGCGCCTGCCCGGGTTCATCCGCACCGAAGATATCCCCTGCAGGTTCGACGGTAACGTGCTGTGCGTGATTCTGCCCGGCGCCGATTGCAAGATTACGCTTGAACGCGCAGAACGCATCCGTAACGAGATTTCTCAGTTGCAGATTTCCTACGGCGACGGAATCCTCGCGACCAAGCTGAGCCTTGGCGTGTCCGTGATGCCCGACCACGCGATTGACGAGGGAACCCTCATCTACAACGCGCAGGTGGCCCTCAAGGCGGCACTCGAGAACGGCGGCGACAGGGCTGTGTCGTTCGGCGCTCTCCGCACGTAGTTTCCCGCAAAAAACAAGGACTATAAACCAAAACACCCCGACCGAAGCCGGGGTGTTCTTTGGGGTTAGGAGGAGAACAAAGAGTTCTTGTACTATAAGATAGTAAAAAAAATAGGTCGTGGACATTAAATTTGTGTTTTTTCCAAAAAAGTGTAGAGAACTTCACACCACCCGCAAAAAAGCGGGGCGAAGCGTCCCGTTTTTCAAAAAGGGGCGATTTCGCCGTTTTGCCTGGAAATAATCGGCCTTCATTTTCTAAATTATATGCCGTATGAAGAAGTTTATTGCTCCAGTTGTCTTGTTTATCGTGGCAGCAGGGCTTGGCGCCTATTTGCTCCTTGATTTTTCCGCGGTTAAGTCGTCTTTTGATGCGGAATCCTACCTGGAAGCCCGCAGCAGGATAGATTCCCTGCAGGTAGCCCTGTTCGAGGCTCAGGGAAACCCCGATTTACAGCTTAGTATACGCACCGAACTGGAACAGTCCTGGGAATCCCTGGGCGATATGAGGACTGCACCCGTGCCCGTCGCTGCGGAAAACCCGCTGGGAGTTTCCAGCGAGACCATGCTCTGGATTGCGGGGGGCGTCGCTGCGATTATCCTTTGCATTATCTTGCTTTTCGCCGTCCTTGCGCACAGGAAGAAGGTCCTCACCATGAAGATGGAGGCCATCAAGGCTGCGGAAGAACAGCGTTTCAAGGAACCGAAGGGAGGGCTCGACGACGAGACGATTGCGCGCCCCCGCCCGCAGAAGCGTTCCATCATAGACGAAGTGTCCGAGTTCGCCGAGCGCGAAAAGCAGCAGGAACTGCCCAAGATGGCTTTCGAGGACGAGAACGGCGTGCCCGAGAACAAGATTATGACGACCGACCTCGATGCGCCGCGCCCGCAGCTCAGGCCTACGGCGAAGGAACGCATCACCTCGGCCATGCAGTCGCTTTCCGACGTGCTCCGCTCCCCGCGCGGCGTGACCCGTGACCGCACCATGAAGATTCGTGCGCAGAGCCACAACATGACGGGCGACCCGACCCTGCAGGCGAAATCGCCCCTCAAGACCAGCAGGTTCGATCGCGAACTCACCGAGAAGACGAAGATCATGCAGATGTCCCGCCGCGGGTTCCCTGCTTCCGCAATCGCATCGCAGTTGAAGATTCCGCAAGATCAGGTCGAGGCCGTTATCAAGGAATCCCTAGAATCGGGGAACTAGATGCGTTACCGCTTCCGCTGTGAATACCTGGGAAGCGCCTTCTACGGTTGGCAAGAACAGAACTGCGCGGGCAAGACGCGCTTTGTTACGGTGCAGTCCACTCTCGAGGAAGCCCTGACTACGGCTCTCCGCGCGCCTATCCGCGTGGTGGGTTCCGGGCGTACGGATACGGGCGTGCATGCCCGCGGGCAGTGCGTCCACTTCGATTTCGACGGCGAACTGGACCCGGTACGTACGGTCCGCTCCGTAAACGGCCTCACCAAGAGACTCATCCGCATACGTGACCTCGAAGCGTGCCCGAGCGAGTTCCATTCCCGCTACGACGCGCTTTCGCGTTACTACCAGTACACCATCTTTACGCGGCCCGTAGCCCTGATGCGCGACTTTGGCTGGGAATGCGGCAGCGTTGACCTTAACTTGGATGTAATGGAATGCGAGGCGAAGGCCTTCCTGGGCGAACATGACTTTATCGATTTCTGCATTCCCCGTAACGACGGCAAGTCCACTCTCTGCACGCTGACGGAATTTCGCCTGGAACGCCTGAACGACTGGAGCTGCATGTTCCACATCAGGGGCAACCGATTTTTGCACCGGCAGGTCCGCGCGATGGTCGGAACGTTATTTGATATCGGCCGCGGGCGTTACCCGCTGGGTACGGTGGAAAAGATATTCGCCAAGGATTTCAAGGGCGAACGTACCTGGGCTCCTCCCCAGGGGCTTGTGCTCCAGGATGTAGAATACAGCGATTACTGAGTTCTTGTTGTTGGTCGTATAACCAATGACCAATGACTAATGACTAATGACTAGTCACTATTGACGCCTGAGCAGGTCGAGCATTTCCTTCACGGCGCGTTCAAGGCCCACGAGGACTGCCCTCGCCACGATGCTGTGGCCGATGTTGAGTTCCTCGATGCCCTCGATGGCTGCAATGGCTTCCACGTTCCTGTAGTTGAGACCGTGACCTGCATTGACGCGCAGGCCGTACTTCTTTGCAAGGACGGTCATGTCCTGGATGGCGGAAATTTCGCGGTTGACTTCCTGGATGCTGCCGAGGTCGCAAGCCGAGGCGTATCTTGCGGTGCTGAATTCCACGAAGTCGGCACCGACCTTCTTCGATGCCTTCACCTGCTCGGTTTCGGGGTCGATGAAGATGCATGTCGCGATGTCGTTGTTCTTGAGGGTCATCACGATTTTTGCAATCTCGTCAATCTTTGCCGCGACGTTCATGCCCGCCTCGGTCGTGATTTCCTGGCTGTTCTCGGGTACGAGCGTCACCATGTCGGGCTGCACGTTGATGGCGAACTGCACCATCTCGGGATTGGTAGAAATCTGGAGGTTGAGTTTCGTGGAAACCGTGCCGCGCAAAAGCTTGAGGTCGCGGTCCTGGATGTGACGCTTGTCTTCGCGCAGGTGGGCAACAATGCCGTTGCAGCCTGCGAGTTCGGCAATAATCGCTGCGGCAACCGGATCCGGTTCGCGGATCTTGCGTGCTTCACGGATAGTGGCGATGTGGTCTACGTTGACACCCAGTTTTACGGTCATGGAAACTACTCCTTGTTGGTGTTCATAAAGGTAGATAAATTTATGAGCGTGGTACCCTGCGCGGTCGTTTTTTCTTTCAATGTCTTGACTTTCTGGACGCTCTCGAGCGTGAGGGGGAGAATGATTGCCGCCATGCCGCTCCTTGCCGCCCCGCGGAGTTTCTTGTGGACGAAGTCGTCAATGCTGCTGTTCGAGGGGTTGTAGGGCGTGATAATCTTGCAGTTCATGCCCACTTCGGGGCAGACGTCCGAAACCTTGGATTTGCTGTTGCCCGAAAGGTCAGCAAACCACAGCTGGTGAGCCTTCGCTGCGTTGAGTACCGCCTGCAGCAGCGGCTTGTGTTCGACTGCCTTGTCGGCGAATCGCGTGGCTATCCCGTTTGCCGAGGGTACGAGCGTCTTGGCGTCCGTAATGATTTCTGAAATCTGGTCTTCCGTGAGGTAACTGCGGATGGCGCGCATGTTCTTGTGCCTGCTGTCAAGGCTGTTCGATTCCATGAGAAGCCACAGTACGAGTTCCTTGTTCTTTATCTTGTCCAGGTCGGGGTAGAAGCCCTTCGGCATGTCGAACGGGGTTATCAGCAGGTCGTAGGGGTAGTCGAGCGAATTGAGCGCCGCGATGATTTCGGGCATAATCCTTTTTTGCTGGAAAGCTTCTCCGGTTATCTGGAACGAGACTGAAAGGTACGATGCGTTGTCGCGGAATATGTTGCGTGATATTTGCAGGTTTATCCGGAGCGTATCGCCATCGGGGGAGAGCGCGTCCAGGTTTGCAGACTGGAACGCGTCGTTGTCGTTGAAAAGCTCCTCCATGTAGAGGACCTTCCCGTTGTTCTTGTCGATGAACCGCTTCGCCTGCAACAGGTAGCGGATAATCGTGGTTCCGTTCCCGAGAGTCCACACGTCGCGCTTTTTCCGGCGGGAGAACTGCGCCTGGATAACGCCTATGTCTGCCTTCATGCGGTCAATGAAGGGCGTGGTGTCCTGTACGGAATTCGTATCCGCTACTTCGGCAGCAGAGTCGTTTGCCATCTTTTCAGAAATAAAACTATCTATGTCGCTCTTGGGAAGCAGGTAGGCTGCCGTAGCGAGTACCCCGAGAACAATAAATATGGCGATTATATGCTTTGCGTTTTTCATCCCCTCCAAATATAATTATATTGCGGGCATGCCAATCCTCTTTGCAATCGCCGGAGCCACGGGAATAGGGAAGTCGCGCCTTTCGCTCGACCTCGCGGAACGATTCGATGTCGAAATAATCGGGGTGGATTCGCGCCAGATATACACGGGCTTCGCGATAGGGACGGCACAGCCTTCACCTGCAGAAATGGAGCGGGTGAAACACCACATGGTAAACTTCCTTGACCCGCGGGAAACTTTTTCGGCGGGGGATTTTTGCAGGAACGTGCGCGAACTTCTGGAAGCAAATCCCGGCAGGAACTACATTGCGGTTGGCGGTACGGGACTTTACCTGCAGTCGCTGATGCTCGGGCTCCCGAAAATCCCGAAGATAGAGCCGGGTGTGCGTGTAGGCCTTGAAGAAAAAGCTGTCTGCGAAGGTCTTGATAGTTTGTTCAAAACTGCGCAGGAAGTAGACCCCGAGGCGATGGCCGGAGTCGAGAAGGAAAACGCCCAGCGCATCATCCGCATACTGGAAGTGTGGCAGGCGACGGGCCGCAAGCTTTCGGACTGGCAAAAGGAACGCGAGGGTGGTATCGGGCAGGTTCCCGTTTTCTGGCTCCAGCGTTCGCGCGAAAACCTGTACGCCCGCATCAACGCCCGCGTGGACAAAATGATGGCGGATGGCTGGCTCGATGAGGTTCACCGCCTTGCAAAGAACGTGCCGCTCGATGCTCCCGCATGGCAGAGTCTCGGGTACCGTGAACTCCTGCAGGCGACATCACCTGCGGATGTGGCGCGGGTTGTCGATGAGGTCAAACGCAAGACCCGCAACTACGCGAAACGCCAGCTGACATGGTTCCGCTGGCAAATTCCCTCTGTTTCCGTAGATTTGGAAACTCTCGCGAACCCGTACGAGTATATCGTAGGCCAGATTTAATATATTTGCTCCATAAAACTGGAGTTTTTATGAAGAATATCGTCATTACCGGCGGTGCAGGCTTTATCGGAAGCCACGTGGTTCGCCTGTTCGTGAACAAGTACCCGGAATACAAGATTATCAACCTCGATAAGCTTACCTATGCGGGCAACCTCGCGAACCTCAAGGATATCGAGAACAAGCCGAACTACAAGTTCGTGAAGATGGACATCTGCGACTTCGACGCGTTCTACAAGCTTATGCAGGACGAACATGTAGACGGTATCATCCACCTGGCGGCAGAAAGCCACGTGGACCGCTCCATCAAGGACCCGTTCACGTTTGCCAAGACGAACGTCATGGGAACTTTGAGCCTGCTTCAGGCTGCGAAGCTCTACTGGGAATCATTGCCCGAAAAGTACGAGGGCAAGCGCTTCTACCACATTTCGACCGATGAAGTCTATGGTGCCCTCAAGATGAACCACCCGGAAGGCATCACGCCCCCGTTTACCACGACGGCTAGCTCCAGCGAACACCACCTGGCGTACGGCGACGACTTCTTCTACGAGACGACGAAGTACACGCCGCATTCTCCGTATTCTGCCTCTAAGGCCGGCTCCGACCACTTCGTGCGCGCGTTCCACGACACCTACGGCATGCCGACGATTGTCACGAACTGCAGTAACAACTACGGCCCGTACCAGTTCCCCGAAAAACTCATCCCGCTTTTCATCAACAATATCCGCCACAAGAAACCGCTCCCGGTTTATGGCAAGGGCGAGAACGTTCGCGACTGGCTCTTCGTGGAAGACCATGCCCGTGCCATCGACGTGATTTTCCATAACGGCAAAATTGCCGAGACGTACAACATCGGCGGCTTCAACGAATGGAAGAACATCGACATCATCAAGGTCGTCATCAAGACCGTTGACAGGCTCCTCGGTCGCGCCGAAGACGAGGACATGAACCTGATCACTTATGTGACGGACCGCCTGGGCCACGACGCCCGCTACGCCATCGACTCCACCAAGCTTCAGAAGGAACTCGGCTGGGAACCAAGCCTCCAGTTCGAGGAAGGCATCGAGAAGACGGTGCGCTGGTACCTCGACAACCAGGAATGGCTCGACAACATCACGAGCGGCGACTACGAAAAGTATTACGAAAAAATGTACGGGAACAGATAATGGGAAAGTTTAACTTTATCAAAACCTCCATCGAGGGCGTGACAATCATCGAGCCGACGGTCTATGGCGACCATCGCGGCTATTTTATGGAAACCTACAACAAGGCTGAATTCGACGCAGCCGGCTTAAACATGGTTTTCGTACAAGATAACGAATCCAGAAGCAAGAAGGGCGTGCTCCGCGGACTCCACTTCCAGAAGAAGAACCCGCAGGGTAAGCTCGTGCGCGTCATCGAAGGCGAAGTCTTCGACGTGGCGGTGGACCTGCGCAAGGGTAGCCCCACGTTTGGCAAGTGGGAAGGTGTTACGCTCTCCGCCGAGAACAAGAAGCAGTTCTACATTCCCGAGGGATTTGCGCACGGTTTCGTGGTGCTCAGTGAAACTGCGACTTTCGTGTACAAGTGCACCCGCCTCTACGACCCGAAGGACGAAGGCGGCCTCATGTGGAACGACCCCGAAATCGGCATCGAGTGGCCGGTGGGCAACGGCTTCGAACCGCTCCTCTCCGAAAAGGACACGAAGAACCCGCCGCTCAAGGACCTGGGCTTCGCGTTTGAAGTGTAATTCCTTTTGTCATGCCCGCGCAGGCGGGCATCTCTTATGATATAATTTTCTAATTTAAGAGCAATGAAGCATATTTTAGTTGTCTGTACGGGAAATATTTGCCGTAGCCCCACGGGAGAATACCTTTTGAAAAAGGAACTCGGTGAGGGTTTTGAAGTCATGAGCGCCGGGCTTGGCGCCTTGGTGGATCATCCTGCGCACGAAATCAGCCAGAAGATCGCTCTTGAACATGGTATTGATATGAGCGCGCACCGTGCTCGCCAAATAAACCTGGATATCCTCAAGTGGGCGGATCTTGTCCTGGTTATGGAAAATGGGCACAAGGCGGAACTTTTGCGCCGCTATCCGGCCCTTGGCGACAAGGTCCATCGCTATGGCGAGGCTCAGCAGGTCGATGTCCCCGACCCCTACCGTAGGCCCGAAAGTGCTTTTGTGTTGGCTTGGAACTTTATTTCTAAACTGACCCCTTATTGGGTCGAGAAGATTAAACAGAGCGAGGCTCAATAATGAAAAAATTGAATCTTTTGCTTGCTGCCGGTGTTGCCCTCGTCATGGGCGGCTGCTCGCTGGGCCCCCACATGCGAATGTCGGTGCCGGAAGGTGATGCGGAAGGATCCGCCGAATACAACGGCATCAAGGTGGTTGTCCACTCTATCGAAAACGGTGATTTTGGCACGGGCACGGCTGCTGCCGGTGATTCTGCAAAGTCGGATTTCGGCGAGCTTGCAGAACTGATTGTGGATTCCCTGCCGAGTCTTGAATACCGCATCGGTCCTCTGGACATGGTCCAGGTGGTCGTTTGGGAACACCCGGAACTCACGTCCCCGATGGGCCAGTACCAGCCTGCCGGCCAGCGCGTGACGACCGATGGCACGCTATTCTACCCCTATGCTGGCGAGATTAAGGCCGCGGGTCTTACGGCGCAGGAACTTCGTGCCGAAATCACGAAGCGCCTTTCCGACAAGATTTTGAACGATCCGCAGGTTGATGTACGCGTGACGGGCTACAACAGCCTCAAGGCGTTTATCTCCGGAGCCGTGAACAAACCGGGCTACGTTTCCTTTAACGAACTGCCGATGACTATCCCCGCTGCGATTGCGAGCGTGGGTGGATTTGCCGATGAGGCAGACCCCTCCGGAATGCAACTGCGCCGTGGAGACAAGGTCTATAGCATCAACTACCTTGATGCATTCAAGGCGAACCTCCCGCTCGACAAGATTCTCCTCAAGCCCGATGACCAGATTTTTATTCCGGCCCTCAGCGAGACCCAGAAGGAGAACCGCGTGTTCGTGATGGGCGAAGTTGCGAGGACTGGCGCCGTGAACGTGAACCAGGGCAAGCTCTCGCTCGTCGAGGCATTGGCTGCGGCTGGTGGCCTGCAGACGACATATGCGTCTTCTAAGTCTATTTATGTTATCCGTAACACTTCGGAAAAGCAGATTGACGTGTACCACCTGAATGCGAAGAACGCGATGGCGCTCGCGATGGCCGAACGCTTCAACCTGAATTCGCGTGACGTTGTCTATGTCGATGCTTCCGATCTTGGAACGTGGAACCGTCTCGTGAATTTGATCTTGCCTACGGCATCGATCATAAACTACGGGGCTAGCACGACTCGTAACATTGAGCTGATTTCTAGAGATGGGTGGTAATAGATATGATTAACCTTATCCTTTGTGGCGGTTCGGGCACGCGCCTTTGGCCCGTGAGCCGTTCCCTGATGCCCAAGCAGTTTGCCCCGCTCTTTGACGGGCAGTCCCTGTTCCGCAAGACGGTTGTCACGAACTCCGCTCTCTGCGAGTCGCAGTTCATCGTCTCTAACGCCGACCAGTTCTTCCTCGCGAAGGACCAGCTCGAAGTCGAAGGCATGACCGGCAGCAAGTTCCTGCTGGAACCCGTGGGCCGCAACACCGCACCCGCGATCGCGCTCGCATGCCTTACCATGAACCCGGAAACCATCGTGCTCGTGTCCCCGTCGGACCACGTGATCCGCAAGAAGGAAGAGTACAAGAAGGTGCTTCTCCGCGCGCAGGAACTCGCCGAGGCGGGTAACCTCGTGACGTTCGGCATCACGCCCACGAGCCCCGAGACGGGCTACGGCTACATCGAGGCTGACGGCGAGAATGTGAAGCGCTTTGTGGAAAAGCCCGACTTGGCGACCGCCGAGAAGTACCTGCTCGCGGGCAACTTCTACTGGAACAGCGGCATCTTCTGCTTCAAGGCGAAGACCTTCCTCGCGGAACTCGGCAAGTATTCTCCGGAGATGCTCGCCGCCGCACAGAAGGCGCTTACCAACGCGACCATCGAGGACGGTGAACCCATCCGCATCAACCGCGACGACATGCTTGCCATTCCGAGCAACTCCATCGACTACGCCGTGATGGAGAAGTCCAAGAAGGTGAAGGTCGTGCCGAGCGACATCGGCTGGAGCGACCTCGGAAGCTTTGATAGTTTGTATGGGGAATACCCGCACGACGATAACGGCAACAACGTGAACCCGCGCCACATCGCGGTGGGCTCGAAGAACTCCCTCGTGATGGGCACTCAGCGCGCTATCGCGACGATCGACCTCGACAAGATGCTCATCGTCGACACCCCGGACGCATTGTTGGTCGCCCCGCTTAGCAGCAGCCAGAAGGTGAAGAAGGTGGTGGAAGAGCTCAAGCAGCGCGGTTCCGACCTCATCAACGTGCCGCAGACGGTGAGCCGCCCGTGGGGTACTTACTCCGTGCTCGAATCCACCGAACGCTACAAGATGAAGCGCATCGTGGTGAAGCCGGGCAAGCGCCTTAGCCTGCAGAAGCACCTGCACCGTTCCGAACACTGGGTCGTGGTGAGCGGTACTGCTACCGTGACTGTCGGCGACAAGGTGTTCTACGTGCGTCCGAACGAGTCGACCTACATCCCGATGGGCGAGGTGCACCGCCTCCAGAACGAAGGCCGCCTCCCGCTCGTGATCGTGGAAGTCCAGGTGGGCGAGTACACCGGCGAAGACGACATCATCCGCGTGGAAGACGACTTCCACCGCTGCAAATAACAACCTTCTGTCACCCTGGAGCACCGCAGGTGCGATAGGGTCCATAAAAAGAAAAGCGGGCCTTTCGGTCCGCTTCTTTCATATTGTCATCCCCGCGAAGGCGGGGATCTCTTTTTTATACAAGAAAAGCGGGCCTTGCGGTCCGCTTTTTCGTTTCCTTCGTCTACCAGCGCAGCGGTCTTTCGTCTAACCTAGAACTGGCTCAGGAATCTCTGGTCGTTGCTGGTCAGGAGGCCGATTTCCGGAATCGCGTGGCGGAGCATCGCGATACGGTCGAGACCGAAGCCGAATGCAAAGCCTGTGTACTTCTCGGAATCGATGCCGCAGTTCTTGAACACGTTCGGGTCCACGGAACCGCAACCGCCGATTTCCATCCAGCCGGTTCCCTTGCAGCGACGGCAGCCCTTGCCACCGCAGAACACGCAGCTCACGTCCATTTCGGCACTGGGCTCCGTGAACGGGAAGAAGCTCGGGCGGAAACGGGTCTTGACGCCTTCGCCGAACAGCTTGTTCATGAACACCTGCAAGACACCCTTGAGGTCTGCAAAGCTGATGTTCTCGTCGACCACGAGGCCTTCGCACTGCTGGAACATCGGGGCGTGGGTCGCATCGTTATCCACACGGAACACGTGGCCCGGAGCAATCATGCGGAACGGCGGCTTGTGCGTTTCCATGTAGTGGATCTGCGTGCCGGAGGTGTGCGTACGCAGCATCACCTTGTCGTCCACGTAGAACGTGTCCTGCATGTCGCGGCTCGGGTGGTCGGGCGGCGTATTCAAGGCTTCGAAGTTGTACCAGTCCGTCTCGATGTCGCGACCGAAGTCCACTTCGAAACCCATCTGGCTAAAGAAGTCGATAATCTCTTCGCGCACGTCGTAGAGCGGATGCGTAGAGCCCGCCGGGATGCCTGCACCCGGGAGCGTGGTATCTACAAAGCCGCTTTCCAGCTTCTTCTGGAGGGCAGCCTGGTTCGCGGTCTCGATAGCCTTGTCGATTGCCTCGGAGACGGCGACCTTAAGTTCGTTCACGAGCTTGCCGTAAGCCGGACGTTCCTCGGCGCTCAAGCTCCCCATCTGCTTCATGAGGTCGGTGACGGCACCCTTCTTGCCCAGGTACTTCACGCGGAGGTTGTTGACGGCTTCTTGGTTCGTAAGGTCGGTTTGCGCAAGTTCTGCGTCAAACGCCTGCTTCACATTGTTAATAGCTTCACTCATAGTGCGGGTAAATTTAGCAATTTTTAGTCAATCAAGATTATTCCGAAAATGTCAAGGGAACCGTAATCGTGCACTTCTCGTAATCCCCAGCGGGATATTTCCACTGCAAAAGGTCTGCCGCCACTGCTTTTTCAAATTCGGGATAGTCCGTAGTAGCATTCACAACTTCCGTTTTTTCAACCTCACCATTTGCAAGTATGGTATACTTTATTTTTATCGTACCTGCAAAATGAGGCTTTTTGTGCAGATAGTTATTATAAAGTGGAACCAATCGCTCCTGCGTATTTTTTGCGACTATGACTTTCAGGTCCTTTAAGCTACGTAAATTTTCCGACTTTTTATCAGATGTTTTTTCTTCAGTAGCCTGAGATGGTTCTTTCGATACACTTGGATTTGATGTTGACGCACACGCCGCAAAGAACACCGTCATACATAATGCAATCAAGAACTTATTCATAAAACTCCAAATACTTTTTAGGCAATCTATTTTTCAGCCTTCGCTTTCCCTGTGAAATTCATGCTCGTTATCTTGAGGACGGTCACGGCGGCGGCCTGCGTGGGCGTGAATTCGAACTTATGCGGGGTCGCGTGCATAGGTTGCGCCGGTTTTGCGGACTGCGCGGAACTTGAACCGTGCGCGGCGCCTGCGGCGTGCATTTGCTGCGCGGCGCCTGCGGCCTGCCGTTCCATCAGGAGCGAGAGTCCGTGGCATTTCTCGGTGCTATCCTCGACGATTTCCGCCTTGCCCTGCCCGACAACGCTTGCATAAAAGCGCCCGCTCTTGCAATAAACGTCCTCGTGAATTTCGATGCGGTTCTCGACGCACATGCTGAACGCCACATTCGGATTCTTGCGGATGCAGTCGAGTTTTTTGCCGACGTGCGCACAATGGAAGTACAGCTCCAGGACGCCGCCCTTCAAACTGTACCCGAACGACATCGGAATCACGTAGGGCATGCCCGCATCCGTATCGTCCTCCATCGCAATGTGGCAAGTCGTGCACTGCTCGATAATCTTTGCGATATTCTCGTCGCCTAAAACTTCTCTATCCTTGCGCCGCATATTTAATTTGTCCTTTCCTTTTTTTCAAATCTAATTTTTTTCTTGGACTCTTCTCCCGCTTGAAAAATGATTTTTACGTAAACGGCCGCCTGGAAATTTTTTCGGGATAATGCGTAACGCGCGGAACTTAAACTCCCGATTTTTCGGGTTTTGTTGTTCTCGACTTCAACAGAATGTTATAGGCTGCAGTGGCGTGTTTGGAGGGGCCAATCTATATTAAGAAAAAAAGGAGTCAGATATGAAATTAGGGCTTTTGGCGTTTCCCGCCATTGGAGTCTCGTTGGGTCTTGTAGCCTGTTCTGAAGATGCCGGCGTGAATCCGAATACGGACAACGGGGCGCTTTTCCCGTCGGATTTTTCTTCCAGCAGCGATTTCTTGGGAACTGGCATCCCTGGCGTAGAACTTTCCAGTTCCAGCTTTGTCGTGCCCGGCATTGAACTTTCCAGTTCGAGTATTGCCGGCCCCGGCTTTGGCATCTCCAGTTCAAGCTTCGTATGGCCCGGCCCGGTTGTCTCTAGCTCGAGCGTCGTGATTCCCGGTGGCAACAATCCCGGCAACGAGAGCGGCGACGACGAGAACGACAACGAGGATTCAAGGACGTTGGACGGCTCGCAGATTCTCCTGAAGCTTGCGGGCACTTCGGCTACGGTCGAAAACAACAACGGCTGTGTCGAAGTGGCGGACAAGAGCGCGTCCATCACTTGCCCGGGCGCCTACTACGTGACGGGCGAATCATCCGACTTCCAGGTGGTGGTGAATACTCCGGGCGCCGAGAACGAGGGCAATACCGGCATCTACCTCCATAACGCGACCATCAAGAGTTCCAATTCCCCCATCCTCGTGAAGAACGCTGACAAGACGGTGATTCACCTGGTGAAGGGGACTACCAACGTGGTCGAAGACGGCAACGGGAATCACTTGTTCACGAAGGTCAACGGCGCGCAGGATACTTCGAAGGCTGCAATCTATTCCCGCGACGACTTGAACATCAAGGGCGCAGGCACCCTGACCGTCAAGGGCAAGTTCAAGAACGGCATTCAGTGCAGCAATGACCTCAAAATCAAGAACGGAAACATCACTGTCGAGGCTGAAGAAAACGCCATCAAGGGCAAGGGAAGTCTCCAGATTTCGGGCGGTGTCTTGAACGTGACCGCCAAGAAGGGCGACGGACTCGAAAGCGACGAATGCGAAGAGGCGGGTGGCGCCTGCAAGGATACGGTTGCCGGCAAGGGCATCGTGGAAATCTCCGGCGGAAACATCACCATCAAGGCGGGTGACGACGGCATCCAGGCGGCAAACTACATTCTTGTGAACGATTCTGCCGAAGCCTCCACCATCAAGGTGACTTCTACCGGCAAGGGAATGGTCGCCACGAAGTTCATCTATGTGAACGGGGGCGATATCAACGTGACCGCCGATGACGATGCAATGCATACAAAATGGCGTGTCTACATGAATGCGGGCAACGTGACGGTCAGTTCGAAGGATGACGGCATTCACGCCGATTCTGCCCTGTACCTGAAGGGCTCTACAATCAACGTGGTTACCGCTAGCGAAGGCCTGGAAGCCTACAGGATTTTTGCGGAAGGCGGAATCACTTCGACATTTGCTACAAACGACGGCTGGAACGGCGCCGGTGGCCCGAAGGAAAACGTGGGCCAGTACGCTGCGTTCAGCGAGAGCGGTGGCCATATTGTCGTTAGCGGCGGCTACCACTACATCAGCGCGAAGGGCGACATGATCGACGTGTTCGATGCGAACGGTTCCGGAAAGATGACCGGTGGCGTGCTGATTCTCGAAATCACTGGCCAGAGCTACGAGAACCAAGGCGGCTTCAACTTTGGAGGTTGGGGCGGCGGAGGCATGGGTGGCGGCATGGGCGGTGGTAGCGGCGGATGCTCTTCCAACATGGCGGGCGGCCTTATCGATACGGATGCCGGCTTCGAGATTACCGGCGGCGTTCTCCTCGCGTTCGGCAACTACTCGACCGACCTTCCCAAGTGTGCGACCGTCACCTACAACAACAGCAGTTACTACGGCTCAAACAACGCTGCATTCAAGCCGACCTACCAGGGCAACGCGATTATCTACGGTGGCGAAGTGAATTCTGTCAGCCAGGTAAATACGGCTGGAATGCAGGAGCTCAAGTTCCCCAACGCCGTGAGCTACATGTACAAGTAGCCCTTCGGCATGGTTCGGCAGGCTCACCAACCGAGCTCAGGGACCTTGTTTAGCGGGTAAATGCATTATCACGGGCCGGTTCTTGCCGGCCTCTGTTTTATGTATCGTGAGCTTGCCGGTGCTGTCGTAACCGAACTGCTCGCCGACGCGTTCCCCGTTTACGTAGTTGAGGCTGTCTTTCAGTACCCCGTTCGGGTACCAGTTGCGCCAGATGCCATGGCGTTTGGTGTTTTCCCAAAAGCCCAGGCTAGCCATTCCACCGCCCATGCTGTCGGGGTAGAAACTTCGTTCTTCGATTTGGGTAGAATCTTCTCCGGCACCCCAGAACTCTTCGTGTAACAGGTTGTGCCCTGCCTTGATATAGCGCAGTGTTGCTGGAAATTTTCCGATACTTAGTTTATATGCGTCTTTGTCGCTCAAACCGCTTGTTTTGAGAAGACCGCTTGGGATTGGAGAACGAAAAAAAGAGGTTTCCGCACAGAACATTGTCGATGATGTTTCGCATGTTCCGTAAGATATTCCGGTATTTTCACTGAAGCCCTTGTATGTTTCTATAGTGAATTTGCTTTCACGAAGTAGTTTCCCGTTTTCGTCATACCAGCTCCATATGGAATCGCGTTGCCCGGTTACTGTCCTATGTTCCTGCTTTAGGAGGGTTCCGTCGGCCCTGTAGTATTCTGTGGTGCCGATGAGGGCGCTATCTCCAGATGCTGGCCCATAAAATGTTGTTTCATCTAAACGGAATCCTAGTGTTCCCTTAATGCGGATACGTTCCGTTTTAGGATCTTCACTGAAATTCTCATAGTATAGTTCAAAGGGGCCATATAGTTTGTTTTTGTGGCAGGTGAATTTTTCGAGCAGGGCGCCATTCATGGAATACCTTTTCAGGTAACTTTTTTTGCTCATTTCGGGAGCGGATTTTATTTCGCGGTTGGGTTCCCATCTGGCATGACATGTTCCCTCTTGTTGTGGATTTCCATTCTCGTGCCACTTTTTCCACACTCCGGTTGCGTTGCCGTTCTCGTCGTAGTGTTCCTCGAAGGCCTTGTTCCCGTTAAAATGCCAGCCTTCCCAGTCGCCTACGGGATGATCGTCCTTGTAGTGTCGCACGGCTTCCTTGCGGCGGGAGTTGAGCCGTTCTACGAAGTAGCTTGTCCAAGTCCCTTCGCGCTTGCCGTTCTTGTATTCGCCGTCGAGTGCCACGTCGCCGAGTACGGTCCAGCGCTTGATATTCCCGTGCGGTATGTTGTTTTTGTACTGGATTTCGAATTCCTTGATGCCGTTGTCGTACCACTCGTTGCGCTTGAGGATTTCGCCGTCGGGGTATACCCACACGGAGGTTTTCTTCGTGCCGTTCACGTGCTTTTCGAGGACTTGCTCTTCGGCATGCTCAATGGTGCAACCATAAAGCACGCCACATACGCCCAAAAGCGGCAAAAAGGTCAAAAATGTCGAAAAAATCTTCCTGCGCATGTCCACCAAAGTAGAAAAAAGGTAATTTCTTAGTGTGGAAGATACAAAAAACAGGACGATTGCCGATACCTTCAACGCGAAGCTCAAGACTCCGTGGGTTTGGCTGATTATCCTCATAACGCTCGGGCTTACCGCGCTGTTCTACTTTTCGCAGAAACCGGGCGTCATCGTCTACTCGCGCTATATCAAGTCGCTTTCCGATTACCAGCTGATGGACATGGAACTCATGCGGTCCATGAGTGCAGTCCGTTGCGGGTACGCGGGCGATTCCATGAAGGTGCTTTCGCAGTCCATGTCGCTGCGTGAACTGGCAGTCTCGTTTGCCCGCGAGATGGACGAATTCTCGTCGCGGGGAGTCGTTGCCCCTCCGCCTTATTCCGTTCACGAGTTTGAACGCCGCGTGCTTTCGAAGGTGGCCGGCGTCCGCCGTTACCTGTCTGTCCGTCAAGCGTGGTTCGGAACATACGACAAGGTGTATGCCGACGTGGCTTTCTTGCCGGATAACGTTTCGTACCCGCTGCTCGTTACGCTTGACTCTGCGCGTTTCGGGTTCCCGGTCACGTTCCCGCAGGGGCTCGACGTTCCCGATTCGCTCGCGCTGCGCGTGAAGGCCCTCCTGGACGAGAACGTGGAACATGCGCTTGCGTGGAACCGCCTTGACAATCACGAGACCGTCCTCGCGGGTGAAGACCTCATACAGTACTTCCAGCAAGAAAGCATGAACGAGATAACCCTGAAGGCGAAGATCCCGCTGGTGTTCTATTTCCTCACGCTCATCCTGTTGCTCTCGACTTTCTTTTTTATATTCAGGTCAAAAAACTAGTTTGTTATGGCATTTTTCCACACGCGCAAATACGTCTACTTTAATGCGGCACTGCTGTTTCTGCTGGTGATAGTGTGGTGCGTGTCGAGTACGCATCTTGTGGTGCGCAGTTTCCGGGAAGAGCCTCACCTCTTTTACGGCACGTTGAGCCACGCCTCTATCCCGAGCCTCTTTGGCGGTACGGATATCCCGTTCCTGGACAAGACGTATTTCCAGATAAACGGCGACAAGGATGTCACGTTCGTGCTTTACGCTACGGGCGAAATGAACGAAATCTTGTCGGAATGGTATGACTTTGCCGATGTTGATGCGGCGAGCATTCCGCTCGAAATATGGGCTTCGCGTGTCAAGGACAACCTTTTCGTGGTGCAGTCCATCTCGACATCGGAAGGCGGACTGGAATGGGAGGAACTCGCCGACTACATGGTGGGGAACCTGCTTGTCGTTGCTGGCATTGTCCTGTTCAGCTTTATCGGGATGGTCGTGTTCGTAATCCTGGGTATCAAGACGAAGGTGCCGCGCCGCCGCCTGGTCCGCCACATGGGTGGTAATCCCGCATAAGCGGTTTGCCCTATGCGCGTAGTTGCCTTCCTGTTTTTGTTCGTTGCGTTTGTGTGGGCGGGCAACCCCGATTCACTGACCGTGCGTTCGATCAATCAGGAAAGCAGGACGTTCTTCAATAGCGCAACGGGCGTGTGGTGGCCCGCGCAGCCGAAATCTTCCAGGGCGAGTTTCCCGCGTCATGCGGCAAAGTCGGGTGTCGTCGTGTGGTTCCATGGAGGAATGACGAGCGGCAACTGCGAGAAGGGGCTTGTCGCGGGTGGTGACTTCGCGAAACTTTTTCCGGATGTAATCGTGGTGAGCGCTTCTGCCTGCAGGGAAACCCACTGGGTGACGGGTGCTATGGTGGCGGCTGTCGATGCCGCTCTCGATTCCGTGGCCCAAAGGCGGGGCGGGTTTGTGGACGAGGTCTCGCTGGTGGGTGTCTCGGACGGGGCGCTGGGCGTGCTCTACTACTCCATGCAGGGCAAGCGTCGCGTGAAGGACCGCCTGCTGATGAGTTCTTTCGGCAAGTTGCTGGGGGGCGCCCCCGAGGTTGCCGGGGCGAGCCCCAGGATGCGCGACGGACGCTGGCGCTTTTTGCAGGGCGGCAACGACAGGCTTTTCCCGGCGGGGGAGGCTGCCCCCTGGATAGAGGAATTTTGCAGGTCGGTTCAGGCGGACTGCATGCTCCGGTTCGACCCCGCGGGCGAACATGACTGGTCGTACTGGCGCGAAAAGCACCTCGACTGGATTCGCGAGTCGATTTCTTCTGGGAAATAATTGTGCCGCCCCCTTTTTTATGAAGAAACCCTTGACAAAACGGGCGAAATTTTCAAAATTTGGTGCACCACGCGGATGTGGTGGAACTGGTAGACACGCTAGATTCAGGTTCTAGTGCCTGCAAGGGCATGAAGGTTCAAGTCCTTTCATCCGCACTGAAAACCCGTCGGATTCGTCCGGCGGGTTTTTCTTTTTGTTGCATTGCCTTTGCGAAGCCGAAGGTCGGAAAATGCGCCGTCAGCAGACTAAAAGACTGTTTTACTTCGATTTGGTCTGCTGATTCAGCTCAAAACGCCATTCTTGTAGCCCGGAAAATGCGCTGTCAGCAGACTAAAAGACCGTTTTACTTCGATTTGGTCTGCTGATTCAGCTCAAAACACCATTCTTGTAGCCCAGAAAATGCGCCGTCAGCAGACTAAAAGACAGTTTTACTTCGATTTGGTCTGCTACTTTGGTCAAAAAGCCGGCGTCCTACATCAAAAAATCGCATTCCCAGCAGACCAAACGGCGCCGTCTTCGTGATTTGGTCTGCTCAAGCATCTAGCCTGCATTCCGTTTGCTAATTTTGCTCCACATGGAAAACTTCCTGGACGAAATTCCCGACGAAGAACTGCGCGGCGAGCGAGTTACGCTCCGCTTGCTGCATGAAGGCGATGCGCCCGCGCTGTTTTCCCTCATAGACGGCAGTCGCGAGTTTCTTGCCCGCCATTTGCCGTGGCCCGCGGAATGTACCTGCGTCGAGGATGTCGAGTCCCGCATCGAATCGTGGGAAATCCAGGCCCAGATGGCGAACGGCGCCTGCTGGGGCATCTTTGCGAAGGACGCGGGCAGTTCGCAATCCGCGGGCAGTTTAAGGCCCGCGGACGGTTCAGTTCCCGCAAACAGCCAGCAACACGCAAGCGACCTTCAACTCGCAGGCGTCATCATCCTCGGCTGGATTCAGGCGGCACACCTATCCGCGAGCGTGAGTTACTGGCTCGGCGAATGCTTTACCGGCAGGGGGCTTGCGACCGATGCCCTGAAGATCCTCTCGCATTTTGCGTTCAACAGGCTCGGCCTCAACCGGCTAGAAATTTCGGCATCTGTAACCAACAAGGCAAGCCAGACCGTCGCCACCCGCGCAGGCTATACGCAAGAGGGCTTTTCCCGCGAATTTGAGCGAATTAACGGGAAATTCGAAGACCACGTGCGCTTTTCCCGCCTTGCCCGCGACCCGCAATAAACGGTCCAAAACCAGCAATAAACGGTTTTGAACCCGCAATAAACGGTCTTGAACCAGCAATAAACGGCCCGAAACCCGCAATAAACGGCCTAAAACCCGCAATAAACAGTCTTAAACCCGCAACTCTAATAACTAACAACTAATAACTAACAACTAATAACTAACAACTAATAACTAATAACTAATAACTAACAACTAATGACTCCCCTGGTTTCTTGGGTAAACACGAAAACGTAAATTTTTTTGTTCTTTGCTCCTGCAATCTTCTATCTTATAGGCATGGACAATGGTGAGAAAATAATTTTAACTGAACCGGATGTGCTGCAGTACACCAACTTTCGTGTGTATCTCCGTGATTACTACGAATACAAGAAAAAGACGCAGCCCTCTTTTAGTTTGCGTTTCTTCGCTGAGAAGGCGGGGCTGTCAAGCCACGCCCACCTGAAGCTTACCATCGACGGCAAGCGCAATATCACGAAGGGAACCGTACTGAAGCTCATCCAGGGTTTAGGTCTCGAAAAGCAGCGTGCCGCTTATTTCGAAAGCCTGGTGTTCTTTAACCAGGCCCAGAACGACACCGAAAAGCAGATATACTACGCGCAGCTCCTCAAGGCGAGCCCGCGCTCCAAGCTGCACAAGATGGACCAGGCGCAGTTCCGCATCTTCCGCGAATGGCACCACTCCGTCATTTTGGAAATGGTCGCCCTCAAGGGCTTCCGCCCGATTCCCGACTGGGTGAGCCGCAAGCTCCGCGGCATGGTCACGCCCTCGCAGGTGCAGGAATCTTTTGACCTCCTTATGGAACTCGGCCTCCTGGTGAAGACCGCCAACGGTTACCGCCAGCGCGACCCGATGCTCACGACCGATGACGAAGTGCAGGACATGATGGTGAAACTCTATCACCAGCAGATGCTGCGCATCTCGGCCAACATGATGAATGAACTCCCGAGTGCGGAACGCGATATATCTGCACTGACGTTCAGTATCAAACGCTCAGATTTCCCCAATTTGAAAAAACATATCCAACTCATGCGCAAAGAACTACTAGATTTCTCCGCAAAGCCTGGCGAAGCGGACGATGTGGTTCAGGTGAACATACAACTGTTTCCGCTTACTCGAGGAGTATAATGCGTTTTGTTTGGTCCATAGTTGTTTGCGTGATGGGTTTGCTTGCCGTCGTCGGATGTTCTTCCGGCGGTAACTCCGATCCTATTGCCGGTATCGAAATCGGTAACCCGGCGCTCGCGCTCACTGCGGATTTTTCTGTGGATTATTCCGAAGTTGAAAAAAACGCCCTCTTGAAGTCCGCCGCGAAGGATGAACCGGTGTTGCTGGATTCATTCTCGATGTCTCTGTTCGAGGTGCGTTCTTATTCCAGCTATTACGTTGCAGTTTCCATCGATCCGATCGAAGGCTTGCCGATCTGGCCCGAGGAAGACTCTCCGGAAACTTCCTTGCCCATTTCGTTCACGGAAGGCTCCTCGGTGGAGGAACCGTTCAAGAACATCAACCTTGAAGATCAGGGCTACCTGAAAGAAATAGGCGTGTCGTTCAAGCCCGAAGGGGCAGAGTCCACTATTTGCGGTCGGGTACTGATTGACGGCAAGTATGTCCCGTTCGTGTACGACCTGAACGGATTCCAGAGGGTAAGGCTGCGCTATCACTTCTCGCAGATTGAACGCGTGTCCGATTCTGTTGCGAACTTGTCTGTGATTTTCCGCGTGCGTTACTTTGTACAGGGCTTGGACCTGACTAAGGCCGAAATTGACGAAGACGGGACAATCTACTTCAACAATGCCAACAATACGGCGTTGTGGAATGCCCTCAACAACAACTTTGTATCGGCCTTCCGCCCGCTGCGTTACGACTTCGTAGATGCCCAGGGCAACGAGGGCGAGGATTTCGTCAAGGATATCTGGGACGGCGTTGTCGGTGCCATGAGCGACAATACTATTGAAAACGGCAATTTCGCCGACGGCATGGCTCACTGGATTTTCTTCACGCAGATGAACGGCGTGGCGACGGCCAACGTGATAGAAGAAAAGGGTGGCGAACGCTACCTGAAGGTGGTCGTGACCAATGGTGGCAACAAGTCCTATAGCGTGCAGCTTATCCAGGAGGACGTCGCGCTTGTCGCGAAAAAGAAGTACAAGTGCGTGTTTACCATCTGGTCCGATGTCGAAGGTCAGATTACGGCACGTATCGGTACTTACGATGATTACGAGACCGTGGGCTTCATGGAACATCCGATTGTGAAGACTTCGGGCCAGTCGTTCGAGAAGGAATTTACCCCGAGCGAAAGCACTCCGTTTGCAAGGTTCGAACTGAACCTCGGCAAGATGGAACGCACGTTCTACATCAAGGACGTGAAAATCTACCGTATCGAGGAATAACCGAAAGTTTGGTGTATGAGAAAGCCGGCAGATTTTTCTGCCGGCCTTTCTGTTGTTTTTGATTGACTCGCGCAATATTTCTTTGCGTTATATTTCTTTGCGCAAAGATTCTTCGCGCTGCGTTTCCTCGCTACATATCCTCGAGTTCCTTGCCCTTCGTTTCCTTGATGAACTTTGCCACGAAGAATATGCTGAAGATGGCGAAGAATGAATAGATGGCGTAAGTCGGGCCCACTCCGATGCCGTCCTTGCCGGTGAGTACCGGGAACGTCCAGGTAACCACGAAGTTAGCGAACCACTGTGCAAGCCCGCAGATGGCGATGGCGATGGTGCGGATGCGGTTGTTGAACATCTCGCCGAGCATTACCCACATGACCGGGCCCCACGTTGCCGCGAAGAAGGTAATGTAGAGGTTCGCCGCAATCAGGGCGATTACGGCAGCCATTCCCGGAAGGCTTCCGTCGGCACCCGCGCTCATGAAGCATACGGTAAGCGTGCTCAGGGTAATTGCCATGCCTATGCTACCGATTAGCAGGAGCGGCTTGCGCCCAATCTTGTCGATAAGCAGGATGGCGACTACGGTCATCACCAGGTTCACGGCGCTCGAAATCACGCTCGTGAGGAATGCGTCGCTCTCGCCGAAGCCCACGCTCTGCCAGAGCATCGTGCCGTAGTAGAAAATCACGTTGATGCCCACCAGCTGCTGCAATATTGCAAGCCCGAGGCCCGCCCACAGAATCGGGGAAATGCGCTCCCTGCCGTTGATGATTTCGAGCAGGTCGGTAAACTTGGGCTGCTTCTTGTTCTTGAAGGAAGCCTGGATGGTTTCCACTTCATTTTCGACGCCCTCGGGGTTAATCTTCGCGAGCACGTCCCTGGCCTGGTCAGTGAACCCCTTGTGGATAAGGTAACGCGGCGATTCGGGGAGTTTCCAGGCGGCGTACCCGTAGAGTACCGCCGGGATGATTTCGACCCAGAACATCACCTGCCATGCCTTGACACTGCCGATTATCGTGTTGTTTGCTGCCCCCGCAATTTGCACGATGAGGTAGTTCGAAAGGAGCGCCACGAAGATGCCTATCACGATGGCGAACTGCTGCATGGAACCCAGTCGCCCGCGCAGGTGGGCGGGTGCCGTCTCGGCGATGTATATCGGGGCGATGATGCTTGCCATGCCGATGCCGAAACCGCCGATGACGCGCCACAGGATAAAGTCAGATATGCCGAAGGGAATGCCGGAACCGATGGCGCTAATCAAGAACAGGTCCGAGGCGAAAAGCATGCAGCGCACGCGCCCGAAGGCGTCGGCAATACGGCCCGCAAAGAATGCGCCGATGGCGGCGCTAATCAGTGCAAGCGAAACGGCCCAGGCGAGCTGATAGTCAGTCGCGTTGAAGTGCGCCTTGAGCGCACCATTTGCCCCGTTGATAACGGAGGAGTCGAAGCCGAACAGGAATCCGCCAATGGCGGCGGAAAGGGTTATTAGGACGATATGGCCCATATGCGACTTTTCATTTGACATGGAATCTCCTTTTTTTTGAAACGCCTAGAGTCTAAACTATTCGAATGTGGATGAAAAAGCCACTTTGAAAAGAATAAATAGCACAAAACGATATTCCAAGTTGGAATAGGGGGCGGGGCTCCTCCGCTAAATTTCTACATTTACGCCCGAAAATTTAGTGCCCGTGGTGCATGCCGCGGGGTTTGAGGTAGCCCATGTTCCGTGAAGTAAAGAAAGAAGAGACCTTCCCGCAGATTGAAGAGCGCGTGCTCGCCCTGTGGGATAAGGATGAATCGTTCAAGAAGTCGCTGGACTCCCGTCCGGAAACTGAACCGTACACTTTCTACGATGGCCCTCCGTTTGCAACGGGCCTTCCGCACTACGGTCACTTGCTTGCCGGTACCATCAAGGATATCGTTCCGCGTTACTGGACCATGAAGGGCAAGAAGGTTCCGCGCGGTTTCGGTTGGGACTGCCACGGCCTTCCGATTGAATCTCTTGTGCAGAACGAACTCGGTCTCGCTGGCGTTGCCGAAATCCAGAAGCTCGGCGTCGATAAGTTCAACGAAACTTGCCGCGGCAAGGTGCTCAAGTACACCAGCGAATGGAAGAAGACGGTGCGCCGCATGGGCCGCTGGGTCGACTTCGACAAGGGCTACAAGACCATGGACAAGAACTTCATGGAATCTGTGTGGTGGGTGTTCAAGCAGTGCTTCGACAAGGGCCTCATCTACCAGGGCTACCGCATCCAGCCGTACAGCCCGGCTCTCGCGACCCCGCTTTCGAACTTCGAAACGAACCAGGGCTATAAGGACCGTCAGGACCCGTCCCTCACGCTGATTTTCCCGATCAACTCGAGCGAGCCCAAGTTCAAGGACACGAGCATCCTCGTGTGGACGACGACCCCGTGGACGCTGTACTCCAACTTCTGCATCGTTGTGGGCCCGGACATGGACTACAACCTCGTGGAGCAGGACGGCAAGAAGTACTGGATTGCCGCAAGCCGTACCGCCGCCTACTTCAAGAACCCGAACATCGTGGATACCTGCAAGGGCTCTGAACTCGTGGGCAAGGACTACGAACCGCTCTCCCGCATTTCCGACGCCTTCGTGACGCCGGACCAGCTGTCCCGCCACTACAAGATTTACCCCGCCGACTACGTGAGTACCGAAGACGGTACCGGCGCCGTGCATACCGCTCCTTCCTTCGGTGAAGAAGACTTCCAGAAGGGGGCTGAACTCGACCTCGGCCTTTTCGATCCGCTGGATACCGAAGGCAAGTTCACCGACAAGGTCCCGATGTGGAAGGGCCTGGGCGCAAAGGAAGCCGACAAGGAAATTATCCGCTACTTCAAGGAACAGGGCCGCGTGTTCAAGCAGGACGTGATTGTCCATAGCTACCCGCACTGCTGGCGTACCGGCGTTCCTCTGATTTACCGCGCCCTCAAGACATGGTTCCTCAAGATTGACGCGCCTGTCACCAGCAAGGACGGCGTGACCAAGACCCTGAAGGAATGGATGGTCGAAAACAACCAGACCGTGAACTGGGTGCCGGACCACATCAAGAACGGCCGTTTCGGCAAGTGGCTCGAAGGCGCTCGCGATTGGAACCTTTCCCGTAACCGTTTCTGGGGTACGCCGATTCCGGTGTGGCTCTCTGATGACGGCGACATGATTGCTGTTGGCTCCATTGAAGAACTCCAACAACTCACCGGCGTGAAGCTCGACGACTTGCACAAGCACTTTGTCGATAAGCTCACCATCGAAAAGAACGGCAAGGTTTACCGCCGTACGCCGGAAGTTTTCGACTGCTGGTTCGAATCCGGTTCCATGCCGTATGCTAGCCGCCATTACCCGTTCGAAAACAAGGAACTCGTGGAACGCAGCTTCCCGGCTGACTTCATCGCTGAAGGCCTTGACCAGACTCGTGGTTGGTTCTACACGCTGACGGTGCTTTCTAACGCTTTGTTCCAGAAGCCGGCATTCAAGAACGTGATTGTGAACGGTATCATCTTGGCCGAAGACGGCTCCAAGATGAGTAAGTCCAAGCGCAACTATCCGGACCCGAACGACCTCATCGAACGCACGGGTGCCGACGCTATTCGCTTGTTCATGATCAACTCCGCCGCATTGAAGGCCGAAGACCTGCGCTTCAGCGAAGAAGGCGTGAAGGGCATCGTGAAACAGGTGATGCTCCCGCTTTGGAACGCCGTGGCATTCTTTGTGTCTAACCACAACGCCGACGCCGCCAAGGGCCAGCTCACGTGGAAGCCCGGTCAGGAAGTCAAGAGCGAGAATGAACTTGACCGCTGGATGCTTGCAACATTGCAGGATCTCGCTGCCAAGGTCGAAGTGGAAATGAAGGCTTACCGCCTGTACAACGTGGTGCCCGCCGTGATCGCCGCGGTCGATGACCTCACGAACTGGTATGTGCGCCGCAGCCGTCGCCGTTTCTGGAAGTCCGAAAACGATGGCGACAAGAACGCTGCCTACGCCACCATGTACAAGGTGCTGGTGGACTTCTCCAAGATTCTCGCCCCGTTCCTCCCGCTCCTCGCCGAAGAAATCTACCAGATTCTCGTGCGCGAAGTCGATGCCAATGCCCCGGTGAGCGTGCACCTCTGCGAATTCCCCAGTGCCGACAAGTCCCTGATGGACGAAAAACTCGTGGAACGCATCGCCATGGTGCGTGGCATGGTCGAAATGGGCCGCGTGATTCGCGCTACGAACAACGTAAAGAACCGCATGCCGATCGCCAGCATGACGGTGGTTGCTCACGGCACCGAAGAAAAGAACGTCGCCGAGACCATGAAGGACTTGATTCTCGAAGAACTCAACGTTCGCGAAATGAAGTTCCTCGAAGACGAAACGAAGCTCGTGAAGCTCTCCGCCAAGCCGAACTTCCTCGCCATCAAGGCGAAGGGCCCGGATTACGCGAAGAACATGAAGGTGATTTCCGCCAAGCTGAATTCGTTGAGCGTCGATGAAATCAAGGCCCTGCAAAATGGCGAAACCATCAAGTTCGACTTCGGTGAAGTCGGTGCCGACTGCCTGATGCTCAACCGCATCGTGGCCGACGGCATGGCCGTGGAAGCCAACCAGCACTTCACCGTGGCTCTGGACCTGAAGATTACGGACGAGCTCCGCCGCGCCTGCGTGGCCCGCGAACTCGTGAACCGCATCCAGAACCGCCGTAAGGACCAGAACTACGCCATCTCCGACAAGATTGAAGTGACGCTGTTCTCTGCAAGCGAAGTCTTCAAGCAGGCTGTCGCCGAGAATGAAGCTTACATCGCTGGCGAGACGCAAGCGGTCGCAATCAAGTGGGCTGCCGCCGCCGATGGCCTCGAAGCCAACGACGCCGACGGAGAGGCATTTAGCTTCACGACTGTTAAGGCGTAAGAAAAATACTTAAAAAACTCTAAAAACGCTCTTTCCTTGCGAAAGGGCGTTTTTCTTATTTGGTCTTTTGTTTGAAAAAGTGTATATTTATAGATGAGGTATGAATATGCAAACCGCAACAATTGAAATAACGACTGCGATGGAACCTTATGTAAATAAGCGTGACATGTGGCTGAAGCAACGTGCGATGCTTCTGTACCCCTATATCCAGAACGGGACGATTTCGCATGGCCGTGCCGCCGAGATTCTTGAAATGGACAAGTGGTCTCTTATCCAGCTGTATGGTTCTATGGGTATTCCGTATATTGACATGGACGAAGCGGAACTTGAGCGTGATATTGCAAATGCCCTTGCTGCATGTGGAGAGTCTAAGTGATAGTTGTCTCTGACACGACTCCATTATTGACTCTGTTCAAAATTGGGCGGATTGATGTTTTGAATAAACTATATAATTCCGTTCATATTCCATTTGCTGTATTTGAAGAACTGACTCGTAATACTGAATACCCTGAAGAAGCAGAGTATTTTAGGAATTGTCCGTTTTTGGAAGTTCATTCGGAACTTTCCGCAGAAAGAGTATCCCTATTGCAACGAGCGACTGGTTTGGATCTGGGCGAAAGTGAAGCGATTATATTAGCAGACGAAAAGCAGCCGAGTCTTTTGCTGATTGATGAAAGCAAGGGGCGTGTTGTTGCAGAGAGCATGAAACTGACAATCACCGGAAGCATAGGTATTCTCTTTGCCGCATACCAGAAAAAGTTACTTACTGCAGATGAAATTGACCAAAGTGTTACTATGCTTAGGGGCATGAATCGCTTTATCGGCGAAAAACTTTTTAACCTGCTATTGTCGTTGGTTCACAATAAGAAATAGGCCCTTTCTATTCCTTTTTCTCCCTAAAAACACTCTTTCCTCTTTATAAATTAGCCCGAAATCACCATTTTTATGTCAAAAACGCTTGTTTTTGTAAACTTTTTGAGCATTTAGCTCATTTTTATGTTATTTTTAAAGAGTAAAAGAGTTTTTGCTCTTGTTCTCTAGATGAAATGTGCAAATTTCAAATAGACGGGAACAAGACGAACGCTCACGCAGGTATGCCGTTTTGCGGCATGCTTCAGTTTGTCATACCGACTTTTTAGTCGGTCTTTGGTCGTATGACCAAGGGCAACAGCCCGTTTGGGGCGTGGGTCGTTTGTGTTTATCGTCTATTAGGCATGCACAGCCTCATCTAGGTAAACGCAACGATCTGCGCCTTTTTTGTATTCATACAAAATATGGTGAAGTTCTTTGCGGAACGGGGGTGAACTCCATAGGACATATTTCTATAAGGAGTGACCATGAAATTAAAACTATTCATGTTGACGGCACTTGCTTCGGTGCTTTTGTTTGCAGGCTGTAAATCGGAGGCCGTTGAAAAACTTGAAGAGTCCTGTAGCAAAGATATGAACTTAATTGGAAATGAAAAGGCTTGTCGAATGGCTCTTATGATAAATTGTGGAGGACTGGTAGGTATCAACACTGTTAAATCCTGTGCAAAAGATATGAAAGATGAGGAATGCGCGGGAATTCCCTCTTACTGCATAAGCAGCTATTCCAAGGCTTTTGATTCTAAAAATTAATAGGCTCGGGGAATAAAAATGACCTCAAAATGGATGACAGAAAATGAAAAAACGGCTTTAAAAGCATCTATGGACAAGTTGGCTGGTCTCCGTGCTTTAAAAAACACAGAAAACGTCTATGATGCATTTGATGCATACAAGAACTTCAAGGATGCAATCGGCAATTACAACAGCGACATGGCCTATATTTCTTGCTTGATGGCGAAGAAATGGCTAATCAAAAGATTTGGAAATCACGTTAGCGATTCCCTAGATGTCTCCCAAAAGTCGCAGTCAGCCAAAGGCTTTGATATTGAACTTAGGGAATGCGACATTGTTGGCGAAATAAAAAACACGGTTCCTTGTAAAAAAAAAGATGACGGTTTTGGAGCACAGCAGATTGCATCCATTGATAGCGATTTACAAAAATTAAGAAACTCCGGGGTTAAGAACAAATTCTTTTTTGTCACAGACAAGAAATGCTTTGATAATCTTAAAGATGAAAAATTTAAACAAAAACTTAAGGGCATTGAACTTGTGCCACTTTTCAATGAAAAGGAGGCTTAGTTATGAATAATTATGAAAAACAAGCATCAGCAGAAACATACTTCCATCTTGCGATTATAACAATCGTAATTTCAGCATTTATCGCCTGCGGCGGAGATTCTGGAAACAATACGTCCGATGAAGTGCTTAGTGAAAGAAACTCTGCATCTCGAGATTCTGTAAATTATTCGGGGTTGACCTATAAAACATACGAAGGTCTAGTTGCTGAACAGCCCTGCGATTTAGCATTGAACAAAACCGTAGCACATGTGAGTTCAACCAATCAAGACTATCTTTGTAGCCAATCCCCATCAACTGGTATATGGTCGTGGGTCCCATATCAGGGAGGAAACGGAACCACCGTTGATGAAAATGGCCGGGTCTATGAAACGTTCGTAGACTCGCGCGATGGTCACATTTACAAAATGGTGACAATAGGCTCGCAAACCTGGATGGCCGAGAATTTAGCCTTTGCGACGGATAGTAGCCATTGTATGTTAGACGACGGTGTCGTAGAGTATTGTGGTTTTGGTAGGTATTATCGGTGGTCAGATGCGATAGACACTGCAGGTCGCTTTTCTACTGATGGGGTTGGATGTGGATATGGTTCGTATGCCAAGGATTGCGCAGCAATATGGTCAAAAAATTCAATTAGGGGAGTTTGTCCGCAAGGGTGGCATCTTCCTGATACCAGCGAATGGAGAACTCTATTTGATTTCGTTGGAATGCCTTCCGCATTACTAAAACAAGGACTATCAAGTTCCTATTTGGATAATGGAACTGATGTCTATGGATTTTCAGCCTTCCCTATGGGTTATTGGTATCAAGGCCGTTGTAGTAATTGCTCTAGGAGTTTAGGCGGTAGCAGCCTCATTTCTACAGTTATGTATCTTGCTTCCACACCAATATATCATTATGATAATATGACTCTAATGGATATTCCGAATGTTGAATGGGATGAAGATAAATTCAATATTACATGGTCAACTTATTTTACAAAAAATGGATTGTTACCCGTCCGTTGTGTAAAAAATATTGAAGAAAATATTTACTCTTCATCTTCGCAATATTCAAATAGCGAAACAGCATTCTCGTCTTCAACAGCATCCACGAGTAGTTTGTATTTAGCTCACTCTGTACCAAATTCATGCAATGGAAAAATATCTTGGCATGGTCCAAACAAAATGTATCGAGTAGATACGAAGCATGACGCCCAATTAGGACAATCCAAATGTTCAACTTCTTTTAGTGCAGGGTGTTGGGACTCTTACAATGACTCGGAGAACGGCGGCTCGTCCTTTGTAACATGGCCTACCACTGTGGTTAAATACCCTTATGGTCATGGAGCAGGTATTACAGAAGGATTTTACACAGATGAATACGATTATTCTCCGCTTATTGATTATTGTGGAGGAATTTGTGGCACTTATACGCTTGGGTTGAATGAAGAAAATCTAGGAGGTAGGGATAGTCCTTTTGTGGGTGTTGGATTCAGCATAGCAGGAATGGCTTATGCTGATGTTTCAGATTGGGGTGGAATCTGTGTCACTTATGTTTCTGACATCGACCTATCCATCCAAGAGCAACATGAGGATTATTCTTGTCTAGAAGTTATTTTGCCTAAAGCATCCACCCCTACTACAAAGAAGATTTCCTGGAATTCCTTTAAGCCTACGTTATACGCTCGTAACCAAACGTTGACTGGTGAAGATGCGGCCAAAAAACTTCGTGGAATTATGATTGAAATTCGAGGAAATGCTGGTTCCTCAGGTAATTTCAACATCATTTCCATAGGATCATATAACTAATTTCTTTTTTTGACCATGTTACGGAAGTAATCACACTTGATTGGTTATAATTGAAGAAAAAATTGCGTTAGGGATAGTGACCCCTTGGGGACAAGACTCGCGAAGCGAGGCTTGGTTGCAAGAGCGACGCGGGTGTGCCGCAGGTGCGCACGGGTCGCCTTACAATATAGCCCGCCCTTGCCGTAGGCAAGGGAACGCCCAAAAAAATTTTGACCGTAGCACACCGCTGCGGTCTTTTTTATAAATCTGCACGATTTTAGTCAAGTTGCGACTAAGCGGCAAAGCCCTTACTCCGCAAATCCCGGAGGGGGCAGGTGCATGCCGGCCATCAGGAGCTTGTTGTCGCGGGCGTATTGCATAATGCGCTTGCGGCTCTCGGCGGATTTCGGCTTGTCCATGTCGTAGTTGGAGTTGATTTCGGGGTGGTCCTTCTGCAGGGCGTAACCGTGCATCAGGTCGCCGACGATAAGCAGGTTTGCCAGCTGGAATGCGGTGTGGCCCGGCGTATGCCCGACGGCGTCCATCGCGAGCACTCCGTGGGGGAGCGTATCACCGAATGCGAACAAGTGAAGGCTATCCTTGTAGAGCGCCATGATGTTCTTCTGCAAATCGTTTTTCGGGATGTCGTTCATCCAGGCGTCGTATTCCACCTTGCCCGCATACACGGCGGCGTTCTTGAAAGCCTTCGTGTCGTTGCCGGCATCATCCTTTGCGACAAGGCCCGAGATGTGGTCCACATGGAAATGCGTGAGGTAGACAAGCCCGATGCTGTCGGGGTTCACGCCGAGAGCGGCAAGGCGGTTCATGAGCTGCCCGCCGAATGCGCCGAGGCCTGCATCGAACAAGATGTACTTGCCGTCGACCTTCACGAGGAAGGTGCTCACGCTGGCGGGGATGCCGTCGGGCATGTTCAGACTGTTGTAGAGCGAGTCGCTGGCGTCGCTGAAGAGCGAGCGCGGGTTCAACTTGTTGCCCGTGTTGTCCTGAATCCAGGTGACGCTCGCACCGTTTGAAAGCGTAATCGTCTTGGTGCCCTCGACTTGAGCGGCAGCTTCAGTACTCGCATTTTCCACGGTGGCGGTTTCCTTGGCGGTCTTGGTGTCGCTGCAGGCGGCAATCGTAAGCGCCAGCGCGAAAGAGCAGAACGTGATGAAATTTTTATTCATAAAGCCACCTTTTGAACGTGGAGATCCCCGCCTTCGCGGGGATGACAAAAAAAATAAGAAATAACATTCTCTTTTGTGAAAGATGTATCTATCTTTTACACCATGAGCGAAGAACTTGTACAGTGTGTCCGCACCGCCGGTTTTGAAATGGAATACGCGAAGTTCGGGAATGGCCCGAGAGCGCTCGTGGTTATTCCGGGGCTTGCCATCAAGAGCGTGATGAAATCTGCAGCCTCCTTGCAGGTGCCCTACAAGATGTTCACCGAGGGTTATACGCTCTACTTCTTTGACCGGCGCAAGGATGTGGACCCGGGTTACTCCCTCGAGGAGATGGCTCGCGACCAGGTGCTTGCCATGCAGGCGCTCGGCCTCAAGGACGTGGCGCTCTACGGCGTTTCGCAGGGTGGCATGGTGGCCCAGCATATCGCGGCGACGCACCCGAAACTCGTGTGGAAGCTCGTGCTCGGCTGTTCGACATCGAAGCCGGAGCCGCAACAGCTTGAAGTCATCGGGAACTGGGCGCGCCTTGCTCGAGCTCACGACCGTGAAGGCCTAGTGGAAGCCTTCATCCGCGACTGCTTTTCGGTGAAGTTTGCCGAACGCTACAGCCGCGCACTCCGTGCCATGTACAAGGACGTTTCCGAAGCTGACATGGACCGCTTCGCCATATTCGCCCGCGAGTGCGATAACGTGAATACCGGCGACATGCTTGCAAGCATCAAGTGCCCGGTGCTCGTGCTTGCCGCAAGCGAAGACCGCGTTGTTTTGCCCATCGCATCCGACAAGATCGTGGAAAAACTCAGGGCCGCAAATGTCCCCTGCGAGTACGAGATTTTCGAGGGCTACGGCCACGCCGCCTTCGATGAAATCAAGGAATACAAGGACCGCATATTGCAGTTCTTGCTGAAAGAGATTCCATAAATAAACTTATTTCTGCTTGAAATAAACGGTCATAACCCTGCGATAAACAGTCTTATAAGTGGAAGGCGTCGGCCACAACCGATCAAGGCGAGTGCCGCGGCCATACTTGTATGGCCATGGTTGAGCCGTAAGGTTGGCGCTTGCGCCAGGATGGGAAGGGTGCAGGGAGGGGCCCGTGCGGCCTTCGCAGTAGTGTGCAAACGAGTGTCGCAGCGGCAAGTTTACTTGCCGATATGACCGAGTGCAGCCACGGACGCCGTAGGCGTCCACTCTGAGCTGGGGCCCCTCCCGCAAGAATTAAACTAAAAGAAGCCTCTTTTTCATGAAAAAGTCCTTTCTGACCAGAAGGACTTTTTTATTTTTGTGCCACTATGGCAAAAATTCTCTTTAAAAAACAGTTATCTCCTGCGGTATTCCAATTCCGCGTCGAGGCCCCGCTGATCGCCCAAGAGCGTAAGGCCGGCCAGTTCATCATCCTCCAGACGAACAAGGACAACGGCGAACGCGTGCCCCTCACCATCGCCGATGCCGACACGACTGAAGGCTCCATCACCCTGATTTTCCAGACCGTCGGTAAGACCACCACCGAACTCTCCAAGTTCGAAGTCGGTGACGATATCCCGGTGCTCGTGGGCCCGCTGGGTTCCCCGACCCACATCGAGAATTTTGGCCACGTGGTTTGCGTGTGCGGTGGCGTGGGCATTGCCCCGATGCACCCGATCGTGCAGGCCATGAAGAAGGCCGGCAACAAGGTCACTATCATCATGGGTGCCCGTAACGAGAGCCTCTTCCTCATGAAGGAAGAAATGACCGCCCTCGCCGACGAAATCATTTTCATGACCGACGACGGTTCTTACGGCCGCAAGGGTCTCGTGACCGAACCGCTGAAGGAACTCTGCGAAGACACGAAGGGCAAGCCCGACATGGTGCTCGCCATCGGTCCTCCGATCATGATGAAGTTCTGCGCCCTCACCACCAAGCCCTACGGCGTGAAGACCGTCGTGAGCCTCAACAGCATCATGGTGGACGGGACCGGCATGTGCGGTGGCTGCCGCGTGACTATCGGCGGCAAGACGAAGTTCGTCTGCGTCGATGGCCCGGAATTCGACGGCCACGAAGTCGACTGGAACAACATGCTCCAGCGCATGGGCGCCTTCAAGCCCCAGGAACAGGAAGCCTTGCACCGCTTCGGTGCCAATGACGGCCACAAGTGCAACATTGATAAGATGGCTGACGCAAAGGCCAAGGAGAGCAAGTAATGTCTGAACATTTGACTCGTGAACAGTTGGACGCCGCCGCCAAGGTGGAACTTGAAAAGATTAACGCCCTCCCGAAGCCGCTCAAGCCGAAGGACAAGACTGCCATTCCGGCCCAGCCGATGCCGCAGCTCGAACCCAGTTACCGTGCCCGCGTGATGGAAGAAGTGGCCCAGGGTTACACCGAAGCCCAGGCTATCGTGGAAGCTAACCGCTGCCTCGCTTGTAAGAACCAGCCTTGCGTCGAAAGCTGCCCGGTGCACATCGACATTCCGGCCTTCATCGCGAAGATCGCCGAAGGTGACTTCAAGGCCGCTATCGCGAAGATTAAGGAAACCAGCTTGCTCCCGGCTATCTGCGGCCGTGTTTGCCCGCAGGAACGCCAGTGCCAGATGAACTGCACCATGGGCAAGATGCACAAGGACGTGAACCAGGCTGTGGCTATCGGCCGTCTGGAACGCTTTGCTGCCGACTACGAACGCAACAACGGTGGCGCCTCTGTGCCGGCCGTGAAGCCCGCTACCGGCAAGAAGGTGGCTGTGATCGGTTCCGGTCCTGCTGGCTTGGTCGTCGCTGCCGACGTGCGCCGCGAAGGCCACGACGTGACCATCTTCGAAGCTTTCCACAAGCTCGGTGGCGTGGTCCGCTACGGCATTCCTGAATTCCGTCTGCCCAAGAAGATCGTTGACAACGAAATCGAATCTCTCGCAGCCATGGGCGTGAAGTTTGAGACAAATTTTGTCATCGGTCGTACCCGCAAGCTCAAGGACTTGATTGAAAAGGATGGCTTCGATGCCGTGTTCGTCGGTACCGGTGCAGGCCTCCCGCTCTTCATGAACATCGAAGGTGAAAACCTCGTCGGTGTGTTCGCCGCTAACGAATACCTGACCCGCGCAAACCTCATGCGCGCCTACGACAAGGAACATGCCGATACCCCGATGTGGCCCGGCAAGAACGTGGTCGTTCTCGGTGGTGGTAACGTCGCTATGGACGCTGCCCGTATGGCTCTCCGTCTCGGTGCCGAAAAGGTCCGCATCGTCTACCGCCGCAGCATGAACGAACTGCCTGCCCGTAAGGAAGAAGTTCTCCATGCCCAGGAAGAGGGTGTCGAATTCTGCGTCTTGCAGAACCCGGCCAAGATCCTTGGCGACGAAGCCGGTCACGTGCGCGGCATGCTCGTCGACAAGTACGAACTCGGCGAGCCCGACGAAAAGGGCCGTCCGCGTCCGGTCAAGGTCGAAGGCGCAAGCTTCGAAATCGAATGCGACACCGTGCTCGTTGCTATCGGTAACGGTTCTAACCCGCTTATCAGCAACACCACGCCGGAACTCTCCGTCGACAAGAAGGGTCACATCCTTCTCGAAGATGCTGCCGCCAACAAGACCTTTATGGAAAAGGTTTATGCCGGTGGTGACATCGTGCTGGGTGCTGCCACTGTCATTCTCGCCATGGGTGAGGGGCGTCGTGCCGCAGCCGGCATCAACGAGTTCTTGAAAAAATAAGCTTCGCATTACGGCGTCGCTCGCCCCCTCACGTATTACGATACGCTACGGGGGCTCGGCTCCTGGTCCTGCTCGCTTCTTTTTCAAGACCTAAAGCGTTATAAGAGGATGGCATTGCGCCATCTTCTTTTTTCTTCTAGCTTCGGCTTGGAAAAACTACGTCCCCGCTTCGGCGTTTTTTTTTCTTGGAACGAACTGTTCCGAAAAAATACCGCTTTTTGATGTTCTCTTTTACAACGGAGAATGCTTTATTAACGCTTCTTTACAAGGAATTTCGGGAGTTTTTATCTATTTTTCGGATGAAACGTTATTATAATGGCTCTTTGTTGACCCATTTTTACAAGAAAATGCCCTAAAAACGGCGTTATTTAAGTAGATTATGGAAACAAAAAGCAAACCTATATGGAGTAAAACATGCTCGACCTTCTTGCGGTCCAGTCCAGCACGACCAACGCGACTCTCATCACGCTGGTTTATACCCTTACGCTGGCTTTTATCCTTTCTTCCATCATCGGCTGGACGTACGAAAAGACGTTCCTCGGCCTTTCCTATTCCCGCAACTTCGTCCAGGGCATTGTCCTGAGTTCGGTTGCGGCTGCGATGATTATGCAGGCCATCGGCGATAACGTCGGGCGTGGCCTCGGTATGATGGGCGCTCTCTCGGTGGTTCGCTTCCGTACGAGTTTCAAGGACCCTCGCGATATCATGTTCATATTTGCCTCGCTGGGTGCGGGTATCGGATGTGGAGTGTATGCCTGGGGTGCCGCTGCCGGCGGTACGATAGCCTTCTGCTGTGTCGCCTTCCTGCTTTCGCGTACGGGCCTCGGCACCAAGCACTTCTTTGACGGCATGCTCCGCTTCGCCCTCCCGAACGAAGGCCCGGTCCGCGAGCAGGTCGAACATATCATGAAGACGAGCCTCAAGACGTTCATCCTTATCACCATGCGCGAAGTCGATGGCGGTGCCCGCCTCGATGTCGCCTACCAAGTGCGCCTGAGGGCGACGAAGCCTGCGGCGGAAATCCTGAATGAACTTTCCAAGCTGGAAGGCATCTCGGACGTGCAGTTCATGATGCAAGACGCAACGACGGAAATGTAGGGAGGCAACGATGAACAAGCTTGAAGATTGGCTCGATACATTCTGGAATACCCACAAGAACAATGCGGGCGTGGCCTACGTCTATGGCCACAAGCTCTCCATAGCATGGGTTATCTGCGTTATTTTGGCAATCGTGGTCGGGTTTGTCTACCAGGGCAAGGTCGCCATGTTCAGGGGTATCGCCGAGGCGAGCGAGACCATCATCAGCGTGCCCAGTGCTACCGAGATTGTGAAGGTGCACGTGGTTCCCGGCCAGGAAATCCATGCGGGCGATACGATTGTCGAAATCAACCGCCCCGACCTGACTCTCCGCATTGCCGAACTTACCCGCGAGATTGATGCGCTCGAAGGCCGCAGCAACCTGAGTTCTGCCGAAATCGACCAGAAGGTGGCCGACGTGAAGGCGAACCTAGAGACCCGCCGCCTGACCCTCACCGCAGAAATCCGCAACCTCGAAACCGAATACAACAGCAACAAGGCTATTTCTGCAAAGCTCAAGAGCCTCTCGAACTCCAAATCCCAGAGCGACGGCAACGACGCGATGGCGATGCGCATCAAGAGCCTCAAGAACGAACTCGCCCTTGCCACCAAGAGCGCGAACGAGCAGATTGCCCTCCTCCGCGGTAGCAGCAAGCTCCAGAAGGCGAGCGGCAAGAGCGAAGCCGAGAACCTCAAGAAGGAACTTGAGGAAATGCAGAAGCAGCAGGAAGAACTTATCCAGATTGCGAAGGAAGACTGGGTCGTGGGCGACGTGAACGTGCGCGACGGCGAGAAGGTATCCAGCTTTGCTCCTATCGTGACATTGGCCCACAAGTCCCCGACGCTCGTGCGCGGCTACATCAACGAACAGATTTACCAGAACATGGACCTGGGCGAGGCCGTGAAGGTCACTACGCTTGCCGGTTCGGGCAAGGCCGTGGTGGGCGAGGTCGTTGGCCTTTCGAGCCGTATTGTCGCATTCCCGGAACGCATGTGGAAGATGCCCGAGATGCCGGTCTACGGCCGTGAAGTGACCATCAAGATTCCCGAAAACAATCCGTTCCTGCTGGGCGAGATGGTGACCATTTCTGAAACTAGCGGAAAGAAACTCAAGAAGAACGAGAACAAGTAATGAAACGCATTGCAGTCCTCCCCGCCATGCTTGCGGCTGCCGTATTCGCGGAACCGCTCACATGGGATAAGCTTGTAGAATCGGCCAAGAACGACCCCCGCTACGAGGCGGCGCAGAAGCGTTCCGAGGCCACCTCGGGCGAACGGAATACGAAACTCTGGGACAAGTTGGAACTCCGTTACCAGCTTGACGGGTTCAGTTTTGCAAAGCACGATTTTGAACTGCGCATGAGTCCGAAGACCTTCGGCGAAAGCAGTGCCGACAAGGAAAGGGCCGATGCCGTAAGGAATTACGAGAAGGCGAGGTTCGGCGTCGAACGTTCTCTGTTGCTCTTTGACCGTTACGAACGTGGCGTGCGTTACGTGATGCGCAAGAAGATTAACGAGATTAACAAGCAGTTGCTGCAGGTAAACGCAGACCGCGTGGAAGTGCTGCACATGAAGTCGGGTTCTGCCTCGTTCAGTGCCGAAGATCTGATGTCCACGCTCGAGAAGGGTGCTACCATCAAGGCGGATTTGCTTTCGGACAGCACGGCGCTCCGCGATGCGGAACTCAAGATGAAAATCTGGGTGCCCGATTTCGAAGGCGTCGATCTGGATTCGTCGTTCCTCCCCACGATGGACGAACTTGCGCAGAACCTCTCGAACGGCGTGGAAGTGAACGAGAACTTCCCGCTGGTGGCGATGGCACGCGGCAAGCGCGACAGCGAAGTGGCGCAGGCCAAGCAGGACGTGAGCAAGGGCCGCGACTACATCTCGCATATCGGTATCGGGTACTCCCTGCAGATTGAATCCCTGCTGGAAAAGTACAAGGACCTGGACGCCTCCGACATTTACGGTACAGGCGCGTATGCCGACTACAAGGACGAGTTCCAGTCCAAGACGGGTTGCACGAGCGCGCTCAACTGCAGCGCCACGGCCAGCATCCTCGTTCCGGACAAGGATAACAGGAAGACTGCCGACAAGTTCTTCGTGAACCTGGCTTTCCGCCTGCCGTTCTTCGACAGCGGTAAGGATTCCGACCTCAAGCTCCAGGTGGCAAAGCTCGATGCCGAAAGCGACTACCTCGCCGACGTGCGTGACATTAACCAGAAGGTGGCGCGCCTCACCGAAGAAGTGCTCGCGCTGATTGGCCAGTGGAAGGTGCAGAAGGAATTCGTGGAACAGGTGGGTGCGAGCGGGTTCATGGAACAATTCGCCCGCAATGCCGGTTCCGACCCGTTGCTTCTCCTGCGTGCCAAGGAAAGTGCGCTCGAAAGCGACATGAAGGCGGTGAAGCTCGAATACGATATCTTTGCCCGCTATCTTGAACTGCTCAACTACGCGGGTATCCTTGCCCGCGAAAACAGCGTGAACCACCTGCGCGAGGCTCTGAAGTAGTATGGCAGAAGCCCGCGGTTTTAGCCTCCTCGAGCGTTTTGAGCTCAAGTACCACATCCCCGTCGAATGGGCGGACCGGATTGGCGCCTTCCTTGCGCCGTACTGCGAGGAGGATTACTATTCCAAGATTACGCCGGGCGGATTCTACTGGATTACGAACCTGTACCTGGATACCCCGAAGTGGACGTTCCTCGGCTGGAAAAAGAAGCAGCTGCTGGACCGTTTCAACATGCGTATCCGCACCTACGGTGAACACCCTGCACAGGATGGCACCTTCCATTTCGAGGTCAAGCGCAAGATCAGGAGTATCTGCTACAAGAGTCGCGCGACCATCAAGGGAATCAATCCGGGCGAAGTCTGGCACATGAAACCCGATGAATGGCCCTGCAAGGGCGAGAAGGACCGCATGTACCTCAAGGATTTCCTGTACAAGACGGAACTTCACGGGGCACACCCGCGCCTTTTGACGCAGTACAAGCGCCGCGCCTGGTTCGGGCTCCGCGAGGAATATTCCCGCGTCACCATCGATACGGGCATGCGCTTCCGCGAAGAGAACGGTTTTGACTATACGGTGGACCCGCACTACATGCATTCGACGGGTCTTCCGAGGTTTTTCCAGCCCGGAGCCGATGCAGTGCTCGAATTAAAGTGTCCTTGCTCACAGGTTCCTTACTGGATGTTCGACCTGATAAGATTTCTGAACCTCAAACACGCCGCATTTTCTAAATTCGGTAATGCAGCAGCCGAATGGAAACGCGTTTATGAGAACCCTCGCCGGTTCAAGTCCCCATACTGGACAAAACTGGCGGGCAATTTCTAGTTTTTTTTAAAAGAGCGAAAACCTCAAAAAGGATGGCCCTTATGGATATGAAAAAGTGGCTTTTGGCTGGAACCCTGATTTCTACCCTCGGTGCATTTACGGCATGCTCCGAAGACTCGAGCAGCGACCCGGTGGGGCCGGTAGATTCTAGCGGCAGTGTCGTTCCCGATAGCAGCGGGGACGTTCCCGGCAGCAGTGATGGCCAGCCTACGGCGAAGTCGAGTTCTTCCATTGCGGACAACGCAGCTCCCCAGATGGCGTGCTCCGAAATCATGTACAATGCTCCCGATGGCTCTGCCCTGGAATGGATTGAAGTCTATATTGCGGGCGGCATGGACATGGACAACATGCAGAACTTTTTCCTCCACCTGAGCGGCGCGGTCGACTACACGTTCCCTGCCGAACCTCTTGCGAAGGGGGAATACATTGTTATCGCGAACGACCTTAACCTGTTCAAGGCGACTTACCCCGAATTTAACGGTCGCCTGTTTGGACCGTGGGACAATGCCGCTACGGTCAAACTCCCGAACGAAGGCGATGTGGTGAATGTGAAGGTTCAGGGCGAAGGTGACGTGAGCTGCGCCTTCAGCAACGAACCTCCCTGGCCGAGCATTGCCGATGGCAAGGGCCGTACCCTCGTGTACGTGGGCGGCAACGCTGCCCAGCCCAATTCCTGGGCGGCAAGCAAGGTGGATAAAGGCACTCCGGGCGTAGGTGGCGATGAATGGGTTGCCCCGACGCATGTGCGCATCAACGAAATCATGCCGTTCAAGCTTGGCGAAAAATCCTGGATCGAAGTGTACAATGCCGGCGACCAGCCGGTAGATATCACGGGCTGGACTCTCGAGGCGAAGCGCCGCGGCGAAACCCTTACTATCAATGCGGGCGTGGTCCCTGCGAAGGGTTACCTCGTTCTCGATGCAGAAACCGCCTTTGACAAGGAACTGGTTGTCGCTCCCGATGGCGGCGAGTTCTACCTGCGCGGCCCACAGGAAGGCGACGAATCGAGCATCTGGGTGCCGGCGACCACTGCAACGAGCGGCGTTGTTGACCTTTCCGACGGTTCTACGGCACAGGGTCCGCTTGCCGCGGCGACTCCCGGAGAGAAGAACTCCGCTCTCGCTATCGGTTCTCTCTATATAAACGAAATCCATTACCATCCGGATTTGAATAGTTCCGTGCCGTTTGAATTTGTGGAACTCGTAAATGCGAGCGACAAGGACATCACCCTTTACAGTTCTACGGTCAAGAGGGGATGGAAAGTCGAAGGTATCAATATCGAATTCACGGGCATCGTTTTCCCGGCAAACTCCCTGATGCTCCTGATTCCTGCGACGCTTGAAGATTTCGCGGTTGACGGCTGGGGAGAGGACTATGTCCGCAATGCGTTCAAGATTCCGGAAAATGTCATTATCAAGACGTACAACGGTAAGCTTTCTAACCGCAGTGAAACTGTCGCCGTCAAGGAACCGTATTCCAAGGAAGATAATGCGAGCGATCCTACGGCAACCAAGTACTTCTACATCTGGCACGATGCGACCCTTTACTCTGATGCGTGGGATGGCCTTGCCGAAGCGGACGGTTACGGATTTAGCCTGCAGCGTGTAGATACGTCTACCATGGGTTACGAAGCGAAGGCCTGGAAAGCAGTGAAGCCGACTCCGGGTACGCTTTAAATCAGTTCAATGGAACATTAAAATAAGAATTGCAAGAATCCCGCGGAAAACGGGATTCTTTTTGTATTCATAAGGCCGGATGTTTTACACAATTAGTAGGATGGGCGGAGTTGCCCCTGCTTATTTAAATATGTATTTTTCATTATATGAAAAAGAGTTTGGTCTATATCGCTTCCCTGAGCGTTGCCGCCATGGCAGCCCCGCTTACGCTGCAGGAAGCCTTGGAAATGGCGAAGTCCAACAACTCGCAGATTAAGGCCGAAAAGGCAAAGGTCGAAATGGCCGAAAGCGGGCAGAGCGAGGCCTTTTCACGGTTCTTGCCGAAGGTTTCCCTTTCGGCGGGTGTCACGAAGATTAACGACCCGATTACGATTGACTTGAGCCGCCTCCAGGGGCCCCTGAGCGAGGTGGCCGGTGCCGCCGCGTATTCGAAGGCGTACCTTTCGGCATACAACATGGCGTATACGCAGGCTTACAACGATGCCGTGAAGCAGGCGATGTCTGCCGGGCTGGACGAGGCGACTGCCAAGAGCATGGTGGACCAGAGGGTGGACGAAATCCGCGGCGGTGTCATGGGGAGCAACAAGGTGAATACGCTTGCCCAGCAGGCTGCAGAAAATTACGGCGCCGATGCGTCGAATAAGATAAACGATACCGACTTTGGTATGAAGGTACAGGACGACGTGTTCTTCAATGCCCGCGTGACCGTGGTGTGGCCCATCTTCACCGGCCTCAAGATTTATTCGGCATACGATGCGGCCAAGGAGAACGTGGCTGCCCGCAAGGCGGAATTCGACATGGCGCAGAACACCATCCTGATGGACGTGGCGACCAAGTACTTTACGCTCCGCCTCACCGAGGAACTTTCCGTGATGCGCGAATCCACGATGAAGAACCTCGAAGGCCACCTGGAACGCTCCAAGAAGCTCGAAGAAGGCGGGCAGATCAGCAAGGCGGAACGCCTGCGTGCCGAAGTCGCGCTTGCAGAGGCGCAGAATGCATACGAGGATGCTCTGCGTGACCAGTCGCTTGCCCGAATGGCGCTTGCGAGCCTGCTGCACACGGACACGAGCATTACGGCGACGACCCCGGTGGAAGCGCCGGACGTGGTGCACGGTATGGAGGAATTCAAGCAGCTTGCGCGCGAAAAGCACCCGGGGCTCAGGCAGCTTCGAACGGAACGCAAGCGCAGCCAGGATGCCGTGCGGGCCGCACGCGCCGACTGGTTCCCGACAATCGCCCTGTTCGGTTACAGGGAACTCTACACGAAGGACTTGACGATTCTGGAGCCCGAGTGGGCGGTGGGCGCGAAGGCCCAGTGGGACTTGCCGATTTTGGGCGGAAAGGAATCCCGTGCGAAGGTCAGTTCCGCGAAGTCGATGGAACGCTCGCTCTCGAACATGGAGGAACAGACTCTCGACAATATAAGCCTGCTGGTAGAAAAACGCTGGCGTGAACTGGAACATGCACGGGGCCGCCTGCAGAGCCTCGTCAAGACGCGCGAGCTCGCCGACGAGGCGCTCCGCAGCCAGACGCGTGCCTACGAGGCGGGTCTTGCAACCGGGCTTGACGTGGTGGATGCGGAGCTTGCGCTTTCGCGCTTGCAGGTGGCCGACCTGAAGGCACATTTCGATGCTGTGATTGCATGGCTCGGCCTGCTGGAAGCATCTGGCGAGGTTGCCGATGCGGGCACGATGCTGAATGCGACACGCCCGGTGGAAAAGCCGGAGGAATCCGCGCCGGCAGAAACGCCTGTCGAACCGGCTGCACCCGAAACGCAGCCTACCGCCGATGCGGCTGCCGCGTCGGCCCCCGCCGAACCTGCCGCCGTGCAGCCCGCAGAAAACACTGCGGGTGAACCGCCTGCCGCGGTCGGAACTGCCGCAAATCCCGCCGAACCCTTGCCTGCAAATGAAAATACGGAGAAGAAATAATGAACGTGCTGAAAACTCTCGGAAAGGTTATAGTTGTCGCCGCGTTGATTGTCCTCGTGGTGCTTGGAATCATGCAGTTGCAGAAGTTTGCGACCGCTCCCCGCGAGCAGTTCCTGCAGGGGCAAATGGAGGCTAGGCGCGTGCTTGTGGCCGGGAAGGTCCCCGGCCGCATCGAACGCTTGTTCGTGCACGAGGGCGACATCGTCATCAAGGATTCCCTTGTGGCGTTAATCAGCAGCCCCGAAATCGAGGCGAAGAAGATGCAGGCGCAGGGCGCCCTCGGTGCCGCACGCGCCCAGGCGAGCAAGGCCCGCAACGGTGCCCGCAGTGAAGATATCACCGCGCTCAAGGCGATGGCCGACCGCGCCCAGGATGCGGCGACGCTCGCGAAGAACACCTACGACCGCGTGCAGAAACTCTACAACGAGGGCGTGCTCCCGCTGCAGAAGCGCGACGAAGCCGAAACGCAGATGAAGGCGAGCCAGTCCGCTGCCGACGCCGCGAAGGCGCAGTACAACCAGGCAGTGGCCGGCGCCCGCAGCGAAGACAAGGCTGCCGCGAACGCCCTCGTGATGCAGGCCCGCGGCGCCACCGCCGAGGTGGACGCCTACCTCGAAGAAACCAAGATCCGTAGCCCCATCAGTGGCGAAGTCTCGCTCAAGCTTGCCGAAGAGGGCGAGGTCGTGGGCTCGGGCATGCCCGTAATCGCGGTGACCGACCTGGACGATGCCTGGGCGGTATTCCACCTGCGCGAAGACATGCTCAAGAACGTGTACAAGGGCAGGAAGTTTACTCTCAGCATTCCGGCGCTCGACAGGCAGGTTGAAATGGAAGTGAGCTACATCGCTTCCGTGGGAGACTATGCCACCTGGCGCAGCAGCAAGGAAAGTGGCGGGTTCGACCTCAAGACGTTCGAGGTGCGCCTGCGCCCCACGCAAAAAGTTGAAAACCTGCGCCCCGGCATGAGCGTGCTCCTTTCTGTAGATGCAATCCAGTAGCAGGGATTTGCCATGATTTTGAATGGCCTGCTGAATACCATCAGGAAAATCTACTTCAGCCACAATATCGTGTTGTGGATGATTCTCCTGGTGTTGCCCGTGGGCGTATCGCTTTTTACCATGGGCATGTTCACGTCGCAGATTGTGCAGCACGTGCCCATAGGCATCGTGATGCAAGACGACAGCAGGCTTGCGGACAAGATAAACGCCCGCTTGCGTTCGAGCCCCGTTCTGGACGTGAAGCTTGAATGCGGCAGCATGAATGAATGCGAACGTGCGGTAGTCCGCGGGGATTTGCAAGGGTTCCTTGTGCTCCCGAACGAACTGGAACGCAGGGCGCTCCGGCTCGAGACTCCCGTGATCCCCGTGTATTCCAGCGGGCAAAATTACCTCACGAACATGTTCGCGACCAAGGAAATTCGCTCTGTAATTTCTTCTGTGGGTAGCGAGATGTTCGTGCCCGAAATCGCCGACCCGGTAAAGACCGAAATCCATTCCGTGGGGAACGTGGAGGGCAACTACCAGGGGTTTTTAGCGCTCGGGCTCGTGACGGCGATTTTCCACCTTGCGGCGATGATTGTGGGCGTGTATGTACTCTCGTTCCCGCTTCGTGACCATCGCGTTACCGAGATGATCCGCTATGCGGGCGGTTCGCGCCTTACCCTGTGGGTGGCGAGCGTATTCCCGATGAACATCGCTCTCTGGCTCGAACTGATGGGCTGCTACGCCTATTGCCACAGGATGCTCGCCCCGCTCACGTTCGATGAATTTGTCATGACTGCTGCCGCCCAGTTGTTTATGATATGCGCCTGCTCGGGTGCAGGGATCGTTTTTATAGGCGTGGTGGGCGTGATGCGCATAGCGACAGGTGCGGCGGGCGTTATCGGGAGCCCCGCGTTCGCCTTTGCGGGCCAGACCTTCCCGGTGATGGCGATGCCCTTTGCCGTGCGCTGCTTTGCGTTTGTTCTCCCGCTCACGCACGCACTCAAGGTGCAGTCCATGATGCTCTTGGGTGACGTGAGTACGGCCCCCGCTTGGGATTCCGTGAAAATTCTTATCGGGATGGCGATATTCTGGAATGTGCTCGGCGCGCTCCTCATGTCGATGCGCTGGAAACAGCACCTGCGCCGTGAAGCTGCCCGCGGGCAGTCCTCCGGCATGGATGTCGCAGGTATGGACCCAAAAACGGAGGCGGTAACATGATTCGTCGCCTCTGGAAAGTTGCCTTTGCGGAGTGGAAGCTCTTCTACACGGACCCTGCCGCAATTCTCCTCCTTGTGGTGGCAGGGGTCCTGTATGCGTTCTATTACCCGACCCCCTACATATACCAGACGGTATCGAAGGTACCGGTTGCAGTTGTCGACCTCGACAATACTGCGATGTCGCGCGACCTTATCCGCATGGCATCTGCTGCCCAGCAGATAGAGGTCAAGTCTATCTATGCCGAAATGAACGAGGCCGAGGCGGCCATGGCCCGCGAGGAGATATTCGGGTTTATGGTTATTCCCGAGAACATGGAGAAGGACATCCGCGCCAAGCGCCCCGTTTCGGTGAACATCTTTACGCACGGTGCTTACGTGATGCTGCACGGTGCCATAGGTACGGCGTTCTCGACATGCGCGCTTACCGTCGGTGCTACAAACAAAGTAAAGCAAATTGCCCTGGGCAAAAAAGTGCCTTCCGCGAAGGCGATTGCCATGCGCGACCCGATTCCCATCAGCATCCAGACAATGTTCAACAGTTCGGGCAGCTATTCCAACTACGTGGTGCCGAGCGTGCTCGTGGTGATTCTGCAACAGTCGCTCATTATCGGTATCTGCGTCTTGGGCGGTTCGCGCGCCCACAGGCGGTTCCGCAAAAAATTCCGTGACAGTCCCGTCGAGAACGAGACTGCCGAATACCGCTACTTTGGCCGTGCGCTTGCTTATTTTTTGCACTACTGCTCGTTTATCCTCTTCTATCACTGCATCATCTACAACCTGTTCGATTTTCCGCGACGTGGTGAACTTTTGCCCATGATGGTGTTCTCCCTCGTGTTTCTTGCATCGGTCATCAATTTGGGCATGGTCGTCTCGCAGGTGTTCTTGCGCCGCGAATCCAGCATGCAGCTGTTCCTGTACCTTTCCATCCCGATTCTCTTCCTTGCGAATTTCAGTTGGCCCAGTTACCTGATGCCCCAGTGGATGGTCTCAATATCGTACATACTGCCGAGCACTTTTGCCATACCGGCGTGGCTCTCCATTGAGCAGATGGGGGCCGATATATACGAGGTTGCGCCCAAGTTGTACCAGCTTGCAATCCAGGCGGTCGTGTACCTGGTTTTGGGGCTTGTCCTGACCCGCGCCCGCGACAAGGCGAAGATTGACATCGGCGACATGTAGCCTGCTTTTTTTTGATGAAATGCGAATACGCCGGACAGGGTGTTACCTTTTCCGGCTTTGTTTTTATACATTTAGAGTGTAAATATTTCATTGAGGAAACACAGATGTATTTTGATCCGCTTTACATGATGATTCTCGTGGTGACGCTCGCTCTTTCGGGCGGTGTTTCGCTGATGGTCAAGTCGCGCTTCAATGCGGGGCAGAAGGTGAATATTTCTAGCGGGCTTACCGGCGCCGACGTGGCGAAGGCAATCCTCATGGATGCAGGCATTACCGACGTGAAGGTGCTGCAGCATCACGGGTTCCTTTCGGACCACTACAACCCGCTTAACAAGACGCTGAACCTTTCTCCGGAGGTATACAACGGCCGCAATGCGAGTGCCGCGGGTGTCGCCGCCCACGAGGTGGGGCACGCCATCCAGCATGCGCAGGGGTATTTCCCCATGTGGTTGCGCTCTGCCATCGTTCCGGTCGCTAACATCGGGAACAATCTCGGGCCGTGGCTCGTGATTATCGGCATCATGCTCATGGGATTCGGGAAGGCGATAGGCCAGCCGATATCTATCGTGGGCGTGCTCCTGTTTGCAGCGACGACGCTCTTTACGCTGGTGACCGTTCCGGTGGAATTCGATGCCTCTAGCCGCGCTAAAAAGGCTCTCGCCCGCATGGACGTGGTGGCACAGGGCCGCGAGTACAACACCGTCTCGGGTGTGCTGTTTGCCGCGGGCCTTACCTACGTGGCTGCAGCAGTCAGTTCGATTCTCCAACTGCTCTACTGGGCGTACCGCGCAGGTCTCATCGGCGGGCGCAGGGACTAGGGGGCGTTATGGCCGTAAGGACGCTTACCATCGAATGCCCCATGTGCAAGGGCGAAATCGTAGTGGATGCCGATACGGGCGAGGTGCTGAGCCACAAGGAGTTCAAGAAGGAGGTCAAGTCCTTCGATGACTTCTTGAAGGAGCAGAAGTCGCGCAGTTCCGACTTGGAAGCGAAATTTGCCGCCGCGAAGGAGGCGCAGAAGAACCGCGCCGAACTCCTGGAAAAGAAGTTCGAGGCTGCCAAGCAGAACAAGGACCTGAAGGACCCTCCGCCGAGCATCAACTGGGATTAAATTTTTGCACCGAAGGTGCCCGCGAAGAAACTTGTTTCGAGCGTTGGGAGGGTCTTAGGGAGGGCGTAGCCGTGCGAAACCCTCCCTAGTCGCATTAGTCGTCGCCGGAATGGACTTCCAGTGACGGAAAATCGTCATCATCATCGTCGGAATCTTCGGCGATGTTTTCGCTTGAGGTGGTTTCCTCGGCCTGGGTGTCGTAGAACGCCTGGGCCTTTTTCATGAATGCCTCGAATTCCTCGTCGCTCATCTGCGATGTTGCAGGAGCCGCCGGCTTTTCCGTTTCTGCGGGAGGTTCGGGCTGTGAAGAAATTACTTTGTCTGCGCTTGCGGTTTCTTCAACCGGCGATACCGTTTCAGTTGTCGGCGGCACGTTTTCAACCGGAGCGTCGGCTGGTGTGCCCGTCGATCCGTCTGCTAGTGTGGCACTTTCCGCTGGAGAGCCTTCAGCCGGAGCCTGGGCGTTTTCCGCAGCATCGTCTTCCTTCATCATCTCGGCGAACGGGTTCTCCTGAACTTCGCTCAGGTCTTCGCGCCCTTCGAGCATGGCCTGCAGGTTTTCCTCGGTTACCTCGCGCCCGCGGGTTGTCCAGAGTACGGCCTCCTTCATCACGGCGGCGATATCGCCCACGCTGCCTGCCTGTGAGCGGGCCAGCGCCATGTTGCGGATTTCTTCCACCAGGCCGGGTTTCACGTCCGGGTCCTTCGAGTAGAACACGGTCTCGCGCGCCATCTCGTCGGCATAGTCCGGGTTGTTCTTCTTGCGGTAAATCCAGATGGGGCCAAAGAGTTCGCTCTGGCGGAACACCACCTCGTCGGTCTTTATCATCTCGAGGAGTGCCATGAAGGTCACTGCGGCTACAATCGGGTGGCTGTCGTTGTCGAGCAGTTCCTCGAAGAGTGCGCGCCCGTTTACCGAGAGGTAGTTGTTTATCGCCTGTTGCCGGTCCTGGATGGTCACGTAGTCGAGTTCGATGTGGTGGACCGTATCCGAAATCTTTGTCTTGAGGCTCTTCTGGTACGCGCGGAAAAGCTGCCAGATGTTTGCGTCGGCGAGCGTGTCCTCGTCGCTCTGCGTCTTTTCGAGGCGGCCACGGCTGTACGTGCCGAAGTTCTTGCCTTCCATGTCCTGGAGCCCGCCCGCGACCTGCTTGTAGCGCTGGTACTCGAGCATCTCCTGCATGAGTTTTTCGCGGTCGGCGTTGTATTCTTCGACAAGTTCCGGGTCGCGTTCTTCTGCCGGGAGCAGTTCCTGCACCTTGAGGGCCATCAGGCGGCTCGCCATGTACAAAAAGTCGCCCGCCTTCGAGAGGTCGGTCACCCCAATCTTGTTGACCCATGCGAGGAAGTCGTCCGCGATTTCTGCAATCGGGATCTGGTCCAGCGACATTTCCTTCTTCTGGACAAGGTACACGAGCAGGTCCATCGGCCCGTTAAAGGAGCCGATTCGGACTTCGTAATCTTCCTGTTCCTCGATTTCGGTCATTATTCCAAATCTAGAAAATCAAATAGTTCCGAGACTTGCCTTATTCCACCGTCACGCTCTTTGCGAGGTTGCGCGGCTGGTCCACGTCGTTGCCGCGAAGTACCGCGATATGGTAGGCGAGGAGCTGAAGCGGAACGCATGTCACGATAGGCATGAGCATCGGGATTGTCTTCGGCACCTTGATGAGGTGGTCCGCAAACTCGTCGAGCGGCTTGCAGTCTTCGGTGGTGACTGCAATGACGCGGCCGCCACGTGCCTTGATTTCGCGCACGTTGCTGATGACCTTGTCGAACAGCGCATCCTTCGGGGCAATCACGACCACCGGCATGTTCTCGTCGATAAGGGCGATGGGACCGTGCTTCATTTCGGCGGCGGGGTAGCCTTCGGCGTGGATGTAGCTGATTTCCTTGAGTTTCAGGGCGCCTTCCATGGCCACGGGGTAGTTGAAGTGGCGGCCCAGGTACAGGAAGTTGTTCGCCTTCGCGTACTTCTGCGCAATGCCCGCAATCTGGTCCGAAAGCTGTAAGGTCTGCTCCACGAGAGTGGGGAGTTCCTGCATCGCCTTCACGATGTCTGCGCCGCTTTCGAAACTGAGCCTGCGCTGGCGCCCGAGCAAGAGGGCGATCATTGCGAGCACGGTCACCTGCGATGTGAACGCCTTGGTGCTAGCCACGCCAATTTCGGGACCCGCGTGCAGGTATACGCCGCCGTCGCTCGTGCGGGCGATGGTGGAGCCCACGCCGTTGCATATCGCGAGCGCGGTCGCACCCTTCTGCTGGGCCTCCTTGAGGGCCGCAAGCGTGTCGGCGGTTTCGCCGGACTGGCTGATGGCGAGCACGAGCGTGCCCGGCTTGATGATGGGGTTGCGGTACCGGAACTCGGAGGCGTACTCGACTTCCACGGGGACGCCCGCCAGGTCTTCGATCATGTATTCGCCGACCATGCCCGCGTAGTAGCTCGTGCCGCATGCGGTAATGATAATGCGGTTGATGTTTCTCAGTTCCTTGATGTTCGTGTCAAGGCCCGCGAGCTTGGCGTTGCCTTCTGCGCTGAGCAGGCGCCCGCGCATGGTGTTGCGCAACACTTCGGGCTGTTCGAAGATTTCCTTGAGCATGAAGTGCGCGAACCCGCCCTTCGCGACGGCGTCCGCGTCGAATTCCACGTCCTTGACTTCGCGCTGCACCTCGTGGCTGTTCATGTTCACGATGGAGTAGTTGTTGCCCGTAATCTGCACGATGTCGTTATCGTCGAGGTAAACGACCTTCTGCGTGTGGTTGATGATTGCAGAGACGTCACTCGCGAGGAAAAAGTCGGAATTGCTCCCGATGCCGAGGATGAGCGGGCTGCCGCGGCGTGCCCCGATGAGCGTGCCCGGTTCCTCGCTGCAGATGACGGCAAGGCCGAACGTGCCTTCCACCTTGTCGAGCGCCTTGAGCACGGCCGCCTTCAGGTCGCCCTTGTAGAAGCGGGCGATGAGGTGTGCTAGGACTTCGGTATCGGTTTCGGACTGGAACTTGATGCCTTCCGAAATGAGTTTTGCCTTGAGGCTTGCGTAGTTCTCGATGATGCCGTTGTGGACAATCGAAATTTTCCCGTCGTAGCTTGTGTGCGGGTGGGCGTTTTCGACGGTGGGGGCGCCGTGCGTGGCCCAGCGGGTGTGCGCGATGCCGGTCTTTCCGGTAACTTTCTGCGTTTTCAGCTTGTCTTCGAGCGCGCTAATCTTGCCCGAAGCCTTCACCACGTGGATGCTGCCGTTCTCGATGACAGCGATGCCCGAGCTATCGTAGCCGCGGTACTCGAGCTTCTTGAGCCCGCCGACCAGGATGGGCAATGCTTCGCTTTGACCGATGTAACCGACAATTCCGCACATAAAAATTCCTTGAATGGGGTAAAAAAGAACTATACGGCAAAATATACGAAAAGAAAGTGTAAAAAATACTTTTATGTGAGAAAAATCACGTTTGATTTGCTATTTTAAATAGCGTCTAAAATAAACTCAAAAGAGGACACTATGAAAACAAAATTGATTATTGCCGCTGGCGCTCTCGCCATGCTCATGACCGGCTGTGACCAGCTGTGCCCGAGCAAGAGTGCTCCGGCCAAGACCTCCCTGGTTACCCAGAAGGATACGACCAGCTACGCCTTCGGTGCGCACTTTGCCAACCAGGTGTACGCCCAGCTCGTGGCCCGCGATTCCATCGAACTGGATCTTGACCTCTTTATCCAGGCTTTCAAGGACCGTTTCAGCCAGGATTCCAGCAAGTACCTGATGAACGATTCCACCGTGTTTGCTACCCTCATGAACATCCAGCAGCAGAAGCAGCTTGAAGCTCAGAAGAAGGACAGCATCGCTTCTGAAAAGCGCAAGAGCGAAGGCGCCGCCTTCCTCGAGACGAACAAGACTGCCGAAGGCGTCGTGACGACTGCTTCGGGCCTCCAGTACAAGGTGCTTACCGAAGGTACGGGCGCTACTCCGGGTGATTCCGACGTGGTAAAGGTGCACTACACCGGAACGCTCCTCGACGGAACCAAGTTCGATAGCTCCATCGACCGTGGCCAGCCGCTCGAATTCCCGATTAACGCCGTGATTCCGGGCTGGACCGAAATGCTCAAGCTCATGAAGGTGGGCGAGAAGGTTACCGCATGGATTCCGTTCGACCTCGCTTATGGCCCGTACGGCCGTCCTCCTCAGATTCCGGGCTACAGCCTGCTCGTGTTCGAAATGGAACTCATCGACACCAAGGCTCCGGAAGCCCCGAAGGCTGAACCTGCTGCCAAGCCCGCCAAGGCTGTGAAGGCTGCAAAGCCTGCTGCCCCGAAGGCCGAAGCCAAGCCTGCCGAAGCCCCGAAGGCAGAGGCCAAGCCCGCCGAAGCCCCGAAGGCTGAATAAGGCTGCTTAGAAAATCAGTAAAAACACCTCCGCTCAATGCGGAGGTATTTTTATTTGCACCGCAGGTGCGCACGTAAATAATTCGTGCTTACCATAATCTTGTGACTAGAACGAAACGAATTATTAAGTGTCGGGAGGGTCTTAGGGAGGGCTCGCCCTCCCTAGTCTAAAAAACTACCTGCGGATTATCCTGAACAACCCGCGGTCGAGTTCCTTGTTGCCGTGCTTCTTCGCGAGCGTGAAGTGCCCCTTGTCGACGGTGCCGTAGCCCTGCGTACGCTGTGCCGTGCCCTCCTTCGCGAGTTCAACCGCCTTCTGCATCGCCTTGTTGGAGTCCCCTTCTTCGAAATCCGGGACAATTCCGTACTTCTGGTAGGTTCCCCAGTTCTTGTCCAGGAGCCTCATGCTGGTAATGCCGGTGAGGCCGCCCGCGATGGTTTCCAGGTACGACTGCCCGATGGCCTTGCCGTAGGTGGTTTGCCCCACGACGGGTGATTTCGTGTTGCTCACGACGCCTGCAACCATGAGTTCCGCACAGCTGGCGCTATTGCTGTCTGCGAGAATCACGTAGTAGCGCTCGGCTCCGATACCGTCCTCTTTGGTAATATAGGTTGTCGTGTCGATATAGGGCTCCTCGGTGAGGGAGTCAATGGTGTGGCTGATAATCGTGATGATGGTGTCGTTCTTGGGGAGCATTTCTGCCGCCATGTTGACGCAGTGCTCCACGGTGCCGCCCGGGTTTCCGCGAAGGTCGATGATGGTGGATTTCGCGCCGGCAGTTTCTTCCAGGGCGTCGAGGAATTCTCCGTACGTGCCGGTGACAAGTACGGTCGTGTCCGTAAATTCGGTGACGGTAATTACCGGGATGGAGTCGACCATGTCGACAAAGACTGTGGGGGAAAAGTATTGGTCGAACGTGATTGAAATATTGAGGGTGTCCTCGCCACGCTTGATGGTGAAGGGGACGGTTTCTCCGGCATCGAATACGGCTTCGAGCCTCCTGAAGTGTTGCTCGTTGCGGGGGCCCGTTCCGTCAATCGTAAGCAGAGTGTCTCCCTTCAGCACGCCCGCCTTGTCTGCAGGGCCGTTCTTGTACACGTGCTTGAATACGAGCGTACCGGAATTGGTGCATAAGCCGTCCGTTGTACAGTTGGTCTCGATAATTTCCTGGAAGTCCGCGCCGATGCCCGCCGTCGCTTCGGAATAGACCAACTGCTTGAGAATCCTTTCTGCGATATACGGGCTGAAGTAGTTCGTGAAGTTGTCGCTCAGGGTCGAGTACATGTACGATACGTCAGGGAATTCGTAGTCGTCCTCGGTAAATCCATTTTTTGCGCCTTCGTCGAGGTACTTGTTGACGTCCTTGACTTCCGTTTCGGCATTGACGTACATCGCCTGGAGAAAGAAATTCGTGAAGAGTAATTCCTGCTGGGCCTTGGGTAGACGGCTAAAGGATTCCTCGTCCATGTAAGGCGATAGAATTTCTTCGTCAGAAGCGGATGTCGTGCAGGCCTGGAACAGCAATGCAGCTGCACTAAGCCCAGCTATAAACAGATGCGTGAATTTCATACCTTCTCCTTTTTTATCGCATACGTTTACGTATGCGCGAGGCTAGCTTTGCTTGCTGAAGTTTTTTCTTTACCAAACTACAAAATTTTCGACAAGTGCGCCGCCGGGAATCTCGTATCGGGGCCTTTCGGGCACGATGATTTCCGGTTCGTTGACAACATTTCTAGACATAGAGCCTGCCGCCTTTGCGGGCGCATAGCCGGTCTTTTTCGGGACCCCGCCGAAGTGAACCTCCGCCGCCTCGATGGCACACGCGATGCTCGCGCCGCCTTCACAGCGGTACTGGGGCACGAGCCCCTTCTTGTGGTACGAATTCCCCTTCGGGGTCAAGAACTCGAGCGTCGTTATGGTGGCAAGCCCCCCTGCGGGCGTGCTCCAGGACGATTGGCCGATTCCCTTGCCGTAGGTGGTAATGCCCACGAGCGGGATATCTTCGAGTTCGGTGACCGCGGCTGCAAAAATCTCCGCACACGATGCGCTCCCGTTATTGGCGAGCAACACGAACTTCCCGCCTTCTCCGGGATCGCCCGCGGTGGCGTCGTTTTTCGTGTTGTACTCGGTGCGCTTCCCGTCGGGCGAGAACGCGTACCATTTCCGGGAAGAAAGCGTCCCCTGCCTTACGAACAGGTCTGCCATGCGGATGCACTGGTCCACGTGCCCGCCGGGGTTGTTCCGGAGGTCGAGAATGCGCGGTGACTTGTCGCCCGTAGAGGATTCCAGGTATTTCTTGAGTTCCCCGTAGGTGCCGTTTTCGCGGTCGTACGTGTCGGGTTTGAACTCGCGGATGTTGATGACCGCATGTCCGCCGACCGTGTCCACGAATACCGTCGGGGCGTAGATGGTCTCGCGCTTCATGTCGTAGGTCTTGACCTCCCCGTTGTACTCGATTTCGAGGGAGATGTCCGCAGTGTCGTTGAAAACGCTCCTGTAGGTGGAGTAGGCGTCGTCGCCGGTAAGTTCGACCCCGTTTATCGAAATGACGTTGCCGTAGCGGGGAACGCCCGCACGGTCGGCGGGGCTTTCGGGGTACACGCGGTTGATGAACAGCGGATGCTCGAGGCTCACGTCGCGCAAGAACTCCACGCCGATGTCGCCGGTGATGATGCTCGTGTTGCGCGACTCAATGACTGCCTCGCTGTGCGAAGGTTCCGTATAGCGGGTGTACCTGTCGGTAAGCACACTGAAGAGCGCCTGCACGGAATCCCCCTCTTCGGGTATCGCCGCCAGTTCTTCCCCGTAGAGGTAGGTCTTTTGCAACAGCCAGTAGTTGTATTCGTACTCGCTTGGCGCAGGAATGCTCTCTACAGGCGACAAAAAGTCGTTGCACGCAGCAAGCATCGCTACAAGCGGCAGATATACGAGATGCCGGAACATAAACGCCTAAACATGGTCAATAGTCATTGGTCAATGGTCATTAGTTTTTTGTGCCGAAGGCACGATGGTTTTGCCAATGACTAACAACTAATGACTAACGACTAAAGAATTACTGATCTACCTTCAGGCCCTTCTTGTTCAGGAGTGCGTGCGGTACGCCTTCTTCCATCGGGTTTTCCACGACGGATACTGTCTCGAGCTTGTCGCACTGGCTGAGCGATTCGGGGAGCGTCGACAGCTGGTTCGCGTCGAGCACGAGTTCGCGGAGCTTCTTGAGGTTTCCGAGTTCGGAGGGCACGCTGCTCAGGCTGTTGCCCGAAACCATGAGAATCTCGAGGTTCGCAAGCTTCCCGAGGGATGCCGGGATGGAGGCGAGTTCGTTGTTGTCGAGGTAGAGCTTCACGAGGCTCTTCATGTCGCCGATGGTCGCGGGAATTTCGGAGAGCATGTTGTCGTGGAGGCTGAGCTTGGTGACCTTTGTCCACTTGCCAATCTCTTTCGGGAGGTCCAGGAGCTGGTTCTTCGCGATGTTCACTGTATTCAGGTTCACGAGGTTCCCGACGCTAGCCGACAGTTCGGACAGGCTGTTGTAGCCCAGGTAGAGGTGGTTCAGGTTCTTGAGCTCGCCGATGGTCTCGGGGAGTTCCATCAGGTCGTTCTCGCTCACCGAGAGGCTCTTCAGGTTCTTGAGTTTCCCGATTTCGTCGGGTATTTCGACCAGCTTGTTGCGGTCGAGGTTCAGTTCTTCGAGGGAGTCGATTTCGAAAAGCTCGGGCGGGAGGAGCCTGAGTTCCTTCTGGGACAGGTCGAGCGATTTGGCCTTCTCGGCCTTTGCCTTGGCAATAATATCAAGCAGATTCATACGTCACTCCTTGTCGATAGTTTCTCTCCCCTAAATCATAGTATTTTTACCCGATTTTGCGGAAGCGGCACCGAAAAAAAAGAAAAAAAACGATTTTCTGTACATTTGTTCACTATTTTTTGACGTTTGTAGTGGTGTTTTTACAAAAGATTTGTTATTTTTTTACTCAAATTGTAGTTTTGAAACTATTTTTAGTGTGCGAATTACGATACTGGCATATTATGTAATGTTTTTATATGGTATGCCGCCGGTATAATAGTTGAGGAAAAAATGGAACTAACAAAATCGCAGGAACGCCGTCTGGCATTTGTCGCTAGCCTCCTAAGCTTGAACCCTAACGATCCCAACGACCGAATAAAGGCTCTCCGGCACCTGAACCTGGACGAAAACGGCTGTTTCCACGGCTTCCAGTATTCTCAGGGCTTCATGGAGTTCTTCATATTCCTGGACGAGGATACCCCGCTCGAGAAGGTTGTCGCGCACCTGAATTCCGACCTCAAACTGCTCCAGATTGCCGTTTTCCGCACAAGCGACCCCACAAACCCGTTCTTCCTCTCCCTGCGTGAAGAGGCAGACCCGTGGGACGTGAAGAAGATTTCTGACGGCGACGAGGAGGAAGACGAAGATACTCCGGCAAGCCGCCCGTACATGGAAACGCTCCAGATTACGGTGCTCCGCACCAAGGCTAGCCGCGACCTCACCGACTCTGAACTGGAACGCACCCTCAAGGATATGCGCCGCAAGCTCGGTATCTGGAAGAACGAGGTGAAGGCCAAGCTCGAGATTATCGCCGAGCACGACGACCTTACCCGCGACCTCCGCAGCGCCGACGACAAGCTTGAAATCGTGATGGAATCCGAACCGCTCCACCTCACGAGCGACCATGGCGAACTCTTCCTCGGTTTCTGCCCCATCCGCACGATTTTCGATTACCACGTAGCCCTCGGCAAGCGCCTCAAGACAAAGCACAACATGGCGATTGTCTCGAGCAACATCCGTACCTACCTCGGTAACCTCACGCATACGAACGCGGCCCTCATCGACGCCTTCCAGACTATGGAACGTAACGATGACGAGAACGTGAATATCGACGACTTCCCGTTCCTGCACAACGGTATGACCCTTACCGGTGATGACCTGCGCGCCAAGGAACGCGACGGCAAGAAGGTGCTCGTCATTGAACGCCCGAAAATCATTAACGGTGCCCAGTCCCTGTTTACCTACGAAACCTACGCGAAGAAGAGCAAGAAGCCCGTGAACCCGCAGGTGCTCGTGAAGGTCGTGGTGCCGTACCCCGGTGCCGACAACTTCCTGAACCAGGTGACCATGGCCAACAACCGCCAGAACCCGGTGTTCAGCTACCACCTGCGCGCCGCAGACGACCTGCAGTTCTTCATTTGGCAGCGCTACCAGGAAGAAGGCTTCACCTACGTTTACAAGGATGGCGTGCGCCTCAAGGCACGTACCCGTAAGCTCGAAGTCCGCATGCGCCCCGAACTTGCAAAGACCCTGTTCATGATGGATGGCAAGCTCAGCGAATGCCGCAGTAGCGACTGCATCTTCGACAAGGAAACGCTTTACCAGCGCTGCTTCGGTGCGTTCGTGCGCGTCGCCCCGGACAAGGAAAAGGATTTCGTCCGCAAGACTATCGCCTTCACGAAGGCATGGCAGCTCCTTAGCCGCCTCCCGATTAAGATCCGCAAGGTTACCCCGGGCAAGGGCGTGTCTATCGAGGCCAACGACGATAACCCGCTGACCAAGATTACCTGGAATGGCCGCCTGGAAGACAAGTTCATCTTCCGTAGCGCCGTGAAGGACCTGGTGGTTGCTCTCGCGCTCAAGCACTGGCTTGTGTACGGCGACCCGATTCAGGATTTCGAATGGCTTGTCGATAACGAACTCAACTTCAACGAGTCTATCCTCAGGTACGCTTCGAAAATCTACACCGAAGACCTGAAGGGCATTCTCATCAACGAGTTCAAGGACAATCCGGCCTACTACGACACGATCACCACTATCGACAAGGATAGTGGCGAATCCGTGGAACGCCGCCTGTGGAAGGGCTTCGCGAACACCGCCACTTACGACAAGATGATGGATCTCCTGTGCAAGAAGAACCGCTCTTGGGAAAAGTGCCGCGGCGGCATCGAGATGTTCATCTAGTCGCAGGCTAACAGCCCAAAGGATTTAATCCCCGCTCCGGCGGGGATTTTCTTTTTTTTGCGTTCTCAGCTGTCATCCCCGCGAAGGCGGGGATCTCCCTTTTGCTTCTTATGCCCCCAAGGCCTTCGCAGTAGTGTGCAAGCGAGTGTCGCGGCGGACTGCTTGCAGGCCGACATGACCGAGCGCAGCCACGGACGCCTATACGAAACTTGCCACTTTAGTGGCTTAGTTGAGTTATCCTCTTTGAGGAGTAGGCGTCCACTCTGAGCTGGGGCCCCTCCCGCATGACTTTTAATCCTTAATTTTTTGCAACTTTGAAATTGCAAAGTGAAAAATTGCTAATTTGGCAGAAAATTCACTTTTTAACTGAATTTGGCTCGGCTGAATTCTGTATTTTGTGATTGTTGCTTTTGAAAAGGTTCTTACATAGAACCCGCTCGGGTTTTTTGGCCCTGTGCCTTACGGCATTCGGCATCGCTTGGTCTCAGGAAGATTCTTCCGTGAGCGTTTCCGCGTCTGCGGGCGAACCCGAAAATGCAGAGGCGGAAGAGGCCCCTGACCCGGCAGAGACCGAGTGGCAGCCGACCCTCCAGTACTTCCCGCTGCCGGCATCTTCGAACCCGCTGAATAGCCTGCTTCCGTTCGGGGGCGTGGGCGCATCGCCCCGCCTGATGAAGGAAACGAAGGGCCAGGTGTTCGACCACGAAATCAACATGGCGACCCGCGAGCTCGACGTGAGCGAGAAGCGCGTGAACAGCGTGTCGCGAGATACGACTACGCTCTGGACGGCGCACTACCCCGAACTTACCGACTACGTGGCCGACATGTACGACGTGGGCCGCAAGAACCTGTGGCTCAATAGCCTTATCGGCCAGCGCGACGGCGGGTACGAGGCGCCCGAGACGGGCTCGATGTTCGACATCACGATTCCGGTGAACATGCCCGCGTGGATGAAGACCTTCGGGTTCGACAAGCCCAAGCTGATGCTCCAGGGTACCATGAACGTGCGCCTGAAGGGCTATGGCGAGATTGACGATGCGGAAGGCAGTACCAAGACGAGCCTCTGGCCTTCGCCTTCGCTCGATTACGAACCGAGCTTCATGGTGAAGGGCAAGATTGGCCCTTACGTGACGGTCGAGATTAACAACGTGGAAAGCGGGCTCGGCGTACAGAACCAGGTGCGCGTGGTGTACGAGGAATCGTTCAAGGACGAGTTCGAGGACTACATACTGCAGCGCGTCGAAGCGGGTACTACGTCCCTCTCGCTTTCGGGTACGGAACTTACGGGTTATTCCGAGAACCACCAGGGCCTGTTCGGTATCAAGGCGGACTGGAAACTGGGTGACTGGCGGCTTACGACCATCGCGTCGCAGGATGGTGGAAGCCAGGAGGAATACACCATCAACGCCTCGGAGACGACAACCGAATTCCAGGTGCTCGACAAGCAGTTCGTTGCCTACCGCTACTACTTCTTGAACCACGATGCCCGTGACAAGTACGTGAACGCAGCCATTGCGGGCCGCACCACGTCGAGTTACCCGGCAACGGGCCTCAAGCTGTTCAAGAGGAGCGCGCTCAACAACAAGAACGACGTGTGGCGCGATGTCAAGGTATTGTACACGACGCCTAGTGGCAAGCCTATCGAGAAGACTGTCGAACGCATGGTGGAAATCCCTGCGAGCGAGTACTCCTACGACCCCAAGACGGGTATTGTGAAGGTGAACGGCGTGACCCGCTCTACGCTGCTTGCCGCCCTATGGAGTGAAGACGGCACGGGGCGCGTGGGTACCACGATGAGCCACGGGGCAAAGATTGTGCTTATCCAGTGGGATGCGGAACTCGCCGAACTGACGGACATCGGGAAGCTCATGCTCCGAAACGTGTACGCTATTGGCATTACGGATGCGAGTTCCTCGAATTTTGTGCTCCGCATGAAGAACAAGTCGGGCGTGGCGGGAACGTTCCTCAAGACGCTCGGCGTCGCGGATACGACGACGGGTACGCCCCTCGTGAGCGATGCTACGATTTTCAAGAAGGATGCAAGCGGCAACTACACCGGCGAGATGTGGCTCCCGTGTAAGCCGCTCTCGGAATATTCCGGCCCGAACGCTACGGAGCGCGCGCGCGCGAACTGCTTGGAACCCTTGCGCAACCTGGATTCTACGAACGTGGTGGCGCAGCTCTACTCGCTCCCGGTCTACAACCTGAGCCGCTATACGAGCCAGTTCTACTTTGAATCGGTGGGCAAGCGCCGCAGTTCCACGATTAGCGTGCGCGACCCGAACTCGAGCTACTCCGTGAGTGGCTCCAGCTGTATGGACATTTCACCGGGCACGGAAAAGCTTACTGCGGGTTCTACCGTGCTTACCCGCGGGACGGACTACGAGGTGAACTACGAGCTCGGCCAGATTGAGCTTTTGAGCGAGCGCGCGCTTGACCCGAACAAGGAAATCAAGGTCACCTTCGAATGTGAACCGCTGTTCGAGATAGACAACAAGCTGTTGCTGGGCGCCCGCGCGGAACTCCCGCTGGAACGCTACGGGTTCGGAACGGGTTCGCTCTTTGGCGTTACCGCGCTCTACAAGAGCCAGAGCACTACGGCGAAGACCCCGACTCTCGGTAACGAACCGTTCTCCAGCGTGCTGTGGGGCATGAACCTCCGCCTGCAAGATACGGTGCAGGCCCTGACCGACCTCGTGAACAAAATTCCGGGAATAAACACGGACGCAAAGTCCAGCTGGCGGTTCGAGGCCGAATTTGCGGCGAGCAGGCACAATGCGAACACGAGTGACGATGTCGAGGCTCTCGTGGAAGATTTCGAGACGACGACGAACGGCCTCACGTACCCGCTGTCGAGACTTTCGTGGTACCAGGCTTCGCCTCCGGGCGGAACGGATTCGAGCCTTTCGACTTACATTGAGAACCTGGATTACAAGCATCAGGGTGAATTCATTTGGCATAGCAACAATACGGAACTGTACAAGTACATCTACCCGAATGTCGGCAACTCGGATGTCGATAACCAGCACCTGACCGTCCTCAAGATGACTCTCCGTGCAAACGACAACCTGGTGGGCAACTCCTGGGGCGGCATCATGCGCCCGAACAGCGCCTACTACCAGGACCTGAGCGAGATGAAGTATATCGAGGTGGTGGCGCGCGGTAACGTGGGTTCGCTGTTCCTCGATTTGGGCCAGGTAAGCGAAGATATTTCCATAAACGGCTTTGCCCCGAATGGCGAGTACGATGGTGAAAATGACCTGGGCTCGACGACTGCGCTCCATGACAGGGGCCTGGACGGCAAGACGGGCGACGAGGAAGAACGCCAGGTCTGGGATTGTCGCATTGCCGGGTGTATCTCCTCGGTGAGGAATTCGACGAACTCCGGCCCGACGACCGATATTGCGCTCGATAACTTTGACGACGACCTGGACGACGACAGTGACCCGCCGAGGATTATCAACGGCACCGAGAACAATGCCGGTGAACGCACCTACGATACCGAGGACATCAACAAGAACGGCTCGCTCGATACCGACATCAACTTCGTGCGTTACCGAATTGACCTTTCCGATACGAACGCGGCGAACTTCGAGGTGCTCCGCAACGGCTGGCGCAAGTGGCGCATTCCGCTGAACCAGTACGACACGCTTGTCTCGTCGACAGGGAGCGACTACAAGTCTATCCTTGCGCAGTCGCTGTATACGAGGCTCTGGATGGGCCGGCTGAATCCGGGTGTTGCCGAAGCGAAGGTGCAGGTGGTGAGCCTTGCCGTGGTGGGGAACGCCTGGGAAGAAACGACGGTTGCCGACTTCTACAAGACGTCTTCTAACGAGAACTCGCAGATTGTTAGCGTGAACGGGATTGAAACTTCCGTTTCGGAATCGGTGGGTACGACCGATACCACCTACGTGAAGGTTTCTACCATCAATAGCCGCGAAAACGCGAATACGTATTTCAAGAGCCCGAATACCAAGACGGAACGCGATTCCGAGACGAACGCCCCCCTGAAGGAAACTGCGCTGGTACTTGACTACCAGAACATGAACCCCGGCCAGGAAGTGGGCGTGACGCGCATATTCGAGACCGACAAGAAGGACCTGTCGTCGTACAAGTCGCTCAAGATGGAAATCCATTACGTGACGAAGGCGAAAACGTCGAAGGCTCCGGTGCGTTTCGCGCTGCAGTTCGGTTCCGGCTCGCTTGAGGGCTCGAACGATTACTATGAATGGAGCTTCCGTCCGGTAATGTACGATAGCACTTCGTGCGAACGCGAGCAGGATTGCCACGAGCAGAACTGGCTTGCGAACGCCTTCGCGATGAACGTTTCCGACTTCTCGGATTTGAAGCAGGGACGCCGCCCGCCGTTCGTGGAACCTGTCGTGAAGGAACTTGGCGGCGACCGCGAAGAACGGCTCAGGCTGGTGGGTAACCCTGCCGTGACGAGCGTCGACTGGATGCGCTTCGTGATTATTGCGGATTCGAGCGCGTCGGCGGAAGACCTCGAGGGAACCTTCTGGATTGACGACCTGCGCCTTTCGGACATGGATACTGAATGGGGCTATGCTGCACGAACCTCTGCGCAGGTGAACTTCGCTGACTTCCTTTCTGTTTCGGGTGCGGTGCGCTACCAGGACGGAGCCTTCGCGACACTTTCTACTTCGGGTGGTTCTCCGAAGCCCAAGCTTTCTCAGGCCGCATCGCAGTTCGATGTTTCGGGCGATATTACGCTTAGCCTGAACAAGTTCCTTGCCGATAGTCTCGGGTTCCATATCCCGATGAGCTTCGGTTACAGGAGCACGACCAAGCGCCCCTACATGAAACCTTCCGATGACCTGACGCTTGACCGCAGCAGCTTTGGCGAACTCACGAAGGACATGTTCCAGAACGAGCTCGCCGTGACGAAGGACAAGAAGGAACAGGAACTCCGTGACGACGCTCAGTCGAAGGGCTACCAGTCCTACACCCGCGAAAAGAACTTCAGCATCAGCTATAGCAAGAGTTACAAGGCGGCCGATTCGAAGGTGGGCGAGGCGCTTTCGCAGATATTCCTGGAACGCCCGGCGGCGAGCTATTCTTACCGGCAGTCCGAGGGCCGCGCGACGACCGCATCGGATTCCACGTATTCTTACCACACGGTGCTCGAGTACAAGCTGGGTACGTTCAGCCTCTTCAAGTTCAAGCCGTTCGAATCCCTCGCCAAGTCCGAAAACAGCTTCCTGAAGGCTCTCGCGAAGACGGAATTCGAACCGTGGCCGCAGACGTTCGACGTGACATTGTTCGACTTCAATTACGTGCGCTACGTGAACCAGGTGCGCGACCCCGACTACGTGGAACCGCAGGTGGACAAGGTGGTGACCTACACGGCGGACTTGAACCACAAGCTGAATATGCGCTGGAACATCCTTTCGTTCCTGTCTACGAGCTACTCCCTGAACATCAAGCGCGACATGTACGGTGGCGGTGACCGCGAAGGGTTCGTGAAGGAAAACTTCTTCAGCCCCGACGAGGGCGGGCTCTTTGCGAGCGGCTACGTGTTTGACTACGACCATACCGACAGGAAGGTGTATGTTTCCCGCGACAGTCTCGTGATTATCCCGACCGATACTATCGCGAAAATGGATGCGAACGGCAAGCCGATGGCAATCGACATGTCTAACCCGGATTCCTACGAAATCCGCTACGACTCCACCACGTTCTACAAGGTGGATAGCGTGGGTACCCGCGAGTACGGCAAGTCCTACGGCATATTGAGGAACGAACGTTCCCGCACGCAGCAGTTCAAGATAAACTTTAACCCGCGACTGATTTCATTCTTGCCGTTCAACATGGGGTACACCTCTGACTTTAACCAGCAGAAGACCATTCCCGACAACTTTGACTTTATGGACCAGAACAATCTCGAGAAGAACTACTGGACCATATCGCAGACAAACCGCTTCGAGTTCAGCCCGACCTTCAAGATTGTCGGCTTCCTGAAACTCTTCGGCAAGGAATCGAAGGCCGTGAGCGCGGTGGAAAAAATCAAGTGGCGTGAAATACGGTTCAACTGGACCGCGAGTACCAACACGCTGGGCGAGAACTTCACGCTGGCACAACTGTACGAGCAGCAGGGCGTGACTCCCTTCCAGTACTACCTCTACGGTCTCGGTATCGGCAACGGCTACCGCAATCGCGGGCTCTGGAACATCGTCTCGGGCGACATGGGGCTAACATCCCGCGGAGATTTCGAAAAGTTCGGGCAGTACCGCAACAGGGATGTCGATACGCTTGTTTACCAGGGCAACTTCCGCCATGCGGTATCGCGCAGTTTCCAGATAGGTACGGGCATCACGCTCCCCATCTGGGATATTGGCCTTACGGGTGACCTGCAGTGGAAGGAAGATTTCGCGCAGTCCCGTGAATACCCGCTGTACATCGACACCACAACGGTGTGGCCCAAGATTGGCGTGGGTGTGACAATCCCGAACTTTGCCCAGCGCGTATCGTTCCTGAATACTTTCAAGAGCGTGAGCACAATCCACAGGTTCGATTTCACGAAGACGACGAGCGTGAAGCCCTTCCAGAGCGCGGAAGATTCCTGGTCGTACCAGATTAACTTCAACCCGCTGGTGCGTGCTACGTTCCTGTTGCAGAACAACCTGAAGATTGAGAACAGCGTGCGCATGAAGATAGAGACTACGGATAGGCGCCCGAAGGAAGAAGTTATCGGGCTTCCGTGCTGGCCCGACTCGCTCGGTAACATCGCCGACACTACGGACTACTTCTGGAATACGCCCTGGATATACACGGCGCTTTACAACGACTTTGCGTTCAATATCGGCGATGACTTCACGATTTCGTACCCGCTCAAGCTAAAGCGCGGGTTCCAGCTGTGGAAATGGTACTTCAAGCTCGACAACAACGTAGACCTGAAACTCACTGCGGGCTACGACTACAACAAGACTATCCGTAAGGAATACACGCCTGCAAACAAGGATTACAACATGTGGAACAAGGAGAGCGGTACGGACGGCGTGTTTAGGGAATGGAAGTTCGATTCTGAAGACCTCTCGGCGTACAACATGACGGGCAACCCGACCGCATATAACCCCGAGCTGAAACTGACTGACCGCACGGTGCCTTCGCGTACGCACGAGTGGTTCATTCGCCCGAGTGCAAGCTACCAGTTCAACAAGATGGCGTCGATGAGCAGCTACATCGAGTACAGGCAGATTCACGAGAAACTCGACGACGAGACCCCGCACCTGCGCCAGATCCTGCAGTTCGAAATCGCACTCCTCCTGAGATTCAATTAACTTGAACAGTTAGCCGAAGGATTTGCTTTTAACTCCCTGCATCTAAATCGCATACGCTGAGCGTATGCGCGAGGCTAACGCAGTTAGCCGAAGGACTTATTTTATAATCCCCACTTCGCTGAGCTTTACAAAGCCCTTGATCTTTTCGCCGAGGCGAATTTCGGCAAAGTTGCCCTGCACAGAAATAACCTCGAAGCTCGTCCCTTCGGAGAGCGTGTTGAGCGTTTGTGACTTGTCGCTCGGTGCGCTTGTCACGTCGGCATCGGCTGCAGTCACCACGCCGGTAATTTCTGTCTCGAGGACAATTACCTTGTAGGCGGCACTCGCCCCGATGACGCAGAAGACTGTCGTGAGCGCGAATACGATTCCCGTGCAGATGTTCTTGCGGGTCTCTCCGATAACGAGCTTGCGGGCGATAAGCACGAGCGTGATAATCCAGAAGAGGGCGAGCAGCGTGAAAAGTTGCGCCTTGAGGGAAAGAGCGTGGTGCGCCTTGAATAGCCCGGTGAGGATGGGATTTTCTTCCTCGTCTTCTTCCACCTTGTCGCGGGTCATGGCCTGCGCGAACTTGAGGTTGTGCATTATGTCGTCATCGGTGGCGCGGAGCCGGAGCGCCATCTTGTAGTAGTAAATCGAGAACCCGAGCTTACCGCTCCGGAAGTAGGCGTTGCCCAGGTTGTAGAAGAGGTCGGCGTCTTCCATGCCGTTGTCGACGCAGGTGCGCCATTCGTCGATGGCTCGCTCGAAATCGCTCTCGTTGTATGCCTTGGCGCCTGCTTCGATGCCCGCGCATTTTTCGGCGGCAAGAGCCGGGCCGAAAGCCACTGCGATTGCAAATAAGATAAACAAAGTTTTCTTCATTTTTCTCTAATTCCATTTGTTACCGTGTCATTCTGAGCAAGCAATATAGAATTGTTAGCAACTTGTTGCTCTACAATTCTTAAGCTCTTTGAGCTAGAATCTAGGCTTGATTCTTTTACTGGATCCTTCTCCCCACAAGGGGGATCATGGCTCACTAAGGGCTGAAGCCCAAGTGACCAAAGAGACTCCGTTGCACTCCGCTCAGGATGACATCATACCTTAAGTCCTTCGCAAAGTTTTTCGACGTCGTCGAGCATCTGCTTCTGCTCTTCGGCGGAGGGGTTCACCGGGGCGAACCGTGCAAATGCGCATTTTTCGAGCCAGCTGTCAATTGCCGCAATCGTCTCTGCGTTCAAGCCGAGCCTTGCGAGTTCTTCCTTCATCTGCGGGCGGGTCATGCCCTTGAATTCCAGGTTCGTCTTGTCGCTCAGGTAGTCAATAAGCCCGTTTTCGAGCGCCGCATAGAGGGCCTTCGCGTCGCCCTTCTGGAGGGCCGCGCGTGCATTTGCGAACCGGGCCTTGAGCATCTTGTTTGCCTTGCCCTTGCGCACGAGGGCTGCATCGCTGTTGTGCTTGCGGCGCCTGCGGATTGCAAATGTTACGAGTACATAGAACGGGATTGCCGCGAAGAATATGGTCCAGAAAATGGCGTTCCTGTGCGGGTGCGATGAACTTGCGTTCTTGCCGACCGCATGGATGAACCGTATGTCGTTACCGAGCGATTCAATCTCCTGCTTCTGCACGGCTGCGGGGCCGCTTGCGGTGACGGGGTTCTGGAAAATAGCCTCGGGAGCGTTTTCACCCTTTTCCACGTGTATGTTCCACGGGCCGGCCTTTGCCGTCTCGTACTTCTTCTTTGCGGGGTTGAACCAGCTGTAGGTAATCTCGGGTACGGTAAAGTCGCCCTTCTTTTTGGGGTAGAGGAACACCTTGATGCTCTTGCTGGTAATGACCTTGCTGCCCACGACCTTCTTGTTGATGTTGTTTTCGGGAGGTACGGAGCGGAAATCGCTAAAGTCGGGGAATTTCGGGTCGGTAATGGTGCCGGGAGTTCCGTCGCCCTTGATGTCTACGGAGAGCGTGAGCGCTTCGCCCACCTTTACGTCGGTGCGGTCGAAGTTGGCGCTGAAGCTGTAGTTGCCCACCATGCCGCTGAAGTCCGCGGGCTTGCCTTCGGTGGGGAGAGGTTTCACCATGATGTTAATCGTGGGGGACTGGGCCTCGGCCTCGACGGATTCCTGCCTGATGCTCTGCGAATGGAACGACATGCCGCCCATCTGCTTGTTCTCTTCGACAATCTTCGGTTCGCCGCGTTTGGTGTACTTGAACTTGAACGGCGGAATCTGCAGGTTGCCACTCTTGGTGGGGCTAAGCCATGCAAACTTGGCGCTTGCCTGCATTTCGCGGCGGCTGCCTTCCACGGGTTCAAATTTTAGGTTCGAGAGGTCGCTGCGGTGCACGATGAAGTCGTTGCCCGTATTCATGTCTGTCGCCTGCAGGTTGCCCTCGAAATGCTCGTAGGTGTGGAGCCCGAGCGTTACGTAGAACTGTTCGCCTTCATAGATGGTCTTCTTGCTTGCGGTAAGCGATACGCCGAGCGCATCGTCGGTATAGGCGCGCTGGATGTTGACGGGGATTTCGCCCGAGATGGGTTGTTTTTGCCCTTCAAATTCGATTAGGACCTTGCCGATGTTCAGGCGCCCTGTCTTTTTGGGGGCCCTTAGCTTGAAGGTGTAAATGCGGGCCTTGTAGGCGCCACGGCTTCCGCCTCCCCAGAAGGAATTGAACATTTCTTCCATGCTGGGGCGCATCACCTGGTCTGTACTGTCCATGCCCAGGAACGTGAATCCGTTCTGCGTGTCGATGGAAAAACCGCTCCTGTTTTCGGGCAAATCGCTTAACGGGTATACAAGCTGCAGTCCAAAGGTCTTGCCCGCTTCTACGCGCTCCCTGTCGAGTTGCAGGGAAGGCCGCGCGGTCGCTCCGAGGGCGAGGGCAAGGCATATGAGTATAATTCGTTTCATACCGCCAAAAATACCAATTTTTCGGGTAGAAAACCAAAATGAGGGTGCCGGATGCGGGGTATAGGGGCAGGCGAGCCGTTTTTTTTGCCGGAAATCGGAGAAAAAAGTTTTTCTTATATAATTTTTTCCCTTGACGCGTTAGTAAATTTTTGTTAATTTTGGCCCGTCGTTGCGAAAATCACATAAAAACGACGATAAAACGCAAAAATAAAGGATAAAAAGTCAATATGTACTGCATTCTCGCCGCCCTCCTGGTCAAGAGCTACAAGAAGTATGCCAAGCGTGCCTAATTGCCGCTCGGTTATTTTTTTAGACATCTCTCTCTAGTGATTACCGGTTCCGCTGGATAGGCGGGCCGGTTTTTTTATGCAAAATGGGCGTTTCTTGATAAAAAATCAATGCAAACTGGGTTGCGGTTCGTAATTTTGGCGTTTTCGGCATATATCTTTGGATTTGAGTGTATGTAAAACCAGGAGAACGTATGAAACTTGGCCTGATGTTTGGCGTAAAAATCGCGGCAGCCTTTTGCGCGGCGACCTTGTCTTACGCGTCGACGGACAACCCGCTCACCCTCTGGTACAACAGCGATGCGGCGGGCGAATTCACGAACGCCCTCCCCATCGGCAACGGCTACATGGGCGGCATCATTTACGGTGGCGTCACGAAGGATATTATCGGCCTGAACGAAAGTACGGTCTGGTCGGGCGGCCCGGGCGACAACAACAAGCAGGGCGCGGCAAGCCACCTGAAGGATGCCCGCGACGCCATGTTCCGCGGGGACTACCGCACGGCGGAATCCATCGTTTCTAACTATATGATCGGCCCTGGCCCTGCAAGCTTCCAGCCGGTGGGCGACCTCGTGATTACCACGTCGCATTCGGGGGCCACAAACTACCGCCGCGAACTGGACCTCAAGACGGCCATCGCGAAAACGACCTATACGAGCGGGGGAGTCAAGTACACCCGCGAATACTTTGCGAGCTACCCGGACCACGTGATTGTGGTGCGCCTCTCCGCCGATAAAAGCGGCTCGGTGAGTTTCGGGGCCACCATGACGACTCCGCATCGCAACAACAAGATGTCGAATAGCGGGAACACGCTTATCTACGACGTGACCGTCAATTCCATCAAGTTCCAGAACCGCCTGAACGTGGTGGTCGATGGCGGTACGGTCTCTGTCTCGAACGGGAATATCAATGTGCAGGGCGCGAATTCCGCAATGCTCGTGCTCACGATTGCGACAAACTTCAAATCGTATAATGACGTGAGCGGTGACCCGGGCGCCATTGCGGCCGATATCATGAGCAAGGTGAAGGGCAAGTCTTACGACGACCTGCTCAGCGCGCACCTCAAGGACTACCAGACGATTTTTAACCGCGTGAAGATTGACCTGGGTACTGCCGACGCGAGCGCAGGCGATATCACCAGCACCCGCGTGAAGAATTTCAATTCCACGAACGACCCCTCGCTCGTAGAACTGCATTACCAGTATGGTCGCTACCTGCTGATTGCGAGTTCGCGCAAGGGCGGCCAGCCTGCAAACCTGCAGGGCATCTGGAACAAGGACACGAACCCGGTTTGGGGCAGCAAGTACACGACCAACATCAACCTCGAAATGAATTACTGGCCGGTAGAGACGGCGAACCTCGGCGAATGCGTGTGGCCGCTCATTGACAAGATCAAGAGCATGGTCCCGCAGGGCGAAAAGACCGCGAAGGTGCATTGGGGCGTAGACGAGGGATGGGTGGAACACCACAATACCGACCTCTGGAACCGTACCGCCCCGATTGACGGCGCATGGGGCTTGTGGCCCTCTGGCGCAGGCTGGCTCAGCACGCACCTCTGGGAACATTTCCTGTTCAACCCGACGGACAAGGCTTACCTCCAGGACGTTTACTCCACCATGAAGGGGGCGGCGCTCTTCTTCGTGAACAGCCTTGTGGAAGAACCTGAAACCGGCCACAAGTATCTGGTGACGGCCCCGAGCGATTCTCCGGAAAACGACCATAGTGGTTATAACGTCTGCTTTGGCCCCACGATGGACAACCAGATTATCCGCGATGTTCTGAATTACACCATCGAGGCTTCCAAGATTCTGGGCGTCGACGAGGATGTTCGTGCCAGGATGGAGGCGACCGTCAAGAGACTCCCGCCCACAAAGACGGGCAAGTACGGCCAGATTACGGAATGGTTGCAGGACTGGGATGACCCGAACAACAAGAACCGCCACATTTCGCACCTGTACGGCCTTTTCCCGAGCGCGCAGATTACGCCGGAAGAGACCCCCGACTTGATCAAGGGTGCTGGTGTCACGCTGAAACAGCGCGGTGACGATGCGACCGGCTGGTCTCTTGCATGGAAAATCAACTTCTGGGCCCGCATGCACGATGGCGACCATGCCTACACGATGATCCGCATGCTCCTCACGCCAAACAAGACTTACAACAACCTGTTCGATGCGCACCCGCCGTTCCAGATAGATGGCAACTTCGGTGCGGTTTCGGGCGTGAACGAGATGCTCATGCAGAGCCACAACAACAGGATTAACCTGCTGCCCGCACTCCCCTCGCAGTGGAAAGACGGCTCTATCAAGGGTATCCGTGCCCGCGGTGGCTTCGAGATTGATTCCATGGCCTGGAAGGGCGGCAAGCTCACGTATGTCGCCATCAAGTCCGATGTGGGCCAGACCCTGAATTTGGTCAGCGGTACGAATACCTTCACGACCACGACGGTTCCGGGTAAGATTTATGAATTTGACGGCAATCTGAAACTCACGAACCAGCCGTTCGAGCCGGTAACGGTTCCGGGCAAGATTCAGGCCGAAAGCTACATCGCGATGGATGGCGTGCAGATTGAAGATGATACTGAGGGAGAGCCGAACCTGGGCTGGATTAACGACGGCGATTGGTCCACCTACCTGGTGAAGGTCCCGACTGCGGGCACCTACACGGTTACGGCCCGCGTGGCGAGCGAGGCGGAGGCCGCCTCTACCATCACGATTACGGATTCTACCGGCAAGGCGCTCGCGACCCTCACGGTAGACCCCGAAAAGACGAACGGCTGGAACGACTGGTACGAGACTACGGCGGATATCGCGCTTGCCGCGGGCGAGCAAAAACTCCGCTTCGAGTATTCCGGCGAGAGCAACTTCCTGATGAACTTTGACTGGTTCAGCATCGCGAAGGGCACGGATGCCGTACCCGAGGCGCGCAAGACGGTAACGATGCTCGACGTGCGCCCCGTATCGCTCTCGAAGGGCTCCGTTTCGCTCATGATACGTTCCAATGCCGGCTTCAAGGTCAGCCTGTACACGGTGCAGGGAATGCTGGTTGGCACGCATGAAGGTTTCGGCAGTTCGCTCGTGGAATTCGGTGAGGATGGTAGCCTTGCCCGCGGGAACTACATTGCGGTCGTTACCAGCGGAAACCTGCAAAAAACGCTCAAAATCCGCGCTTTTTAACCATATTGTCATCCCCGCTATACGATACTTGGCAACTTGTTGCCTTAGTAGAGTTATCCTCTTTGGGGAGCAGGCGGGGATCTTTGAGCAAAACCGCGCACATCGTCATCCCCGCAGGCGGGCGGACAGCACTTAACAACTTGTTGTTTAGTGCGCATGGCCACCAAGGTGGGGATCTTCTTGCCGAACCATTGACAACTTATCCACGCGAACATGGCTTTCACATGGTTTTTTCGCCTTTTTTATGGATAATTTTAGAATGGTGAGTTAAAAAAGTCGCCTTTTAGGCGAAAGGGATGTTCTATGAGTTTTGCCAAGACAGCAAAAATAGCCGTAGCCGTGATAGGGTTCGGTCTCTGCACGCAGGCCATGGCCGAAAACCCGCTTATCCAGACTTATTATTCTCCGGACCCGGCGCCTGTCGTGTTCGGCGATACGCTTTGCACCTATTCCGGCAACGACGAGGGCGGCAGCTTCTTCACGATGCACGGCTGGCGCGTATCGTGCACCACGGATATGGTGAACTGGACCGACATGAATACCCTCATTTTGGAAGCGGGTGACTTTAACGGTTCTGCCAAGAAAAACGGCGACTGGGCATCTCAATGCATTCGTCGCAATGGCAAGTACTATTACTACGTGACCGTGGAATCCACCCGAGGTGGCCGCGCCATCAACGTGGCCGTGTCCGACAAGAAGGAAGGTCCCTTCAAGGACGCCCTGAACGGCAAGCACCTGGCGGGCCCCAACTGGGACTACATCGACCCCACCGTGTTTATTGACGACGATGGCCAGGCTTGGCTCTACTGGGGTAACCCGAAGCTCTATTACTGCCCCCTCAAGGAGAACATGATTGAATGCGCAAGCGAAATCAAGGTCTCCGACATGAGCACCTTTAACGGCAAGTATACCGAAGGCCCGTGGATCCACAAGCGCGGGAAAAAATATTACATGATTTACGCCGCCGGTGGCATTCCCGAATCCATTGACTATTCCTGGAGTGATTCCCCGACGGGCCCCTGGACCTACAAGGGCGTCATTATGCCGAGTAGCGAACCGGGTTCCGCGTTCACCGTCCACTCCGGAATTGTCGACTTTAAGGGCCGTAGCTTCTTCTTCTATCACAACCAGAAGAACGTGAAGGGCGGCGGCTACAGCCGTTCTACCGCAATTGAAGAATTCACCTGGAATGCCGACGGTACCATTCCCACTATCCGCGCTACCAACAATGGCGTCGTGAAGCCCATCAAGAACCTTGACCCGTTCGTGCGCGTGGAAGCCGAGACCAAGTCTTGGGTGGGTGGCATGACAGTCAATACGGCGGGTGGCTATACCATCATCGAGCATGTCGGTGCCGAATATGGCAATGTTTTCCTTACCAAGATGAACAGCGGGTTCTACACCAAGGTGCGCTCTGTTGACATGGGCGACGGTGCCGACCGCATTATCGTTTGCACCAGGGGTAACGGCGGTAAGCTTGAACTCCATGCCGGTTCCGAAAACGGCGCTCTCCTTGCATCCATGAATATCCCTTCAAGTTCTGCTTGGGAAGAACATACCTTCGATGTGACCGATGCTGCCGGCGTCGACGACCTGTTCTTTGTGGTAAAGCAGGGCGGGTTCGATTTCGACTACTGGTACATGGAAAGCGAAAAGACTGCTGTTCCGCAGACGCCTTACAAGGGCACTGCCGCTGCGGTTCCGGGCAAGATCGAGGCTGAAAATTACGACGAAGGCGGCCACAACAAGGCCTTCTACGACAACGACCGTGAAAACCAGGGCAAGGCCTACCGCGAAGACGAGGTCGACGTGGTGGATATCAGCGATTCCAAGTGCGGGGAAGCCGCCTGCACGGGCTACGCCATCGGTTACACGAACGATGGCGAATGGATGGAATACACCATCAACGTGACTGCCGACGGCAAGTACAATATCGTTGCGAATGTGGCTACCGCGTTCGAGACCTCTGCAATGCAGTTGTTCATTGACGACAAGGAAATTACCGAATCTGTGGTGCTCCCGAAGGTTGACAGCGTATGGACGACGTACAAGGAAGTGGAAATCGGTTCCGTGGAGCTCAAGAAGGGCGAACACGTGCTCAAGCTCCTGATTACGGGCGCCTACCTGAACGTGGACTGGATCAACTTCGTTGACCCGAATGCGGAAATTACGGCTCTCAAGCAGGTTCGCTTTGCCCCGATGGCCGAAGGCGAGTTCAACGTGTTCGGCGCCACGGGCAAGTATATTGGCCGCATCGATTTGGGTTCCGCGACATCTACGCAGGATATGGCGGCATCGCTCAAGCGTGCCGGTTACGCGAGCGGCATGTACATCGTCCGCAGCGTCACGAACCGTGCCCAAATCCAGCGCGTGCAGGTGAGGTAAGCTTGCCGAACCATTGACAACTTATCCACGAAACCTCTTCTAGAACCATTTAAATACCCCCGAAAAAGGGGTATTTTTCTTTATGGTGTGGAAAACAAAAGAGGATGTTATGAAGAATCTCCAGATAGCTAAGGTAGTATCGTGTGCGGCCATTTTCGCCGCACTTACGGGCACCGCTTTTGCGCAGAGCGGCCCGAACGACGAATGGAACGGCAAGCCGCGCGTTTTCGGCGTGAACCGGCTTAACCCGCACGTGACCTCGATGCCCTACACTACGGTGGAAGAGGCTGTCAAGGGCGACCGCCATGCATCCGAATGGTACCAGACGCTCTCCGGCAAGTGGAAATTCTTCCATGTGGACAAGCCGAGCCAGCGCAACAACGACTTCTACAAGGACAACTACGACGTTTCCAAGTGGGATGAAATTCCGGTGCCTTCCTCGTGGCAGATTCTCGGCTACGACCACCCGATTTACACCAACGTGGTTTACCCGTGGGCGCAGAACAACCGCGTGTCCGCTCCGGGCGCCCCGACCGACTTCAACCCGGTGGGCCACTACCGCCGCACCTTCACCGTGCCCGACAAGTGGGCCGGCAAGCGCATCCGCCTGCATTTCGAGGGCGTGGAATCCGCATACTACGTGTGGGTGAACGGCAACTACGTGGGCTATTCCGAAGACTCCTTCACGGGCCACGAATTCGACATCAACAAGTACCTGCGCAAGGGCGAGAACAACATCTCGGTGCAGGTGTTCCGCTGGTGCGATGGCTCCTGGCTCGAAGACCAGGACTTCATTCGCCTTTCGGGCATTATGCGCGATGTGTACATCTACGCCGTTCCCGAGGTCCATATTCAGGACTTCCAGATTGACGCTACCCTCACGAACAACTATACCGACGGCTTGCTGAAGACAACCGCCTGGATTTACAACTCCACGGGTTCCTCTTCGGGCGAATACACGGTGGAACTTTCGCTCTACAACGATGCGGGCAGCGAAGTGATTGCCCCGACGGCGCAGAAGGTCTCGGGTATCGGCGCGAACGGTGGCGAAAAGAGCGTGCATTTCGAAATCCCGTATGCCAAGCCGAATCGCTGGTCTGCAGAAACGCCGTACCTCTACACGGCGGTGCTCACCATCAAGGATAACGCGGGCAAGATCATCCAGGTCGAAAGCAACAAGATTGGTTTCCGCACGGTCGAAATCAAGAAGGACAACGGAGCCCCGCGCCTGCTGGTGAACGGCATGCCGGTCAAGTTCCACGGCGTGAACCGCCACGAGCTCGACCCGGATAATGGCCGCGCAGTGACTTACGACCGCATGGAACAGGATATCATCCTGATGAAGCAGTTCAATATCAACGCTCTCCGCATGTCGCACTACCCGAACAACCCGGTAATGTACGATCTTTGCGACAAGTACGGTATTTACGTGATTGACGAGGCGAACGTGGAAAGCCACGGTGCGAACGGTGACCTGCCCAAGAGCAGCGATGACTGGCGCGCTCCGGTGGTGGACCGCCTGAACAGCATGGTGCAGCGCGACAAGAACCACCCGAGTATCATCCTGTGGTCGCTCGGTAACGAAGCCGGCAACGGCAACGTGTTTGCCTCTGAACGCCAGCGCGCACACGAAATCGACTCCACCCGCTACGTGCACTACGAAGGCGATAACAACAATGCCGACGTGACGAGCCAGATGTACTGGGGCTACGACTACATCGCCGGTTACAAGGATGCGAACAAGCCGGTGATGCTCTGCGAATACGAACACGCCATGGGCAACTCTGTGGGCGATTTGAAGGAATACATGGATGCCTTCTATAGCAACCCGCGCGCCTTCGGTGGCTTTATTTGGGATTTCATTGACCAGGGCCTGCACCACAAGGGCACTCCGTACTGGGAATTCGGTGGCATGTGGGGCGACTGGCAGAACGATGACAACTTCTGCGCGAACGGCCTCGTGTTCCCCGACCGTGCGATTCAGCCGGAAATGTGGGAAGTCAAGTATCAGTATAGCCAGCTGCGCGTGAAGAACGTCGACGCCGCGAAGGGCAAAATCGAAATCGAGAACCGCTACCTGTTCAAGAACCTCGGCGACTTCCTCGAAGGTATCTGGCAACTCAGGGAAAACGGCAAGATTATCAAGGACGGCAAGCTGAGCGGCTCGCAGTTGAACATCGGGCCCCTCCAGAAGAAGGAAATTACCATTGAACTGCCGGACATCGAGACGACAATCGGTGCGGAATACCATCTGGATATCGATTTCCGCCTCAAGAAGGATGAACTCTGGGCGAAGGCGGGTCACAGTGTCGCTCATGAACAGTTCGGCGTCAACTATGACCAGCCCTGGTCTACCGAAGTGGATATCAGTACTCTGAGCGCCCAGAAGGTTTCCCGTGTCAGCGGCCTCACCATCGAAGGTACCGACTTCAAGATTACTTTCGACGAGAAGGCGGGTACGCTTGCCAGCTACGTTCTCGGTGGCGATACCATTATCAAGAACGGCGGTATCCCGAACTTCTGGCGTGCCCCGACCGATAACGACAAGGGCTTCAACATGGAAAGGGGCCACGGCGAATGGCGCAAGGCGAGCAAGAACCGCAATGTGACCTCCGAAGTCAATGAGGTTTCTCCGCAAGAAACACGTGTGACCTTCAACTTCAGCTTCCCGGACGTGGGCAGTTCCAAGATGAAGATGACTTACTACGTGTACGGCAGTGGCGATATCGTTGTGGAATACACGTTCAACCCGGATGGCTCCAAGAGCTATATCCCGAACGTGGGTACCCTCTTCACGGTGCCGGGTGGCTACGAGAAGGTGCGCTACTTCGGTCGCGGCCCCGACGAGAACTACATGGGCCGTAACCGCGGCACCTTCATGGGCATCTACTCGACTCTCGTGGATTCCATGACGGTCATGTATATGGAAATTGGCGAAACGGGCCAGCGCACCGACGTGAAGTGGGCGACGCTCACCAGCGACAAGACCGGCAAGGGCTTGATGGTTGTGGGCAATCCGCGTATGGAATTCAACGCGCAGCACTACACTCCGGAACAGCTCTCCGATACCAAGCTCCCGTGGGAACTCAAGCGCAACAAGGATATCACGATGCGTGTGGACCTGCACCAGATGGGGCTCGGCGGCATCAACAGCTGGGGTGCGGAACCGCTCAACGAATATCGCCTGAACGCGAACCGCGAATACTCGCATAAGTTCCGCATCGCTCCGATTCGCCAGCAGTTGAACGATCCGACCGAATACTCGCTGCTCGGCTTCAAGAACTTTGGTTGGAACGACCTCCCGCCTGCAGCGTATGGCCCGGATGAAGTCGCCGGTATTTACAAGAACCAGCCGGAAAAGGATGTTACTGAGACGGCGAACGTCGGCACTGTCGAAACGACGGACAAACTGCGTACGCCATCCGTGCTGGTACCCGAAGGTATGCGCTACTACAGGGTGTTCGATATGCAGGGGCGCCAGGTGGCAAGGTTCATGACCCGCGGTGTCGAAGACCTGCATGTTGCAACCAAGCGTGCGATTGGCCGTGCGGGCTCGTACCTGGTTCGCCCGGAACGGGGCGGCAACGCCTTCCGCATCGTCGTGAGATAGCCTAAAACCCCATTGTAATTTTGTCAAAAGTATTTGATTTGGGCGCCTTCTTGGAAGGCGCCCTTTTACATACATTTATATGTGTGTATTTGTGCAAACGCACAAGGGATGGCTATATGTTCAAGAAAATTCCTGCAATCGCGCTGTTGACGTTCACCCTGCCTGCAAGCGTTCTGGCTGCTGTCAACCTCAACGTTAGTCTTGGCGATAGTATCAAGCCGGTGACCCATGTGGCCACGGGCTCGCTCTACGGCCTTACGGAAACGCTCCCGAGCGATATCACGAAAGATGTCGCCCCGCTCAAGCCGAATGTTTTCCTTTCTCCTGCGCGTAGCGGTAACGGCCGTCAGCAGGGTATAGGCGGTGCCTTCCTCGTGGCCCCGCGTGTCGAAAGCATCGGCGCCAAGATCCAGATACGCCTTGCCGACGTGTTGCCCGGCTGGCCCTACAGGTTCCAGAACATGAACCACTGGAAAAACGAGGTTACCTCGGTCATCAACGACAAACTCAAATCGAACAACAAGAACTTTGACGGCTACGAAATCTGGAACGAACCGGACGGTACCTGGAAAAACGAGAACGGCGACTTCAATTCAGTGCTCTGGAAACAGACTTACGACCTGATCCGCCAACTGGACCCGACCGCAAAGATTATCGGTCCCTCGTACTCGTACTACAATTCCTCGCGTATGGACGCCTTCGTGAAATACTGCTCGCAGAACAACTGCATGCCCGACGTAATCAGCTGGCACCAGTGGGGTAGCGCGAACTTCGTGAACACTGTCGAAAGCTACCGCAGTATCGAGAAGAAGTACGGCGTGTCTCCGCGCCCCTTCAGTATCAACGAGTATTCCTCCGAGGAACATTCCGAGGAAGGCTGCCCGGGCGTATCGGTGCCGTTTATCGCCAAGTTCGAACGCTATGGCGTCGAGAGCGCGATGATTTCCTGGTGGTTCGTACCGCTTCCGGGGCGTCTCGGCAGTCTCCTTACCTCCAATAACGAGCGCGGTGGCGGCTGGTGGCTGTACAAGTGGTACGGCGACATGAGCGGCTACATGGCTAAGGTTACGCCCCCCAACGACAAGAGTGATGGCGTAGACGGCTTTGCCGCCCTCGACAAGAAGAAGGGTTTTGCGAGCATCGTGCTCGGCGGAAACACCAAGGGCGAAATCAGCGTGAACATTTCGGGCATTCCGGAGGCGTTCGGCAAGAAGGTGAATGTCGACGTGGAATACGTCGTGTGGGAAAACAAGGACAAGGCCGTGCCTTCTACCACTCCGGTTTCGAGCAAGGAATATGACGTGAACGGAGGCAAGATTACGGTGCCGGTGAACATCACGAACGTGAAGTACGGTTACCGCGTGTATGTGACTCCGATTATCCCGCAGGAACCGTACAAGGGTTCCGCCGCCGCCATCCCGGGCAAGATTGAAGTTGAAAACTACGATGTGGGTGGCTCCGGAAAGGCCTACCTGGATAAGGACGATGACAACAAGGGCGGTGAATACCGCGAAGATGCTGTCGATATCGTGAAGGGTGGTACGGGTTACGCCATCGGGTACACGCAGGAAGGCGAATGGCTCGAGTATACTGTGGACGTGGCGGCGGCGGGTGAATACGCCCTCACCGCAAGCTACGCGACCTCCTCGGAAAATGCGGGCATAAAACTCTATGTCGATGATATCGCAGTTACTGATAACGTAATATTCCCGCAGGGCGCCGACTGGGAAACCTACACCGCGTTCGATGCGGGCAAGGTGAACCTTTCTGCCGGCAAGCACGTCCTCAAGCTCGAAATTGTGGGCAACTACGTGAACGTGGATTACCTCGAATTCTGCACCGGCGAAAAGTGCAGTGCTGGCGATACGACCGTCACGGAGCCTTCAGGAACGGGCGATTCGACGACTCTCGTGCAAAACTACCGCGTGGATTTCGGGATGGCGCAAACCTACGGCATATTCTCCCTGAATGGCCGCCTGCTCGGGAAGGTTTCTGCCACATCGCTCGCCGAGGCTCATGTCAAGGCCCGCAACCTGGTGCAGCGCGGCTATGCATTGCAGTCCCGCTACGTCATTCGCGCTGTCAAATAGCGCACCGCTAGCCGGTACGGTAAAGTTTCATCTCTACACACAAAAGGTCTCTGCATTCTTGCGGAGGCCTTTTTTGGGGTGTTTCGGCCGACACTAGAGGCCGATATTTTCATTTAGTCGGACTCGTCGCATGAACGCTGTTTTCGTTCTTTGAATTAGCCGTTAACCTTTCCCGTATGGCTTGCACAGGTAAACAAGTGCGGTGGTGAGCGTGTAGTCGGCAAGGAGTGCGGCACCTAGGCCCACGATGGAGAGCAGGCCCACGTTGTGGAGGGCCCCCATGGGGCTGAAGATGAATACGAAGAACATCGCGCAAAGAATGAAGGTGGTCATGCCCATGGTCTTTCCGATTTCGCGGTAAGAGAGCAGGAGCGTTGACGGCGGCGATTTCGGCGATGAAAAGTGGCGACTGGGATGCCATTTGGAAATTCCTCGCGATTTGCCTTGTGTACGGTATGTTGCACGCGCTTGGCCCCGGACATGGAAAGTCGATTGTGGTCGGATATTTTATTGCGCGTCGTGGTCGCTGGCGGCAGGGTGTGGCGCTTGGTGCGGGCATTACCGTAACGCACACGATGAGTGCTGTTCTCTTGTTGCTGATTCTGTATGCGATTTTCAAGGCGACGGTTTTTGCTGCGTTTGAAACAGGCCGCGTCGGAATCGAGCGCGCGAGTTATGCGCTCATTATGCTCACGGGTGTGTTGCTTGTGGTGCTTGCAATTCGCGATGTGATTAAGTCGCGTAAGGGCTGTGGATGTGCCGCTCGGCTTGATGCCGCGGAAGGGGCTGCGCAAGATGGTGCGTGCGCGGAATCTGGCTTGGGAAGTGCGCTCCCGCCGGTTGCCCGCTGGCGTGAAATTATCGGAGTTGCCGCCGTTACGGGAATTGTGCCTTGCCCGGCTGTGGCGTTGATTGTTCTGTTCTGCCTGCTGAATTCGATGGTGGCGCTTTCGCTCTTGGGAGCGCTTGTCATTTGCATCGGCATGACGATTACGAATGTGGCCTTCGGTATTGCGGCCGTGGCATTCCGCAAGGGAATCGATAAGGGAAGTGCCCATACCCGTATCGCGACAAAAATATACACCGTCGCGACTCTCGCAGGCGGTGTTATAATCTTTATTTCGGGACTGCTGCTGTTTACGAACCAGTTCGCGGGAAGGGTGTAGCGACGCCGCAAGCGGCCTTATTCCGCACTTTCCATTTCGTTGATTAGCTGGATATTGTACAGTTTTTGCACCTGTAAAATGTCGAGGATGACGGCGATGCGTTCGTAAGTGGTTCCCTTGTCGATCTTGATGGCGACAGGGGATTTCTTGTTCTGCACCGTTGCCGCCTTTTCGCGGAGTTCGTCGGGCGTGCCGCGCTTGGTTTCGGTCTGTGTTTCGGGCAGAATCAGCTTGAGCACCGATTCGTCTTGCTTGAAGACGGATGTCACCAGGAAAAACACTAGCAGCAAGAAGACGCAGTCGATGAGCGGCGTCATGTCGGGGCGGATTCGGCGGGTGCGCTTGGCCATTTATGCATCCTCGTTTTGGGAACGAAGGTGGTCTTTTTCCTTGAGAATGCGGCCCAGCTGCAAAAGCACATCGTTTTCAACGTTGTCCTGCTCCGATTCCATGCTTGCGTTCAAGTAGTTGAACGCGATAACGTGCGGAATGGCGACCACGAGGCCAATCACTGTCGTAATGAGGGCGAGTTTGATGCCTGTAGCGAATGCGCCTGCGTCAGAAAGGCCCGAAACGGCGATGACGCTGAAGGCGTTGAATATGCCGAACACGGTGCCCAAAAGGCCGAGCAATGGAGAAATGCTTGCGATATTTTCAATCGTGGTCATTCCCTTTTGCAACGGCGAGAAAGCGAGTGCGATTTCGGTGCGGATGCTTTCCATGATGATGTGGTGGTCGGTATTGTGGCTCACCACGCGGTGCAGAATTTTGGAAGGAAGGCGCTTGCGGATGCTCCTGTTAAAGAGAATCAGCGAAATGATTTTCCACACGATGATGGAATAACCGACGAAATTCATCGCCACGAGTACGTAGGCGATAACGCCGCCCTGTTGAATAAAGTCTAAGATGTAGTTCATGTTTATCCTCTTTAAAAGTTCTTTTGTTCGTCATCGCGAGGTCATGCAATGACCGTGGCGATCCATTGGATTGCTTCCCCTTACAGGGTCGCAATGACGTAAGTAGTTAGTGCAGATTATATTTTATAGGAATCTCCATTTTCCAGGTGTCCTTGCCAAGTACAGCTGGAATCGGGTCGAACTTGGGCACGGCCTGCACAGCGGCAAGCGCGCTTTCGTTCAGTGAAGAATACGGACAGGGCTTTGCCACAACCGCTCCGCTGATGCTTCCGTCTTTTGCAACCGTGAACTGCACGCGCACGGTGCCTTCTTGCTTTAGGCGGCGGGCTGTTGCCGGGTAGTCCTTCTGTTTTTCGAAAGCCTTGGAAAGCCCGATAAGGTAGGCTTTCGTCACCTTCATCAGCGAATCCTTCGAGGGCTTCGGCGGTGGCGGTGGGGGCGGTGCCACTGGCTCAGGCGGTGCTTCGACAACGGGTTCCGCGTCTGTAACCACAATGGGTTCCGGCTCTGGTTCAGGTTCAGGTTCCGGCACCGTATCTTGTACGATGTTCGGAATAATTTTCGCGCGAACCACCTTCTTCACGATTTTCTTGACTTCGGGCGGTGGCGGAGGTGGCTGCAAGAGCAAACGCTCCACATGAATCACCTCGGCATCTTCGCGGGTGGTAACCACCTGCGTCCGCTTCATGAATCCCCAGGCGTAAAAGCCTGCGTGCAGCAAGACGGCGACGATAATGCCGATGCAAAATACACGCCGCATCGTGAATGCAGAATAGGGATTGCGCGGGCGCGATGTCGGTTCAATTTCAAAATTCATTATATCTTGTTAGAAGTAGTACTTCGCTTTAGCCCAGACTTGACGGTTCTTGTCGTACCCCGCGAGTTGCCCGCGCTTGCCACCGAAGTGATCGTAGCCGAGCGAAAGCGTTACCTGGTCAGAAAGCGCGTAATCGCCGGAAACTCGGGCGTAGTAACCCAGGTTGTCGATGTCGAACATGCCGTATAGCGCAAGTTTAAGCGTGTTGTTCAGCAGTTCTTTTGAAATGCGGAATGTCACCTGCGAACTGTACTTTTCGGCGGCAAGTTCGTCCGAATAGTCGGCGATGTACTTGTGCAGATACTGAACCATGAAGGTCCAGTTGTCGCCTGCGTACCAGTCGATTCCGCCGAGCGCATTGAACGTGTTCTTGCGGGCATAATCGAGGTTGTTGGCATAACCGAGCGCTTCATCCAGGTATTCCGCGATTTCGAGGCGGAGGACGAATTCCCCGAGGGGTATTGACATGTCGCCACCGAACATGGTCATAGTCTCGTGAATTCCGTGGATGATGATGGAATCCTTGACAGGATCGTAGCCTGCGACAGTGACGGGCGACTGGTTATGCGTATGGAGTGCCGAGATAGAGAAATCCAGATTCGAGAGGAAAAACGAAACTCGCGTTCCGAAATCTCCATTCTTGAGACGTGGCTCGGGGCCTTCAGGGAAGTCAAAACTGGCATTTTCGGGCAAGTCCGGTCGCCACGGGTTGTCTTCGCCTATTGGCATCTGGAAATACCGCGACACGGGCACGTAGACGAGTTCGGCGTTTACGCGCTCGCCGGGGTACTTGATGCGAATTCCGTCAACAGCCATGCGCATGTCGTCGTAATCGCTCGACATGAATTCGGTGTAATCTACAGGCGAAATCAGATCGGTAACGCGAAGCCCGTCGGCAACGCCCCACACCACAATCTGGCGGCCAGCGCGGATTTCGAGGAAACTGTTCGAGTAGTTGAAATATGCTTCCTGCAGTTGCACGCCGGTGCGGTCGTCGAGAATGCTGTTGTGTATGCCGTTCAAACTAGCAAACAGGTAGGCGCTTTCGTAATCTACGCGCAGTTCGGCACGGAGGCGTGTCCGCGATGTCGTGAAGTCATGCGGCCACTCCGTCTGCACGGCGTGATACGTGTCCACGAACCCGTTGAATTGAAACGGACTTTCTTGGGCGAAGGCTGCGACAGCGGCCGCCCCAACCACTAACCACCAACCACTAGCCACTATTACAGTCCTCTTTCCAATCGCGGAACGGTGAATGTCTTTGCGTCTAGCGGAATGTTGAACTTGATGTTGCCGAATTCAAGGAGCGTCTTGTGGTTGGTCTGAACGTTTTCCATGCTCATCTTGGCGATAGACCAGAATCCGTCCACCTGAACCACGTTTTCAACCTTCAGCGCACGGTGCAGTTTTCCGAGCTTGTCGTAGTATTCCACCTTGGCGGCAATCAGGCAATCCTTGCGGATCCACATAATTTTCTTCGAGAAGATTTCGTCGCCCTTTTTCGGCACGGATTCAACCACCCAGCAATCGATTCCGTCCACTTTTTCTTCGCGGAGGAGCTTGTGGGTGTCTTCGTCAATGTTGCGCTGGCCAACGTCGTCATAAGTGAAGTCAGATCCCATGAAGTAGTCCGTCTTGGAACTCTTGCCGCTAATGCGGCGCGTCTTTTTCATGGCGGGCAGGTAAAGCCACTTGTCGTCATCCTTGTTGATGTCGTCGTAGTCGACGGTCAGGAAACCCGTTCCCTTAACATCGTTGGGGTAGCGGAAGAACATAATCTGCTTGGTGTCCTTGCCCACGTCCATGGCGAACGAGGTAATCTTGCGTTCGCGCTTGCTGCCGCTCTTGTTCACGAGCGTCATCGAGAGTTCGGAACTGCGGGTGTCGCCATCGGGGCGGTCATGCACTTTTTGCACAATGTCGCGGCCGGTTAAAGTTTCTGCGCTCACCATAGCGCTCAATGCGACAATAATTGTCGCGGCTGTTTTTGCAAATTTCATATTCATATTTTTCTCCTATTTTCCAAAAATCTTGAATTTCTTGATTAAAAGCGGTGTCACGAACAGGTCGGCGAGCAGTGCCGAGACAAGGCCCACGAACACCACGAAGCCGAAGTTGAACATCTGCGTTGCGGCCGAGGTGGTAAAGCCCGCAAATGTCGCCACCATGATAATCGTCGTCATCACGAGGGCCGGGCCTGCCGTGCGGAATACGTTGAGAATCGATTCGCGGTAATCGCGGGTGCGGTCAAATTCCACATGCCCGTGGTTGATGAAGTGAATCGTGTCGTCAACGGAAAGGCCGATAATCATCGGGATGAGTGTCGCCGTCATCATGTCGAGCGGAATGTCCGTGAGTCCAAGGTAGCCGCCCACGAAAATGCCTGGCGCAATGTTCGGAATCATGCCGATAAGGCCCGTGCGAATGCTGCCGAAGACAATCATCAAAAGGACAGCCACAATGACTACAGAAATCAGGAACGAAGTCATCTGGCCGACTTCCAGGTACTGCTGCATGGCGGTGAACTGCGGCAAGTTGCCCACGGCAGTCACCTTTGCGTCCGGGTAAAGCTTGCGTGCGAAATCCTGCAAGTCCTCGATTTCCTTCTGGAGTTCGTTGGAGTTGTAGCTCGAAATTTCAATCATCAGGCGGAGCTTCTTGTAATCGTAATCCATCCAGTAGCTCGCTTCGCTGCCGCCCGCGTTTTCGTAGAGCAAAAGCAGCTGAGCGACTTCTTCTTCCGTTTCGGGAATTGCGTATTTGTCCTGGCGGTTTTCATTCAGCGTGCGGTCCAAATCCTTGACGATGTCAAGAATGGAGGTGGAACGCTTGGTGAGCGGGTACTTGCCGGCGTACTCCTGCAACTGATCCAACTTTTTCAGGTTCTCGACTTCCTTGGCCTTGTCATTTGCGCCAAAGTCAATCACCAAGTCGTAAGAGTAGAAGCTTCCGATTTCGGATTCTGCCACGTAGAGCATCTTGTTCACGTATTCGACCTTGCGGCCCATGGTGCGTTCCACGTCAAAGGCGGGTTCTATCTTGGTGAGCCCGAAAACAGAAATTGCAGTCACGACGGCGAATACGATGGCGATGGGCTTTCCATGCCCGAGAACGAACTTGCCGATAGAATCGAGAATGACTCCCATGCGCGTGTCGCCACGTTCAAGCACCTTGGCGTTCGGCTTCTTGTCTTTACCGAAGCTCAAGAGAATCGGCGAAATGGTCAACGCTACAAGCAAAATGAATCCGACCGCAATCGACGAAAGAATGCCCACGGAGCGGATCGGCTTGAGCATCACCGAAAGGAAACTGAGCAACGCGACAATCGTGGTAAGGCCCGAGAACAGCACCGACCAGCCCGTTTCACGCATGGCGTAAAGCACCGATTCCTTGCGCTTGCCCGTAAGCATCATGTTCTTGCGGAAGAACGAGTTGATGTGAATGTTGTACGCAATCGAGACGGCGAAGGCCAAAATCACGGGCACCATGATGTTGGTCGCATCCATGTAAAGTCCGAGATAACCCACCAGGCCAAATGTCATAATGACACCCGCAAAAGTCGTAATCAGCGGAGAGACAATTCCGCGGAGCGAACGCGTCACCAAGAACATCACGATGATAGCGCAGAGAATCGTCATGATGAAAATGCGGCCCATCTCTTCGCCGATGTATTTCAGCTTTTGGAAACTCAGGTAGGGCATGCCTGTAGCACGCGGGTGCAGCGGCGCATACTTTTCCTTCGCGATGATAGCCGCCGTCTCGCGACCCGTTTGCATGTCAGGCGCTTCTGCCTTTACGCCCTTCGCTTCGCCTTCGGCCTTCCACACTGAATCTTCGGGGAAGGGCCGCAGCTTGATGTTGATGAAGGCCTGCTTGCGGTCACTTGAAATCAACTTCTTCGCCAGTTCCGGCTTGTCAGCCAGACGCTTTTCAATTTCGGCAAGTCCCGCTTCGTCTGTCGGGATTTCTTCGGGCACAATCTGCGTGATTTCCATGCCCTCTTCGGTGCCGAGCATGTATTCCAAATCGACAATCGAAGTCGCCTTGCCGTCGGAATACGAGAGGCTATCGCGCAGTTCGTTCGAAAGCTCGCGTAAAAGTTTCAGGTTGTCCGGCGTCAAGATGGAATGGTCGCTCTCGACCAGCACGCCCACGAAATAGTCGTTACCGAAAGTTTTCTTGAACTTGTCCGTTTCGACAAGCATCGGGTCGCCCTCGATAAAGTAGCTGTCCCACGAGGCTTCGACGTAGATTTTTTTCATGCCCACAATCGAAACCGCAAGCAAAACGACAAACGCCACCAGCAAAATGGCTCGGTGGTTGAGCAAGAATTCGCCAAAACGGCCGAACCGCTCGTTGATTCTTTCAATGTTAATCTTTGGAAGGCTCATTGTATCCTCTTTTTTTGCGGAGCAAAAAGTAGAGAGATGAGCCTAAAATTTCTACTCCAAATGGTTTTGCTCAAAACCGAATGGGTTGCAAATCTTTCCGGATTATCGCAAGTCCATTTGGAGCGGTTTTTTGTGCGGGTTTCGGCTAATTTTGGCGCATGAAAAACGCTGAATTTGTTGACCGTTTGAGTCTCGCCGAAATGGGTGAGAATCGTTGCGGGACGGTCGCCCAAATTGAGGGCGATTCCCGCTTTATTTCAAGAATTGTTTCCATCGGGCTTACGCCGGGTTCCGCCTTTACGCTTCTCAAGAATGACGGGCGCTCGCCGGTGCTCGTTTTTTGTCGCGATACGGTTATCGCTGTCAACCACAAGGAAAGTTCACAGATTTTTGTCAAGGTAGAATCGTAAAGATGAGCGAAATCAAGACTATTGCCTTGCTCGGGCAACCCAATTCCGGTAAATCAACGCTTTTTAACAACCTTACGGGACTTCACCAGCGTGTGGGCAACTGGCCCGGCAAAACGGTGGAGCAGGCCGAGGGTGAATTTGTTTTTGACGGCACAACATATAAAGTAATTGACCTTCCGGGCAGTTACGGGCTTTCGGCGAACTCCGAAGAAGAAGTCGTCACGCGTGACTACATTCAGAGTGGTAAGGCCGACCTCGTCTGTATTCTGGTGGACGCATCGCAGTTGGAACGTAGCCTTTACATGCTGGCTGATTTTGTGGGCATTCGCATGCCTGTGATGCTGGTGCTCAACATGATGGATGTGGCTGAAGCGGCAGGCAAGAAGATTGACGTGACTGCGATTGAAAAGCGCCTCGGCGTTCCGGTGCTTGGCTTCAGTGCGGCCGAAACGGAACGTTATCCTGAATTTTTCAAGAAGATGGTTTCGGCCATCAAGACGCCTGTTTGCCTGGATAGCGGGAGCCTGCGCGAGGAACTCGTTAGCGGGGGAGAGCTTGGCGAAAAAACGGATGATATCATTAGCCGCATCGAAGCAGCCCTCGGCGATTTTGAATATGGCGTTTGCGAAAGAATCTGGATTGCAGAAAAACTCCTCGAAAAAGACAAGCTCATTTGCGGTATCGTGAATGAATCGCTTCCGTTCGCAAGGAAGAATGCGATTGATGCAATCCTCGATAGCGACGAAGGGCGCGACGGCGGAATTCTCACCGGCGAGGCCAAGTACCGCTGGGTTTCAAAGATTGTGCATGAATCGGCGACGCCCAAGTCCATCGAAAAGGTCTTTAGCAAGTGGGACCGTATCGCGACGCACCATATCAAGGGCAAGTTCTTTGCGTTTGGTATCATGGTCGTCTCGCTGATTGCGTGCATGATTCTCGCTTTCCCGGGCATGGGAATCGGTTTTGGAATACAGCCTGTATTGCAGTCGCTTGTAGAACGCGCTGGCAATGCGCTTGGCGTCTGGCCTGTGGTGATTTCGTTCATCAATCTGGTGCTTGTTGGTGGAACTTGTATTACAATTTGTATGACAAGTTTCATTTTCTCCATCATTTTCGTATTCCGCATTCTCGAAGAAATCGGTTACATGGCGCGTTTCTCGTATGCGTTCGACAACTGGCTTTCGCGCCTGGGTTTGCAGGGCAAGGCGATTATGCCGCTGTTCTCTGGAATTGGATGCACGGCGGGTGCGGTTTGCGGCACGCGCGTGCTAGATACCCGCGGGCAACGCTTGCTTGCGCTCGTTCTGTTGTGGGCGATTCCGTGCGGGAGCAAGGTGGCGGTGGTGCTGTTCCTGGCGTCGACTTTCTTCGGGTCGGCCGCACCGCTGTTCGGCATCGGCTACGTGGCGCTGATTTTCGCCAGTTTCTACCTGTCTTCGCGCCTGTTCGGAAAAAAGCTTGTCCCGCAGAATGAACGCGTGGGCATGATTATGGAGCTGCCGCCGTATCACAAGCCGCACTGGAAGATGATTGCCGCGATGGTGGGGCGCAGCACCTGGGGCATTTTCAAGAAGGCTCTGAAAATGATCCTGATGGTGGCGGCTCTTTTCTGGGCGCTTTCTTACGCGGGCGACGGGAATGTGGAAAATACACTCCTGTACAAGATTGGCAATGCGATCGAGCCGGTGACGATGTTCTTTGGCATGCGCTGGGAACTGTTTGTCTCTTATCTGGGCGGCATGTTCAGTAAGGAAGCTTCGCTTGGCATCATGAGCACGCTCTTCAACCACACCGGCGAGGCGTTCTCTCTTGTGACCCGCGTGGCTGCAAGCGAAAACTTGGGCGAGGCTCTTGCAAGTACCATCAGCAAGCCCGAAGCGCTCGCGTTCCTGTTTGCCTCAATGTTCAACGTTCCCTGCGTGCTGGCGATGGGCACCACCTACCGCGAGGCCGGTTCGTTCAAGTGGCTAGCCACCATCATGGGTTACTACTTGGCGCTTTCTTTGGGGCTCGCCTTTATCGGCTACCACATCGGATTGCTGATTTTCTAAGTGAAATTTTATAGCGCGCTGTCGAGCACCATCATGAGCGTGAAGCCCACGGCAAAAAGGATGGTGCCGGCATCAAAATGCTCTCCTTCGCTGACTTCGGGGAGCATTTCTTCGATGACAACATAAATCATGGCGCCCGCCGCAAGCGAGAGCAGGTAGGGCATAAATGGCGAAAGCGCCTCAGCCGCAAGCAGCGTGATTAACGCGCCTACGGGTTCTACGGCTCCGGAGAGCGCTCCCAAGGCGAAAGCCTTTTTGCGGGAAGCCCCTTCGGCACGGAGCGGGAGCGAAACCACCGCCCCTTCAGGGAAATTCTGAATCGCAATGCCTATGGCAAGCGCGAACGCACCTGAAAGCGTGATGGCCACATTCCCCGAAAGCCAGCCTGCGAAAACGATGCCGACGGCCATGCCCCCGGGCAAGTTGTGCAAAGTCACCGCCAGCGTAAGCATGGTCGTGCGCTTGAGTTTTGCCTTGGGGCCTTCGGGCGTGGCGCTACCCAAATGCAAGTGCGGTGTTATTTTATCCAAAATGTACAGGAACAGGATGCCGGCCCAGAATCCGACTGTCGCTGGGATGAAAGCGAGTTTGCCCATCGATTCGCTCGCGCTGATTGCGGGCAAAAGCAGACTCCAGACGGAAGCCGCCACCATGACGCCCGCCGCAAACGACAAAAGGCCACGTTTGAGGTTTTGCCCCATCTGTTTCTTCATAAAGAACACGCATGCGGCCCCCAAGACGGTCCCTAAAAATGGGATGGCAAGACCTTGGGCAATTTGTAAAACAGGCTCGTTCATGCCATAAAGATAGTATTAACCTTTCCCGTACGGTTTGTTCAGGTACACGAGTGCGGTGGTGAGCGTGTAATCGGCAAGGAGTGCGGCTCCTAGGCCCACGATAGAAAGCAGGCCCACGTTGTGGAGCGCGCCCATGGGGCTGAAGATGAATACGAAGAACATCGCGCAAAGGATGAATGTGGTCATGCCCATGGTCTTTCCGATTTCGCGGTAAGAGAGCAGTAGCGCGTGCCTGTAGCTGCCCGTGCGCTCGTAACCGTATTTGATGTGGTTGTTCATGTGGATGGTGTCGTCGACGGCGATGCCCAGAATCATTGGCATCACGATCATCGTGATCATGTCGAGCGGCATGCCCGAATAGCCCATGATGCCGCCGATCAGGAGTACCGGCGCGACGTTTGGAATCATCCCGATAAGGCCCGCCTTGATGCTCCCGAATGCGAGAATCATCATGATGGCGATAATCACGAACGATCCGCCGAACGAGCGCAATAGCCCACCGACCAACTTGCCGTTCATTTCGGCGTAATTCACGACTTCGCCCACGACAGAAACTTTTGCGTCGGGGAAAATCTGTGCGCCGTAGCTTTTGGTCGAATCCAAGTCCTCGACGATTTTGTTGGCGTCGTAGCCCGAAAGTTCTATATGGATGAACGAGGTCTTGTAATCTTCGTCCATATATTCGAAAAGCGCTTCCGGGTCCGAAATCTCATACAGGAAAAGCAATTGCGTGAGCATGTCCTGTGCGTCGGGAATCTTGTAATACTCGATACTGTCGGCGTTCAGCGTGCGGTTCATCTCTTTCACGAGACGCGTCACCGATTGCACGCGCGGCTTGTCGCCCGAAATTTTTGTGAGCTGGAGCGTTCCGAGTTTCTGTTCCAGTTGCTCGATGCGTATCATGTTGGCGGGGTCCTTGAGCGCGTCCGCGTCATCGAATTCCACCATCACGTTAAAGTCGTAGAGGCTTCCGAGCTTTCCGCTGAGCATGTCCTTGAGCCGCACCACGAAGGGAATCTTTTCACCCATGGTTTCGGTGTAGTCCATGTTCACGTCGATGCGCATCATTCCCGGAATCTGCAGCAACATTACCGCCGCCGAAATCACCGCGATAACAATGCTGTGCCTGCACACCTTGCGCCCGAAAAATTCAAAGAGGACGTCCGCCTTGGTGGCCCCCGCGCTCTTGACCATCTCGGGTTCCGGCTTCGCATTTTTCCCGAAACTCATGAAAACCGGAATTAGGATGATGACGTACAGATAAACCATCGTGACGATGCCTGCCGAAATGCCGCCGATCCAGCGGATGGGGCGGATTCCCGCGAACAGGAACGAAATCAACGATGCGACCGTAGTAATGACGGTAAAGAGAATGGGCCAGCCCGTTTCCTCGACGGCGCAAATCACGGATTCGCGGCGGTTGCCCGTGCGCCTAAAGTGCATGCGAAACGAATTGATGTAGTGGATGGAATAGCCCACCGAAAGAGCCATTCCCAGAAGCACCGGGAGCGCCACCATGGTCTTGTCGCCGACAAAGCCCAGCCAACCGTTAATTCCGAGCACCGAGGCGATGCCCCCCGCGGTAGCGATTGCGGGCACCACCACGCCGCGCAGCGAACGCACGAACAGGATAAGGCACAAAAGCATTACGGCAAAACCGATTCCAATGCGCATTGCGCACTCTCTCGAAACCACCTCGTCTTCTTCCATTTCAGTGTAGCTCATGCCCGTGGGCATCAAGGTGTATCTGTCGCTCTTGAATTCGTCGGAATAGATGACTTCGCGGGCAAATGGCGCAATGCTGTCCTTGCCGAATTCGATGCCGCCCTCGTAAGTCTTGAGCGAAAGAATCACCCAGGTCTCCTTCGCGTCATCGGAGACGATGTTGTTCACCAGCGATTCGCGGGTCATAATCAGTTTGCGTTTTTCGGCTAGCTCCTGCGGGTTATCGGGAATGCCGCCCTCGAACGGGTCTATGACTTCGAAACCCTCGTCATTTGCGACCGGAATCGACAAATTGTGTGTCAGCGAAACCACGCGATCGGCGTACGGCACCTCGTTTTCGAGCCTGCGCGAAAGCCTGTCAATTGCCTGCAATACCTCTGGCGCAAAAACGTCGTCGGCGCGGACCATCACCATGTAACCGTCATCGCTACCGAATTTTTCGTTGAAGTGCGCCTGGTCAATCTTCACCTTGTCCCAGTCGTCAAACCATTCTTCTTCGCTGCTCGTCATCTGCAGTTGCGGGAGCCCGAGGCACGCCAAAAACGTCACAATTGCCGTTACCAGCAGAATCAACCAACGAAACTTGACCTGAAAACGCCCCAATCGGGCAAAAACCTTGTTGACACGAGAAACTTGCATTGAAAAACTCCTCTAAAAGCCCCAACGGAGTGTGATTCCGTCGGGGCTGCTTTTCAAAACACTATAAAAAAGATTCTTTCATTTTATGCGGTGGCGAGTGCCTTGCCGAGTTCCTGGCAGGCGGCCTTGCCTGCGTCATCGGGGGCGTTCTCGATGGCGAGCGGGTCTGCCACAAGTACGAGCCCGGCGGCTTCGGCGTCGGCCTTCCACGGGTTCATCCATTCGCCACCACCCCAGCCGTAAGAGCCGAACAGGGCGACTTTTTTGCCGTTGAGTGCGGGCTTGACGGCTTCGTAGAAGGGCTGGAATTCGGAATCTTCGAGTTCCTCGGCGCCCATGGCGGGGCAACCCAGTGCATAGCGGGCGTATTCGCCCAGCTGGCCCTGCGAAAAGTCCGAGACGCTGAACACGTCGGCTTCGGCGCCGGCGGCTTTGGCACCTTCGGCGACGTATTTTGCCATCAGTTCGGTGTTGCCGGTTCCGCTCCAATAAATGACTGCGATTTTTTCCATTGTGATTCTCCTAGGTGAATTAAAGGGGTAAATGTCGTTTGATTACGCTGCGTTTCGGACAGTTAGCATCGGCAGCGAGTAGCCTCGTTCGAAAAGTGAATTCATGACCGAAAAGCATTTCCGGAAGCATTCGAATTTCTTTTCCGATTCGGCGACATCGCCATAAACCTTCCAGTAGCCCGTACTTTTGCAATTTTGCCCGCCATTGGCGATGAAACCTTTGACATCTTCGAGTGGATAGCCCAGAAAAAGTCCGATTTCATGCGGAAAGCAATGACATTTTGCAATGCGGTGGGTGAGGTTTGCGATAAGCGTTTCCTCGTCGAAATGCTGGTAGCCGTAATGCCCCATAAATTGACGGATTTCAGTCTCGTTGAACAATTGACTCAACACGTTGCGGCGATAGACGTACACAAAACTGCGTCCGTAGCGTTCGGCAACGACACGTACGAATATGCCCGACGGATTCAGTTCGCGGTTCCAACGGGCAAGAATGGCGCAAAGCGGTTCGTGTTCTGCGGGCGATTTTTCCATGCAGAAGAGGCTACCGACCTTGCGCGCGGCAAGTGTCGGTGCGCATTGGCGAACCAGTTTGTAATCCATCAATCGTTGTGCAGTCATCGTTATTCCTCTAGAGATTGCTTCGCTTCGCTCGCAATGACAAGACGAAGTTATGCGTTAGAGACTTCCTGAAGTTCCAACATCTTGCTGAATAGGCCGCCTTTCGCCTTGAGCTCGGCAGGGGTGCCCGTTTCGGCGATGTGACCGTCTTGCAGAACCACGACCTTGTCGGCGTTTGCGATGGTACGCATGCGGTGCGCAATGATGATGACAGTCTTGCCCTTCACCAGCTGCGAAATGCCGCGCTGGATCTTGGATTCGTTTTCTACGTCGAGGCTTGCGGTCGCTTCGTCGAGCAAGATGATGGGCGCGTCTTTCAACAAGGCGCGTGCAATCGAGATTCGCTGGCGTTCTCCGCCCGAGAGCGTTTCGCCGTTTTCGCCGATGACGGTGTCATAGCCTTGCGGCATCTTCTGCACGAATTCGTCACATCCCGCAAGTTTTGCCACCTTCAGGATTTCTTCGTCGCTGGCATCGCGCTTGCCGATGCGGATGTTGTCCTTGATGCTCGTGTTGAACAGCACCACGTCCTGGAAGACGATGGAGAAATTCTTGAGGAGCGTTTCGGGATCAATCTTGCTGATGTCCTGGCCGCCGAGGGTCACCTTGCCGCCTTGAATATCCCAGAAGCGTGCCGCGAGTTTTGCTGCAGTCGTCTTTCCGCTGCCGCTCGGGCCTACAAGTGCGGTGATTTCTCCCTGCTTAGCCGTGAACGAAACTTTTTTCAGAACTTGCTTGTTCTCGTTGTAATTGAAGTCGACATCCTTGAATTCGATATCGTAATTCTGCGGAGTGAATACAGTTACGCCATCCTGAGGTTTCATCTGGTCCATTTCGCGGAAACGGCGCAAGCGCACATTCACGAAGAACAGTTCAGCGAGATTGTTGAACACCAGGAAAACCGGGTTGTAAACAGTCGCCGCGCACACGATGAACACCAGATAGGTAAACACGTCGATTTCGCCCTTGGTCCAGAGGCGTGCGCCCGTAATCAACACCGTGGCAAGGCCCATCTTGAGAATGCCTTGTGCCGAATTCAGGAATGAACCCACCTTCACGTCGGAATCCATCTGCGATTTTTCGTATTTGATGCAATCCTTATCAAAATGATTGAGGTAGGCGGCTTCGCCCGAATACGAGCGGATTTCCTGCACGTTTTCGAGACCTTCCTGGATATCTTCCATAATCACGCGGCGGGCGTTATATGAATTTTCGAACCAACGGTCCTGAATTTTCTTGGAAAGCGCAATGAGCAATGCTGCTGCGGGCACCACCCAGAAAAGTGCGATAGACATTTTCCAGTTGTAGCAGAACAGCATGATTCCGATTATGGTGACGCTCCCGATGGCTGCGAAAAGTTCCGGCACCGCATGCGAGAAAATCATTTCGAGAGCATTGCAGTCGTCCATGATGGTCGATGTCAAGTCTGAAAGGTTCTTTTTGCCGAAGAACGAAAGCGGCAACTTGCGGAGTTTTTCGGCAATCGAGACGCGACGGCGCATGCTTTCGTCGTACACGCTATCGTAGGTGGAGCTGTACGAGAACCTGTAAATGACAAGCATCACGACAAACAGGACTACCGCAATTCCCACATAGAATAAGGTTCCGTGCGGAGTTTTGCCAGCAAATTCACCGACGCCCATCTGCTCCATCAAAAAATAAAAGAGCATCATCATCGGGAACATAAGCGAAACAAAGTGCAAAAATGTCCAAATGACGCCACGGACAAACGTGTGCGAGCCTTCTTCCGAAAGAGCAAAAGTATTCTGAACCCACTTATACATTTTCGCCTCCTTCATTATCCTTGGAATTGTCGAGGGTCCATGTGACGGACTGCTGGTATTCGGCCCACATCTTGGCATAAATGCCGTTCTTTTCAAGTAATTCGCTGTGCGTTCCGCGTTCAGCGATTTCGCCATCTTCGACAACGATAATCTGGTCGGCGTTCACCACGCTTGTAAGCCTGTGGGCAATCATCAGAACGGTCTTGCCGGCGGCAAGCTTGTGCAACGCTTCTTGAATCAGGCGTTCGTTTTCGGGGTCTGCAAAGGCGGTCGCCTCGTCTAGCACAACGATGGGGGCGTTCTTCAAGATGGCGCGAGCAAGTACCACGCGTTGCTGCTCGCCACCCGAAAGATAAGTTCCCTTGCTCCCGATAACGGTATCGATACCGCCGGGCAACTTGTCGATGATTTCGCGGCACTGCGCAAGGTCAAGAGCCTTGTTTACCTGCTCGAGAGTCGCGTCGGGCATGCCGTAGCGAACGTTGTCCAGAATGCTCATCTTGAAAAGTCGCGTATTCTGGAACACGAACGAAACGTTCTTCATCAGTTCCTTCGGGTCAATCTGCTTTACGGGAATACCGCCGATGGTGATTTCGCCACTATCGACATCGAAGAATCGTGGCAGGAGTTTTGCAATCGTACTCTTGCCGCCGCCCGAAGGCCCGACAAGTGCTACCGTATGGCCCGCCGGTACCGTGAGTGAAATGTCGCTCAGTACTTGTTTGTCGGTATCGGGGTAGGTGAAGTTCACGTTCCGGAATTCTACATCGAACTTTTGCATCGGTGCCGGATTTTCGCAAACTTCCAAATCCTTGGTGCGTGCAATATCGTTGATGCGGTCAATGGCAAGCCCCGCCTGGTTCGTAGCGTTGCTTAGGTACATGCTGCGCATGACGCACTGCGAGAATAGTGGTGTTACCAGCACGTAAATCATCATGTTCACGATGGTGAGTTTTACATCGCCGTCGTTACCGATAATGAGCGCTGCCGTCGGCACCAGGAACAGTACGAAGCCGTTCACGAGGGTCGTGTAGATGCAGTAAGGAACTTTCCAATTGTCGGAATAGGCAGTTACCATCTTGTGGTAGGTCGCAATGCTGTTGTAGAAACTTTTGAACGAAAAAATCGTCTGCTGGAAAACCTTGACTACGGGTATCCCGCGCACGTATTCCACCGCTTCGGAGTTCATCTCTTCGAGGGCCTGCATGTAGCGTTCCATGAACTTGGTTCCCCTGCGGCCAAGGGTGCCTAAAATGAACATGGCGTAGACGATAGGCACCAAAGAGGCGAGGCCGAGTCGCCAGTCAAAGCTGAACATCATCACGAGCGCCACGACGGGAATCAAGATGGTGCTCGAAATGTCGGGCATCTGGTGCGCAATGAAGGTGTGCGTAATCGCGGCGTTGTCGTCGATAATCTTGCGGAGTTTGCCGGTCGGGTTCTTGTCGAAGAATCCGAGAGGGGCGCTCATCAGTTTTTTCATGGCAAACCGACGCAGGTCTCCTTCGAGCCTGAAAGCTACCAAGTGTGAACAGGCGAGGGCCGCAAAGTAGAGCAATACGCTTGCGACCGAGGCGAGAACCGCTCCGATGGAGTAGTCGAATATCTTGATGTTCGTCATGTCGCCGCCAGAGATAACCTCGCGGACAATGAGCCACATCAGTAAAAACGGCACGAGCCCTGCGATGGCGCTCAATGCCGAGAGAATCAATGCTAGCGGGAACAGCGGTCTTCGCGAACCCATGTAAGCGTAGAGTTTAGAGAATGTCTTTTTCATAATTATGCGACGTTTGTCATCCTGTATTTTTTCCTGTATTCCTTCGGGGTCATGCCCATTACGTCCTGGAAGGCGTGGGCGAACTTGCTCCCGTTATTGTAACCGACTTCACCTGCGATTTCAAGAATCCCGCGGTCGCACTCGCGAAGTTGCTTGGCGGCCAGTTTCATGCGTTCGCGGCGGGCGTAAGTGAATACCGGCAAACCGAACACGTTCTTGAAGCAGAGTTTCATTGCGGTAGGCGGCATGTCGAATTTGTCGGAAAGTTCCTCGATGGTAAAATGGCTGTCCATGTTTTCGCAGATGAACGAACGGATGCAGTAAATCTTTTCTATTTGCATCGAAGATAAATTGCACTCGCGGCAGGCGTATTCTCTTTGAGTGTCCAAGTTTTTTAACGTGAGCAACAATTCTAAGATGGCGAGTCTGCAGTATTCTGCCTGCGTTTTTTCGGACTTGTTCTCGATTTTCTCGAATGCGTGAGCCACCTCTTCCTTGGTGTGCACGATGAACGGTCGGCCCGGACGGCACATTTTTTGCGCAAGAGTCCTGATGTCGAGTGCAAAACCTGCGAAATGTTCCTGGATGTATTTTGCTGATTCCTCGTAGAAAAGGATGCGGTCGCCGCAGTAATCGGCAGAGCGCGTTAGCGCACCCGAAGTCCAGGCGTCATAAACCAGCATTTCTCCTGCATTCAGCTGATTGCAGGGCAGTGCTCCGCCGGCCCAGGTAATGCGGCCCTTCCGGCAAAATTCAAGAATGAGAATTGGATCTCCTGCGAGTGTCGTATGGTAGCACCCGATTTTGTGCAACCATTCAATTCCTTTGATGTCTAGCATTCTTTCCTCATAAATCAATTCAGATTGAGATTGTTAGTCTAATCTTAAAAAGTAAGACAAATCTAACAAGTAAGCAAAACTTTGTCAAGGCTAATTTTATTTTGGGCTTATCATATTTTGAATACGATTCTGTCTAAATGGATTGAAAAATGACTAAATGGAGTTAAATGGTAGCCTAACATTGATAAAATGAAGTTTTTGGCTTTATAATCCAATTGGATTTTTTCATTCCTTTTTGGAGTAGAACGCCCCCGACGATATTTCTAAAATGCTCCGCAAAATTAACAACCGCGGTTTTCCCGCATCCCAATCAAGGAGTATATATGAAAACACGTTTTCTGGCGGCTCTTGCTGTATCGTTCAGCATGCTTGTCGCTTGCGGCGACGACAACTCTTCTTCTGCTAACGGTGACGATGAAAAGGAACTTTCCAGTTCTTCGTCCGAAAAGTCCGGTGACAGCGAAAACAAATCTAGCAGTAGCAATGCCAAGTCTAGCGATAGCAAGGATAATTCCAGCAGTTCCAAGAAGGAAGAAAAAGGCGAATACAAACGCGAATTTGCAACTGCGATTGCCTCGGGCGAAACGATGTTCGTCGGCACGATGTCGCTGGACCATACAGATGATATCGGCACCGACTATATCGAAGTTGGAACCCGCGCAGGCGTTGTCTATTACGACAATTCCCTGTTCATTGCCGACCTTGATGTGGGAACCATTGCACGCTACAGTCTCGATGCAAACAACAAGATTGGTAGCAAGACGGCTGAACTTTCGCTTGCTGGCGCATGGGCGAACCACATTTATTTCGTGAATGAAGAAAAAGCCTACTTAGGCGGCATGCTTGACTCGCTGCTCATCATCAACCCGAAGACCATGAAGCGCACGGGCGCGATTGACCTGTCCAAATACAAGGGCGACGATGCTCTCGTGGTGAGCCCGGGTACAGGCGTAATCGTGGACGGTCGGCTCTATGTTGGCCTGTTGCAGAACGTGAGCGACTATGCTACCGGTAATACCGCTCAGGTTGCCATCATTGACATCAAAAAGGATTCCGTGATTGCCGTGGCTGAAGATGACCGCGTCGCGGCAGTGGGCTCCTTGGATGATTCCCAGAACCAGTCGTTTATCGTTGCTGACGGTTACATTTACTGCTACAGCAATGCTTCCTGGGGCTACGCTCCGGGCCAGGTCGACGGGTTCCTGCGCATCAAGGTGGGCGAAACCGAATTCGACAAGGATTATCAGTGGCTCGTGACCAAGGATGTCGCCATCGACGGTGTCACCAAGAAAGACAACTTCAAATACCTGAGCCCCACTACCGTCGCCAATGGAACCAAGGTGTATTCCTTCTTGAACGTGATGGTGGACCTGCAGCAGGTTTGGACCGATATGGATAGCTACCACAACAATACCTGCAAGCCGGTAGAAATCGATCTTGCCAAGAAAACCATGAAGGCGCTCCCGATTGATTATACTTCTAGCTGGGCTAGCTACGGCAAGTACATCGATGACGATGGCACCGTGATTTTTGCGGTCTCTACCGAAAAAGACGGTAACGCCTACTTCCGCTATGATCCTAAGTCCGAAAAGGCGGAAAAGATCGCCGATATAAAGCAGATTCCGATGTGGCTTGTGCCGCTCAAGTAAGCGAAATTGCCGCAAATCTGCGGTGTACATATTGTCCTCATAAACGCGAAGGTCCGTTCCCGCCTAATGGTGGGGGCGGATTTTGTTATTGGTACAGGATAAATCCATTCGGATTTTCAAAGGCCCGTTTGGAGTAGAAAATTAGTCTGAAAATTGCTTAATTGCGCTGCGATGAAAAAGATGATTTTTTATAAGGCGGCAACGCTTGCCCTTATATTTGCTACGGTTGGTGCGGTTTCGGCCCGTGCCCAAGATGATGAAATTACCTCGATAGACGATTTTCTGGAAGAATCTGCTCCGGAAAGTAATGCGACAACTGATGACGCAAACAGCGCGACGGCGCAATCAGATGCATCTGCGGCAAATGCATCAAGTGTCACGCAGTTGGACGAACTCTCGGTGGAGTCAGAAATAGAAGCGGAACAGGCGAAGCAGGCCAAAAAGGCGGAATCGGTTGCGACGATTGACGCAGCCGAGATGCAGAATACAAGCAAGACCATTTCGAAGGCCGTCAACTCCGCCTCGGGCGTTAAGGTACGCAAGTCCGGCGGCATGGGCAGCGAAGGCAAAATCAACATTCGCGGCATGGAAGGCAAGAACGTCAAGGTGCTTGTAAATGGGGTCCCAGTTGAGACGCAAGGCAACTTGGGCCTTGACGATATCCCTATCGACCAGATTGCAGACATTGAAGTTTACAAGGGCTATGTTCCCGCACGCTTTGCAACAGATGGTGCAGGCGGAGCCATCAATATCATTACCAAGAAGCGTCCCGCCAATTCGGTGGATGCGTCCTACAGCCTTTCAAGTTTCAATACACATAAGGCATCGGTAAGCGCGAGCCATGTAATCGATAGTATTGTCGGTGGCGCGAGCCTGGAAGTGGGGGTATCGGGCTATTTCAACCATTCCGATAACGATTACGAATTCACTTCGCCTTACATGAAAAGCTCGACAGGTAAAGATACGAGCGTCGTTCGCGATCACGACCATTACACCTCTTACAATGTACAGGCCTTTGCGAACTTGATGAATGTCTGGTTCGACCAGGTTTCGCTTGGTGCAAGCTACGGTGCGTTCGATAAGGAAATTCAAGGCGAAACGAACCGCATTGTTGAAGCGACTGCCGAAGGGTATAATTTAGGAGCGACTTTCGGATTAGATAAGAAAAATTTGTTTGTAAAAGACTTGAATTTCGGTGACCATTTTTCGTTTGGTTACAATGAAAATAAAATTATTGACACGAGTCGTGTCCATTGCCGCAACTGGTATAGTTGCGATACCGCCAAAAAGAATGTGGGCGAAATTTCTTCGATGGGACTTCCGAAATTCCGCACTGTGCAGGCGTACGACTTCAATAATTTGCTGAATCTGGATTATCAGTTTATTAAAAATCAGTTTGTTTACTGGAACACGCTTTTCCGGTATCACAAGGAAGATCCTGAAGATGACTTGGGTTCCGAAATGGTCGGATTCAATACAGCGGGGTATCCGGGAAAGACGATTTCGTTGACGACAGGCCTTTCGCTTGAAGATAATTTCTTTGATTCGAGACTCCAGAACCTATTGGGTTTCAAGTTCCATTACATGAAGGCTGAAATTTCTAATACTTCCACAAGTATGATACAGCAGGCGGTATTGGAAAAGAATGATTATACGGACTTTAGTTACGATGAAAGCTTGATGTTCCGGATTGTAAAGCCTCTTGCGGTCAAGGGCTCTTACCAGCATGCAGTACGCCTGCCCACGCCCGATGAACTCTTTGGCGATGGAATCCGCGTGAGTGCTGCGACAAACCTCAAGCCCGAAGAAGCGGACAATTTTAACATTGGACTTTCTTTAGATTTGCAAGAAATTCCGTTAGTGGCGCGGTTCCGATTTGATGGCGACGTTTTCTATTCCTATTACAAGAACCGCATTCACTATATGAGCGCTTCTCAGATGTCGGTGCCGTATTTCAACATGGACCCGATTCGCGGCTGGGGCTACGAGGGCGATGTGAAACTCGATGTGAATGAGTGGGTGTTGCTCGGGACAAACTGGACTTTCCAGGATTTGCGCAACATAGATTACAATGCGAAGCTGGGTATTCTTGAAGATGCGATTATCCCGAACATTCCGCGATTCTTCATGAACTACCTCGCTGAATTCCACATGGGCGATATATTCAATAAGAACGATTTTGTCAAGTTCTGGTGGGCTGCTAACTACACCGATGAATATTATTACGGTTGGAAAATCAGTTCCCGCCAGAGCCGGAAAATTGATGCTTCGTTCACGCAGGATTTGGGCGTGGAATATTCCGTGTGGGATAACAAGTTCGCCTGGAGTTTCGAGGTCGACAACTTTTTGGACGAAACCGTTTACGACAAGTACGGAGAATCTAAACTGGGACGCACTTTTGCAACCAAGATCCGGTACAGTTTCAGGTAGATATATCTAACTTCGGATAGTTTACGCTAACTAAGTTGTTTATACGGAAACTAAGTTGTGTATCGTAAACTAGTTTGCAAATTTGCAACAATGTTAGTTGCTCGGAATGCTTATGGGACTTGGGCTTGAAGTCTGTTTATTAGTTTGTATGTAAGTTGCTTTTTGGGGTAGTTTTAGGTAAATTATTATGCAAACAAATCAACAAAAGGAGTAAGCTATGTCCGTATGGAAAAATGAAAAGTTCTGGTGTGTGGTGGCCGGTGTCGTTGGCCCGACTATCATCAAGAAGATTCTCAAGGCTCCCAAAACTCGCGAGTATGCCGTCAAGGGACTTGCCGAAGGCATGAAGATTACTGCCGACGCCAAGGCCGCCTTCCAGGATATGAAGGACGAAGCTGCCGACATCTGCAACGACGCGAAGAAAGAAGCGAACAAGTAAACTGCGCTCGTCATCCTGACCCTAGAGCCGTAGGCGATAGGGGAAGGATCCAGGACAAAATTTATGAAGTCTAGAATCGTTTACGATCAGCCGGGGCGTATCCGCTTTCGGGCGGGGGCCTACGCGTTTGAACGTGTGCATGAACCGCGCATCCACAAGGCATGCGTGAGTGAACCTTATGTCCAGAAAGCGGTAGTCCATTCGGAAAACGGCGGCATTCTGCTGGAATACGAAGACGGCTATCGTGAACAGGTGATTGATTTCGTTCGGAATCTGAACATCACAAATCTCCCTGAATGTGAACCCGATACCGAGTACCAATTACAGGAACTCGACACGCAATTCAAGAACCGACTCGCGTTCATGATTGCGCGGCGTTACCTGGCCAAGTTGCTGATTCCGGCCCCCATTCGCACGGCACACCTGATTTACAGGGGGCTCAAGTTTGTGGCGAAGGGCTTGAATTGCCTTGGCGAAGGGAAACTCTCCGTCGAAGTGCTGGACGGTGCCGCCATCGGGGCGAGCATCTTGCAGCGCAATTACGAATCGGCAGGGACCATCATGTTCCTGCTTAACGTGAGTAGCCTCTTGGAAGATTACACCAAGGCGCGTACCCGCACGGCCCTTACTGCAAGCCTTGCCGTGAAGGTGGACCGCGTGTGGGTCGTCAAGGACGGCGTCGATGTTCAGGTGCGCATGCAGGATGTCCAAGTGGGCGACCTCGTGCGCGTGCGTTCCGGCTGCATGATTCCGGTGGACGGAACCGTTGCCGAAGGCGATGCGTTCGTGAACGAAGCGACCATGACGGGCGAATCGCAGGCGGTACACAAGACGGTCGGAAAGTCCGTTTTTGCGGGCACCGTCGTGGACGAAGGCTCCATCGTAGTATCCGTGCGGGCCGCGAGCGGCAACACCAAGATTCAAAAAATCATCGAACTCATCGACCGCTCCGAAGACTTGAAGGCTTCTATCCAGAGCCGCGCCGAACGCCTTGCCGACGGAATTGTACCGTTCAGCTTTATCGGATTCGGGCTCACGCTCCTGTTTACGCGCAACATCACCAAGGCCGTCTCGATTCTGATGGTGGACTATTCTTGCGCCATCAAGCTTTCCACTCCGATTTCGGTGATTTCGGCGCTGCGCGAAGCGGCCGACCGCAACATGACCGTGAAGGGCGGCAAGTACCTGGAAGAATTTGCGCTTGCAGACACCATCGTTTTCGACAAGACGGGAACGCTCACCAAGGCGGAACCGAAACTCGAACGCGTGATTCCGTTCGGAAACCGCAGCGAAGAAGAAATTCTCCGCATTGCGGCCTGCATCGAGGAGCATTTCCCGCATAGCATGGCGCGCGCCATTGTGCGTGGTGCCGCCGAACGCGGAATCGACCACGAAGAAGAACATGCTGACGTGAAGTACATCGTGGCGCATGGAATCGCGACGACTCTCGACGGTGAACGCGCCGTTATCGGCAGCAAGCATTTCGTCGTCGAAGACGAAAAGATTGCGGTGGGCGAGGCGGAACAGAAAAAGATCGACGAACTCGCCGGAGCCGCATCCGTGATTTACCTTGCCATTGGCGGGAACCTTGCGGGCGTACTTTGCATTAGCGATCCTCCGCGGGACGAAGCAGCAGAAGCGATCCGCATGCTGCGCGAACGCGGAATCAAGCATGTGGCGATGATTACCGGCGATAGCCAGAAGGCCGCTGAACGCACGGCGCAACTTTTGGGCATCGATACCTTCTTTGCGCAGGTGCTGCCCGAAGACAAGCACCGCTATGTGGAAAAAATGAAGGCCGAAGGCCGCCGCGTGATTATGGTGGGCGACGGAATCAACGATGCGCCCGCATTGGCTGCCGCGAACGTGTCGGTCGCCATGAGTGATGCCAGCGACATTGCCCGCGAAACCGCCGATGTGACCCTCCGCAGCGAAGACCTGCGCGACCTCGCCGAACTCCGCACATTGAGTACGCAGCTCATGGAACGCATCCAAGCGAACTACCGCTTTATCGTCGCCTTCAACACGTCACTCCTGGCCGCAGGTTTCTTCGGGATACTTGCCCCCTCGACCTCGGCCCTGCTGCACAACCTCTCGACCATGGCGATTTGCGCCAAGAGCATGACCCCGTTGAAACAGGTGTAGGGCCGCGACAATCAAAATCGGCCATAATTAACGAAAAACGCCCCTGCTCAGAGCTACTTGAGCGGGGGCGCAATCGTTCCCAAAGAGACACAAGGAGGGAATTGGATTTTTGCTTCAACCAGACAAGCCCGGGTCTAAAAGCTATGGCAACAATCAGAATTAGACTTGTCTAACTAAAAGTTAGATAAATCTAACTAGAAAAACAAGGGCAAAAAAGTCAAAATAATGTAAATTTTCCGTTTCAAAGTTAGATTTGTCTAAAAAAGTATGGCTATTGTAATATTTTTAGCCTTGCCTAATTAGTTTTATTAAACTATATTAGCCTCGTCTAAATAAGGCTGGTTGATATGGACCATACAAAACTGACTCAAAGCTTAGAAGACTATCTGGAAATGGTGCACATGCTGCGCCTGGCGAACGGGCTTGCCCGCGTCAAGGATATTGCTGCGGCTCTCGGCGTGAAAATGCCGTCGGTTGCAAAGGCCATGGTGGAACTCAAGAAGATGGGCCTTGTGAGGCAGGAGCCCTACAGCGGCGTGGAACTCACCGAAGAGGGCGAACGCGTTGCCGCCATGATTTTAAACCGTCATATTCTACTGAAGGGTTTCCTGATTAAGCTGGGCGTGTCCGAAGCGATTGCCGACAAGGATGCTTGCAGCATGGAACATATCCTTTCGGCAGAAACTCTCGGTAAGATTGAAGATTTTGTGAAGCCGACGGACGCGATTTCGTCGGCTAAAAAATTAAAACCCGCCGCGAAAAACGGCAAAAAAGCAGGTGAAAAGTAACATGAGCTGTAATTGTGGTTGCGGCGGAAAGTCGCAAACGAAAAAGTGGAGTACCGAGCCCAAGTTCTCGGAACTCAAGAAGGGCGACAAGGTAGAGATCGTCGGTTATAACGAGGGCGATTCTGCTTACAAGTCCAAGTTGCTTTCGATGGGCCTTGTGCGTGGCGTGCAGATTGAAGTCTTGCAGGTGGCCCCCCTCGGCGATCCGATTGAAGTAAGCGTACTGTCTTACAGGCTCTCGCTCCGTAAAGAAGAAGCCAATGTTCTCAAGTTGAGGAGGGTATAATGGCTGCCAGAAAACTTTTGACGATTGCAATTGCCGGTAACCCTAACTGCGGTAAGACGGCTCTCTTTAACGCCCTTACGGGTGCACGCCAGCATGTGGGTAACTGGCCCGGCGTGACGGTCGAAAAGAAGGAAGGTTACTTTGAACTGGGCGACCGCCAGATTCGCCTGGTGGACCTTCCGGGTACTTACGCTTTGTTCGCAAATGCCGAAGACGAACGCGCTGCTGTCGACTACTTGCTCAGCCGCGAAGCGAGCCTGATTATTAACATTGTCGATGCGACGAACTTGGAACGTAACCTGTTCCTCACGAGCCAGCTTGCCGACATGAAGATTCCGATGGTGATTGCCGTCAACATGATGGACATTGCCGAGAATCGCGGAATTCAGCTGGACCTCGACGAACTTTCTGATTTCTACGGTGTGCCGTGCATTCCGCTTTCTGCCGTGAGCGAAAAGAGCGTCACTAACTTTATTAGCCAGATGGGCCACGTGCTTGCCAGCCCGATGCCGCTCCCGAAGCAGATGGTTTACGGCGACAAGGTTGAAGAGGCCGTGAAGGTTTTGGAACCGAAGGTGGCACCGGTCGCAAAGCTTTTGGATGCGGACTCCCGTTGGGTTTCGCTCATGTACTTGGGCAACCAGAAGAGCTATGCAGACAAATTCGCCGAAGCGGGCGTGAAGCTCGACAAGGCCGAAGTCGTGAAGATTCTGGGCGAAGAGCCGGAATTTGCGATGGCTGAAAACCGCTACTCCATTTCGCACGAGGTGGCGGGCAAGGCGACTGTTTCTGTCCGCGCGAAAAAGACATTCTCCGACAAACTGGATGCCGTTCTTTTGAACCGCTGGGCTGCACTCCCGATTTTCTTGGTCATCATGTATCTGGTGTTCTGGATTGCGGTGACTATCGGTTCTGCGTTCATTGATTTCTTTGACGTGCTGTTCGGTGCGATTTTCGTGGATGGCCTCGGCTACCTGCTGGGCGATGTACTCGGCTGCCCCTCCTTTGTCACGGCAGTTCTCGCCGACGGTATCGGTGCCGGTATCCAGACGGTTTCGACCTTCATCCCGGTCATCTTCTTCATGTTCCTGTGCCTTTCGTTCCTCGAAGACTCGGGTTACATGGCCCGCGCGGCTTTCGTTGCAGACCGTTTCATGAGATTCCTCGGGCTCCCGGGTCGTGCCTTCGTGCCGATGATGGTGGGCTTCGGTTGCGGCGTGCCGGCCATTATGGGCACCCGCGTGCTGGAATCCAAGCGTGAACGCTTCCTCACCATCTTCTTGGTGCCGTTCATGAGCTGCGGCGCACGCCTCCCGGTGTATGCACTGTTTGCGGCGGCATTCTTCGGCAAGATGGCGGGCACGGTGGTGTTCCTGCTTTACCTCACCGGTGTGCTGTTCGCCATCGCTTACGGTTTGTTCCTGAAGAGGTCGCTTTTCCAGGGCCAGGCCAGCAACTTTGTGATGGAACTTCCGCCGTATCACTTGCCCAAGTTCAAGTCCCTGATGATTCACTGCTGGCAGCGCCTGCGCGACTACATCTGGCGCGCCGGTAAGGTGATTACGCTTGCCGTTGCCGTGCTCGGGTTCCTCAACAGTTTTGGTATTGTCGAGAAGATGTATGTTGATGTTGACGGCACGGCGACCGAAATTGTCCAGGCCGAAGACGGCTACCAGATGGTCAAGGAAAATGAAGAAGGCGAGGCTGAAAATGTTGCTCTCCCCGAAGGTTTCGTTGTTGACGAATCCAAGGTGGTGAAGTCAAACGAGTTCACTGCCGGTAACGGCGACTCCGAAAACAGCTTGCTTTCTATAATCGGTAAGGCCATTACGCCGGTATTCGAACCCTTCGGCGTCGAAAAAGAAAACTGGCCTGCATCCGTGTCGCTGTTCACTGGCCTGTTGGCCAAGGAAGCCGTTATCGGTACCATGAACTCCCTCTATTCCATGGTGGGGGAGAACAATTCGGAATCCGGAATTCAGAATTCGGAAACGAATGAAGATGGCAAGGCTGCGGAACCGGAACAAGTGGCGGTTGCTGACTCTGCTGCTACAGATAGCGTGAAGGCGGATTCGACAGTCGCCGCTGTTGCTGACTCCGCAGCAACTGATAGCGCTGTGGTTGCCGATAGTGCCGCAGCACCTGCTGAATCCGCAGAAGTTGTTGCCGAAGCCGCTCCTGCCGAAGAAAAGCCGCTTATCGCCGGCATCGATGAATGTCCCGCCGAAGAAGAGGAAGAAGGCGGCGCTCCCGATATCAAGGGCGCTGTGCTCGAAGCCCTCGGCTCGATTCCTGCTAACCTCGCCGAAGTCTTCGGTTCGCTTACCGACCCGCTGGGAACCTCCGGCGAATTGGAAGGCCAGGAAGCCGCCGAACTCAAGAAGGAAACTCTTGACAAGATTACCGACGCCAAGGTGCTGACCTGCGAAGAATATGCAGCCATCGAAACCTTCGGCGAAGAAGAAGAGGACGAAAAGACTCGCGAAGCCGTGTTTGCTAAGCTCGCTGCCGCAGGTCTCGAACTCTCCGAAGACGAAATGGGCGCTCTCGAAGAAGGCGACCTTTCTGAAACCGCCGACATCTACGCCAACCTCCGCTCTTACTTCCACAATCCGGACAAGAACGGTAACCCGGTGGATGGCTTTAGCTGGCAGGTGTTTGCGTTCCTCATCTTCATCTTGCTTTACGTGCCGTGCCTTGCCGCCATGGGCGTGGTTACCCGTGAAATCGGCCTCGGTCTCGCCGTCCTCATGGCGACCGTGCAGACGCTCATTGCCTGGGCGATTGCCGTGCTCCTCTACCAGGTTCCTGTTGGCGGAAACATGACATGGATTGTCGCCGCCATCGTGGTGCTCGTGGGTACTGGAATCTTCCTCAAACTCTTCGGCATGAAGGCGAATAAGGAAAAGCGCTTCGAAGACTAACCTTTGGAATCAAGAACAGGGCTGGTGGGCCCAAAACCTGCCAGCCCTTTATTAAAAATCTTGAATTAGATTAGTCTAATTTTTGAAACTAAACTAAAACCTCTTGGCACGCATTTTGCAACGTTAGTACACAGAAAGTGATAGCCAAGCGTTTTTGTAGCACTATTTGTAAAAAACCTGACGGAGTGTTACAAAAACAGAAAATTAATCCGTCAAGGGAGAAAAAAATGAAAAACCGTTTGACGTCTAATCTCTTGTTCGGCCTTGCAGCCGCCTCCGTGTTTGCGATGCCTGCATTCGCTCAGGAAGCCGCCCCTGCTGCCGAAGCCCCTGCTACAGCCCCCGTTGCTGAAGCTCCTGCCCAAGCTGCCCCGGCCCCTGCACAGGAAACCCCTGCCGCAGCACCTGCAGAACAGGCTGCTCCAGCTCCCGCCGCAGAACAGGCAAAGGCCGAAGAACCGGCTCCCGCTGAAGAAAAGGCTCCTGCCGAAAACACGAACCCCGGTGAAGTTGCTGCCGCTGCAGGTAACGCTCTCGACATGCTCAAGGCGAGCATGAGTGAAGCAACTTCTGCCGCCAACATGGAAGTCAAGTTCTCTGGCGAAGTCGAATTCGATGCCTATACGGGCGACGTTTTGAACGATGACGACCTGAACCATGAATACGCATCTACGTTCGACCTGAATGTGGAAGTGAAGTTCAACGAAAAGTGGTCTGCATTCGTGGGCCTCGAAGCCGATGGCGAAACGGATAGCCCTGCCGCTGTCTATAACGGTGCCTACGTTCAGTACCAGCCGGCTGATTTCTTCGCCGTCAAGCTGGGTGACCTGACCTTCTCGGAAGGGGCGTTCAATGCCTACTACGGCTACGATGATCCGGCCGACAATGCTGCGGGCATGAAGGAACACGATATTCGCGGTCTTGAAATTGACTTGGCGGGCCTCGTGCTCGGTTTCGGTTTTGGTCGTGGCGATAACGACTTTGCCGATGACGAAGGCGCAAAGGTCTACGACATTCACGCTGCCTACGATTTCGATATCGCCGGTCAGCACCTGCGTCCGTTCGTTGACTACAAGAGCTTCCAGATGGCTCAGCACAACGAATTCCATGCCGGTGTCGAGGCGGGCCTGAATATCGGTGGCTTTGGCTTTAGGGCCGTGTACGGCTTCCATGCCGATTACCTGGGTGACGACGGCGATGTGGTCGATGGTCAGGACTGGACTTCTACTGCCCACGCCTTCTTGGTCGAGCCGACTTTTGAAGTGGGTATGTTCGATATCAAGACGACCGCCTTCTATGCCATTGTCGATAGGGGCGATGCCGACGAAGATGCGAGCGACCTTGATAACGGCGAAATTCCGGAATACTTCTTCGTGTATGCCGAACCCGCCTTCAAGCTTGCCGAATTTATCAAGCTCGGCATTCCTGTAGAATACCACACCAATACAATGGATGATGACGATGATTCCGCCGCTACGTTCGATGTCGGTGCCCGCGCCTACATTACACCGGTGGAAAACCTCGAAATCACGGCCTTCGGCATGGTGGATATTCCCGTGCAGGATAACGAGGACGATACTGCGCTACGCTTCGGTCTTGAAACCGTATTCAGTTTCTAATTACTTCATAGAATGCCCAATAAAGGGACTGTGGCAAAAAGCCGCGGTCCTTTTTCTGTCTAAATGGAGTAGAAAAAAGCGCATCAAAAAACTCTATTTGGCGTGCATTTGTTTGCTATTGGAGACTTTTATGAGTAATGTAAGATCGACCGGAAAAAAAACATCGAATACGTTGGTCCGCGACCTGGTGAACGTGGGCATTTTTGCGGCGCTTTATATCGTGCTTGGTTTTATGTCGTCGAGCATCGGCTACATTCCCGCCCTTATTGTTTTTTCGACCGCGAGCATTGCGCTTGTGACGAGCGTTCCCATGTTCCTGTTCTATTCGAAAATAGAAAGACCTATCCTGTGCTGTATGCTTTTTTGCGGCATTTTCGGGGGAGCAATGCTGGTGATGGGCCAGAGCGTTATCATGTTTGCGATAAGCCTTGCAGTTGGGCTACTGTCGGGAACAATTCTGAAAATCATAGGGAAAAATTTTGCCGGCTTGTACATGGCAAACATTGTCTTGAGCCTAATGAGTTCTTCGATGATGCTTCCGCTTTGGCTTTATACCGAGAAATATCTGGAATATACCCGTGGCATGTGCGACGAAGGTTACGTTGCGAAGCTAGCGGAACTTTCTAACAGTATCTGGCCCCTGGTCGGAATTTACACCTTCGGCATCTTGGGTGCCGTTATCGGTGGACTCGTGGCCCGCCGCATCATGAAAAAGCATTTTGAACGGATCGGTCTTGCCCGGTGAAATTGGACCCTCGGACAAAACTGTTCTTAACGATTGCGGGGAACAGTATCATTCTTTCCGCACCAGTGATTTACGGCGCCATGATTGTTGTTTTGCCGGCAGTTTTATTGGTGCTTGAAAAAAGATGGCGGTTTTCCCTGCTCTTTTCTTTCTTGTACGCAATATCTGCATTCAGTTTTGATTATTTAAAAACGATGGATGTCGGGCTGGCGGGCACGCTGTTTGTCTCGACGATGATGCTTGTTTCGCATGTGATGCCGATAAGCGTTATTTTTTACTATGTCATGACGACCACCAAGGTGAACGAGTTCATGGCGGGAATGTCGAAGATGCATATTCCTAACAAAGTGACGATTCCCTTAGCGGTGATGATTCGCTTTTTTCCGACCGTATTCGATGAAGCCCGCGATATCGGGAATGCAATGCGCATGCGGGGTATTCGCCTGTTCAGCCTGCGGACATTAAAGAACCCGCTTGCCATTTTGGAATACAGACTTATTCCGTTGCTGGTGTCGCTCACGAAAATCGGGGATGAACTTTCGGTGGCGGCGACGACGCGCGGACTTTCTCCAGAAACGAGACGCAGTTGCATTGTCAAAATCGGGTTCCGCGTTCAAGATGTTGCCGTGTTTGTTTATTGTATTGCGGTTGTAGTTTTATTCTGTTCTCGGTCAGTCACTTAATTGTCATTCCCGCGAAGGCGGGAATCTCCTTGCTTGTTAGAAATGACTATCACATTAAAAAACGTTTCCTTCTCCTACGCAGAATCTCTTGACGATGCCGTCATCAAGAACTTGAATTTCGAAATTAAGTCTGGTGAATGCGTTGTGCTTGTGGGGGAGTCGGGTTGCGGAAAGACGACTATTTCAAAGCTTATCAACGGGCTTATTCCGCTTTATCAATCGGGAACGATGGCGGGCGACGTATTGCTCGGCGACAAGAATACCGCCGACATGACGCTTGCAGAAATTTCAAGGCACGTGGGTTCCGTTTTCCAGAATCCGCGTTCGCAATTTTTCAACATCGATACCGACAGTGAAGTCGCCTTTGGCTGCGAAAACTTGGGAATGGATCCGGAGGAAATCAGGGAACGCGTGAATCGCGTCGTGAAGGAATTCCACATAGAACATTTGGCGGGCCGAAATATCTTCCACCTTTCTGGCGGGGAAAAGCAGAAAATCGCCTGCGCTTCGGTCTCTGCGACCGATCCGGAAATTTTCGTTCTCGACGAGCCCTCGGCTAATCTTGACTTGAAAACCGTCGCGGACCTCGCCGGAATCATCAAGTTCTGGAAATCTCGCGGCAAGACCGTTGTTATCGTGGAGCACCGCATCCATTACCTGCGCGACATTTCAGACCGGATTTGCTATGTAAAAGATGGCTGTATTGCGCACGAATGGACTCCTGCGGAACTCGAAGCGAAAGGCCCGGAATATGCAGCAAGCCTCGGACTGCGCTGCATGAACTTGAAACAACTGGGTGAAACAGAAGATGCCCGCCTGCGCGGGCATGACAAGAAAGGTTTCATTGCGACCCTGAACTCGTTTCAGGGGAAGCAATCTCTTAAAGAGACATTGCTTTTCAACAACCTCCATTTCGCCTACAACCGCAAATTTCCGGTTTTAGACATCCCAGTGCTTTCACTCCCTCGCAATCAAATCACCGCCATTATCGGCCACAATGGTGCCGGAAAATCGACGCTTGCCCAGGTGTTGTGCGGGCTCCGCGGAACCTGGCGACAAAAACGCAAGACGCGTAAGTACGGGGCGTACTTGATTATGCAGGACGTGAACCACCAACTGTTTACAGGAAGCGTCCTTGACGAAATCTTGCTAGGCATGAATCCGCAAGATGAAAATTCTGCCCTAGAAATCCTTGAACGGCTCAACCTGAAAGAATACGCTAGCTGCCACCCGATGGCGCTTTCGGGCGGTCAAAAACAACGCGTAGCTATAGGCAGTGGCGTTTCTAGCGGGCGCGAAATTGTCGTGTTCGACGAACCCACCAGCGGCCTGGATTACAAGCAGATGCTTGCCGTGTCGGCAACTCTCCAAAAACTTGCTGCAAGCGGAAAAACGTTGCTCGTGATTACGCACGATCCCGAATTCATTCTAAATTGTTGCCAGTCCGTGATTCGCATGGAACACGGAAAAATCGCGGAACAGTATCTGCTGCAAGGCAATCAAGAAAAATTGATTGCTGCTATGCTGAATGTATAGCGGATTTTGTTTGGCCTAATTGGAGTAGAGTTAGTTTGTACGATTTTTTATCGTATTGGCATGAATAGGACAAAAACACTCATTGCCGCGACCTTGGTCGCACTTCTTTCTGCCACATCCGCTAACGCCTGCCTTGCCGCCAGCAAAGAAAAGAAGCGGGATGAAGCTTACAGCAAACCTCTCACAACAGCCACATTGCAGACTATTGTCAACAATGCCCTGCCTCAAAAAGCGGTAGATCCGGAACTTGGCGCTCCTTACACGATTTATCCGATTGAGGTGAATCCGTACGACAAGGTTTTCCATTCGACGTTAATTGAATATCCCTTCGGGAGTTCGCCGCGCGCTGTGTCGCCGATTTCTAGCCCGCGTGGAATTATTTTGTATGTACACGGATACAACGATTACTTTTTCCAAGAAGAATTGGCCGAAAAGTCTGATTCTGCCGGGTTTGCATTCTTTGCGATAGACCTGCATTACAATGGCCGTTCGTACCGCGCAGGGGAGCCGCGTTCCGACATGCGGAGCGTCAAGGAATACTATGCCGAACTGGATGCCGCTGTGGCGCTCAGTAAAAAGATTGCAGGGAATTCCATTTCGAGCAATCTGCCGTTTGTCATTATCGCGCATTCCAACGGTGGCTTGATTACGCCGAATTACTTGAACGAACGCAATAGCGAAGATTTTGCGGCGTTTGTCTTGAACAGTCCCTTCCTCGACTACAAAAACAGCTGGTTTGTCCGTAATGTGGCATTCCCCGTTCTTTCGGACGTCGCGCTCCTCATGCCCGACGTGCCGGCTCCAAAACAAGAATCTCCCAAGTACAACACGTCTCTTTTGAAGACTGAAAGAGGCGAATGGGAATTCAACACGGAATTAAAGAGCGCCGAATGGCCGCAGCAATACTTCGGTTTCCTTCGCGCGACCACAAGGGGAATCAAGTGGATCCATAACGGGATGCAAATCAAGTCTCCCATACTTATGATGCGTAGCGGATGCACGGTCAACAACGTTAAATGGGACGAAGACTACATGCGCTGCGACTGCTTACTCGATGTGGATCTCCTGGAAAAATGGGCTCCCAAGCTAGGGCCTGATGTTACAACAGCGACTGTTGAAGACGGAATGCACGACGTATTCCTTTCCCGTAAGGACGTTCGCGATTTCGCTTACCGCACGATGTTCGAATTTCTCGATGACGCCGTAGCACGTAAAAATGCGGTAGTCGCTTATAACTATATTTTGCCTCGGTAGAGGTAAGTATGAACATTTGGAACGTTTTCGCACCGGTTTATGAATTTTCGATGCGCACGCAGAAGAATATTTATGATTTTCTGTATGCGCGGATTGCCGAAGTCGCCAAGGGCAAAGATGTACTTGAACTGGCGACAGGCCCCGGGATGATTGCGCGGCATATTGCGCCTGCCGCAAAGTCCGTGGTGGCAACGGATTTTGCTCCGAAGATGATTGAAACCGCACTCAAGGCGAAGAATCCAGACAACCTGAGTTTCGAAGTTGCAGACGCGACTTCTTTACGCTTTGCGGACAATTCCTTCGACATTGTCGTGATTGCAAACGCACTCCACATTATACCGAATCCGGAAAAGGCGCTTGAAGAAATTCATCGCGTCTTAAAGGATGGCGGCTTGCTGATTGCGCCGAACTTCTTTTTCCGCGAAGGCGGCAAGAAGAACTTGTGGCAAAAATTCTTGAGCCTTGTCGGCATTCGCTTCGCACACGAATGGACCGAAAAAGAATACAAGGCCTTCTTGGAATCGAATGGCTGGAAAATCAAAATGGACCGCGTTATCGAAGGCCGAATTGATTTGATTTATGTAGAGTGCATCCTTGGCATCCAGGTCCCCTTGATACATTCCAATAATTCCGGCGGCGTTTCGAATTTGCGAGACACTGTCGCATGATGGACATTTTTTACCCGTTCCGCAAGGATTTCAAAAGTTGTGTTAATCGCCGTCTTGCTTTTTAAGATTGTCGCAAGCATATAGAGGCCTTTTTCTGTGAAAGCGTAGGGTAAAGATCTGCTTTTGGCCGAATAATTTGTGGACGAAATTTTCGTCCGCAAAATTTCAACTTCGTCCTTTGACAACTGGAACATATATGTCGAGGGAAACTTGTCAGGATTGTTCCTGACCGCCTCATTGATTCGCTTTGTCTCTACACCATATAACAAAGCGACATCGGCATCCAAAATGATTTTATGATTTCGAACGGATGCAATTCGGTCTGCCACATTGCGCATTAAAATCGAAAACGTGTTTTCGTTATTCATCTTCTACTCCAATCCGCCTACAAGCAAAAAAAAGGTGGGGTACGTTGTCACCTTGTAATGCCTAGCTTTCTTTTTCTGCCTGAATTTTCTGCGATTCCTTCAACACTTCTTGCAGCGTGAAATCTTCCTGCGTAAAGAAGAAGGTGTTCTTGCCCAAATCCTTGAGCGAAGCCCCAAAGTGGTAAGCCGTATCGTCTATGAATAGGAATCGGTCGTGCATTCCGTAACTTGGCAAGACTTGCATCGGGCTGTCAGGATATTGTTCGTTGTAAGTGGCTAGGTCCATTTCAAGGACTTTGCTTTTGTCATAGGTGTAGATTGTCACGGAAACGCCTTTTTCCCGCTTGAGCATCATGGCCAGAGTCTTCTCGGTCACGTACCTGTCGACAAGTACGATTCTTTTCTTTGCCTGGCGAATCAAGTCGCAGACAAATACATAGGCATCGAACTCCTGGTTGTTGTAAAATAAGCCCTTGGATTTGAGTTCGCCACGGTCCATCGCCTCGAAAAGTTCGTCAAATTTTCGGTCATGATCAAGCAGATGTTCGTCATGACCGGTCAAGCGGCTGTCCTGTTCCAAATCCTTTGCTTCTACATTTGAAAGACGGTTGATAAGACCGCCGTTACCCATCATAAGGTGCCGCAATTGCACGAAAGCATCCATTATAGCGAGAGACACCTTAATTGCCGTTTTGGTACGCAAAACAGCTGAAAGCATTGCCACTCCTTGCTCGGTAAAGGCAAACGGCATCTTACGCAAGCCCATTTTCTCAGAATTGGACATCACAATTTGTGATTTCCAATTTGAAAATTCCAGTTCTGTCAATTGAAAACAGTTCCTTTCCGGGAACCTTTCCATATTTCGTTTGACGGCCTGATTTATGGCCCTAGTTTCCACCCCGTAAAGCGCCGCCAAATCGCGATCAAGCAACACCTGCTTGCCACGAATGACCAGAATCATCTTTTCTACGCCCGATTCCTCCAGCAGGTTCGGAACAGCAATCTCTTTTTCATTCATCTTCTACTCCAATCCGCCTACAAGCAAAAAAGGCAGGGCAAAGTGATCTCGAAGCAAATATACATTCCTTAAATGTCATATTATGACAATCGGCGATTTTTTCGGAAATTTTGGGAATTTTGACGAAAATCGACCCCCGCAGGCGGTTGAAATCTGCATTTTTACGCTTTTTTCTCGCCTTCCGGGCATGGCGTCACCTTTTGACAGCGGAATAATCTATATTTCCTTGCAAATAGGGTTTTCTCTTATTCGCCACCTGAATCTCGACAATTCAAAAACGGAAGAATAAGACGAACGCTCACGTCTGCGACCGGCGTATGCCCGCCGCATCGTTTTGCTACATGGTCTATTGTTTAATAGCAGTTTGCCTGTATGCAAGCGGCCTTTTGGGGCGTGAGTTGTTTGTATTTATTCCGTACAGGCTGTCGAGAGCCTCAGGTGGGTAAGTGCATTCAACTCCACGCCTTTTTTGTTTTCTAAAAAGATTGGATTGATGTAGAATGGGAGCGAACTCGCTGAGTTTTGCTCTTGTTCCCCACCTGGAATCTCGACAATTCAAAAACGGAAGAATAAGACAATGACTCGCCATCGCCCATGGATTGCATGGGCGTAGTGTACCCTGGGCGTACTGTATCCGCTCGGGTTTTTGCGGGTGTATTGTATTCTTTTGAAAATGTCGCGCTTTTAGGCGAGGAGTGAGTCGGCTCCCCGCCGTTTCTTTTTGTCCGCACCCCGGCCAAGCGAATCGGCCAGAACCGCTCCCGCGAGAGTGAACTCGTTCACTTTCAACACGGAGCGAAAAGTGGCTCAAAATAAAGTCGGCAAAAACGGCGAAGGAAAGAAATCTTTCAAATTCATAGATTTATTTGCTGGACTGGGTGGTTTTCATCTGGCGTTGTCTTCTATAGGTGGGGAATGTGTTTTTGCTTCTGAATTGAGAGAAGATCTTCGAAAAATTTATAAACAGAATTTCGGCATGGAAATACAGGGCGATATTACAAAAATCGACCCAAAGAAAGATATTCCTCCACACAACGTATTATGCGGTGGCTTTCCCTGTCAACCATTCAGTCAGGCCGGAAAAAGAGAAGGTTTCAATGATGTTCGTGGAACAATGTTTGATTATATCTGCAAGATTATTGAAGTCCATAAGCCAGAGTATCTTTTTTTAGAAAATGTTGCGAATTTGAAGGGGCATGATAAAGGAAATACCTGGAAAGTTATCCAAGATAAATTGGATAATCTTGGATACAATGTGACTGCAGAAATATTATCACCTCATCAGTTTGGCATACCACAGCATAGGAAACGTATATACATCGTTGGACAACGAAAAGATTTTGGTGATTTTGGTGAATTTTCTTTTCCCAAGCCAACAAATTTGGAATGCAACATTAAAAGTGTGATAGATGAAAGTGATTCTGATGTAACCCTATTGCGATACGACACAAAGAATCAATTAAATGTGTGGCAAGAGTTTCTTGATAAAGCTTCAAGTCGCGGTGGTAAAATACCTGGCTTTCCTATTTGGGCAATGGAGTTTGGAGCGGATTACGATTTTGAAGATATCGCCCCCGCTTATCAAGAATTAAAAAAACTTGTTGGGAAAAGAGGACGATTGGGGTGTCGGGTTTTTGGAAAAACTGTTGCGGACTGCTTGAAACTATTGCCGAATTATGCTCAAACAGCTAAGAATAAAACATTCCCATCATGGAAAATACGATACATAAACCAGAATCGCGAGTTTTACGAAAATAATAAGGAATGGTTAAGAGAGTGGATGGAAAAGATCCGATACTTTGATAATAGCCACTTGAAATTAGAGTGGAACTGTGGTAATGTTGCGCCGATAATTTCGGATAAGATTGTTCAATTTAGAGCGTCTGGCATCCGCATTAAAAATCCCACTTTTTCTCCGGCGTTAAATCTTGTTGGTACGCAAATACCGATTTTCCCTTGGGTTACAATTCCGGGTAAAGATGATTATGGTCGGTATATGTCTGTACAAGAAGCGGCCAAATTGCAAGGGATGCAAAAACTGAAATTTGGCAACAAAGAATTCGAATTGTCTAAAACTCGAATATACGAAGCTTTGGGCAATGCAGTCAATGTTCAGTTGGTAAAAAAGATTGCAAAGAGGTTGATAAGACTATGATAAAAGAAAAAGTATCCATCGCAACAAAGCCTCTTGTTTATCAAGTTTTCAGGCATATATCAAATAAAGCTCACAATGCTCTTGCGGAGTATGTTGATAATTCAATATCAAGTTTCGAAAGGCATGCTGATATTTTAAAGCCTTTAAATCCTAATGGAAAACTAAAAGTAGAAATTACAATAACGGATGATTATATACGCATAGAAGATAATGCTTTCGGAATAGAAGAAGAAAACTATCAAAGAGCTTTTGAACTTGCAAGAATTCCTTTGGATGCGACAGGGTTAAACGAATTCGGAATGGGAATGAAAGTATCTTCAATATGGTTGTCAAATCATTGGACTGTAGAATCAAAAGCGTGGGGTGAAGATTTAAAGAAGACTTTCGTGTTTGATTTAAAAGAGGTGTTGGATGAAGAAAAAACGGCAGTTGATGTAGAGGAAGTGCCTGCAAATGCTGATGAGCACTATACAATAATCACGCTGACAGATTTATCCCAATTTAAACCGACATCTAGACAAATTTCTGGTATAAAGAAGCATCTAAGCAGCATATATTCACATTTTATTAGGAGTAATGTTGTAGATATTTACGTCAATGGTGAATTGCTCGCTTATCATGAGCCTAAAATTCTTAATGCTCCTCATTATAAAAATGGGGGAGAAGCAATTGAATGGCGATTAGATATAGATTATTCATTTCAAGGCGGAAAACAGAAAGTAAAGGGTTTTATTGCGGTCTTGGATCAGATGAGTACATCTGAAAATAACGGATTTCTCCTATTCCGTCGTGGAAGAACCATTGGAACGAGTTCCGACGAAAAATATCGGCCCAAGGCTCTTTGCGGGGATATTGGCTCGCCGCAATATAAAAGAATTTTCGGCGAACTTGAAGTTGAAGGCTTTGATGTAAGTTTTACAAAAAATGCTTTTAATGAAGATGATCAGTTCCAGGCATTTATTGATGAGTTACGTAATGAAATAAAATCTGATAAAACTCTTGATATTTTTGGTCAGGCGCAAAATTATAGAAAAGTTGAAGATCCTAAAAAAGCCGAGAAAAAAGCAGTTTCTGCGATGGCTCAGGCTTTATCTAAGCCAGTTGTGGTTTCTGCCACGGTGCCGCCGACTCCATCGGAAGGGCTGATTGTTGACGAAACTAAAGAAGATGTGCCAAATGAAAACGTGGAATTGCTGATAGCACCTGTAAATAAGGTGATGAATATCGGAGAATCTACGTATAGTATTGAAATTCGATTCGAAAAAATTCCAGGGATATCCAAGTTTTTACTCAGTAGAAAAGTCCGCGGAGAATGATGAAAACTACGTCGTTCGTTTGTTTATGGATAATCCTTTTTTTGAAAGGTATAATGAAATATTAAAGGACGAAGAATGTACTGGTCCAATGCTTCATTTGGTTCAATCAATTGTTGGAGCAGAATTATTGATGAATGACAGCGGATACGCTACGTATGCAAAGGCTTTCAGGAATAAATTGAATAGCCTGATTGGGAGATTCTAAAAATGAGTGAAGAATACATTAAGGTCCTATTAGATGATGAAAAGATTTTTTTGACTAAACCCAAGGTTGGACCGAAAACTATAAGTTTAGTAAACTCTTTCGAGAATATTGACGATGATGGTAAGGCAATCCTTATTTCTGAGGCTCAGGACATTCTTAGCCACTGCATTTTTTCTGGGAAGAATGATTGCATTACAAATATCGCTGTTGGTTACGTTCAAAGCGGAAAAACAATGTCGTTTACGGTTTTGACCGCCCTTGCTGCCGATAACGGGTTTAAAATGGTTATTTATCTTACGGGAACTAAAACAAACCTGCAAGATCAGACCTACAAAAGATTGTGCTCTGATATCAGAATGATCGAAGATAGTAGTGACTATTTTAAAATTATTCCTGATGGTAAGTGTTCTGTTTCTGTAATCAAAGACTATGTCCAAGAAGAAGATTATACTCTTTTGTTGCCTATTTTAAAACATTACAAGCATATAAATGCGTTGTCTGATGTTTTAAGAAATGTAGAGGTTGAACATCTCTTGGATAAAAAAGCTGTGTTGATTATTGATGACGAGGCAGACCAATCAAGTTTTAATACATATGCAAGGCAGAATTCGACAAAAGAAGATTGGGAAGACGATGAATACAGTAAAACCTACACTAGTATAAACAATTTAAAAAATGCCCTACCTTGCCACTCTTATGTTCAGTATACAGCCACCCCTCAAGCAGCGTTTTTGATTGATAATAATGACATCCTTTCTCCACAATACCATACAGTTTTAACGGAAGGGAAAGGATATACTGGAGGAAAATATTTCTTTAAAAGTAATAATCGGCAGTATGTGATAGAAATCCCTGATGACGAAATCTATCATAGCAGAAGAAATCCATTGCCTGATAAGCCAGAATCATTTGATAAAGCGTTAATGCAATTTTTTGTGAGTGTTGCAATTGTTGTGAGAATTCAGAAAAGATTGGATTACTTGTCGATGATGGTTCACATAGATGGTAATACCAAATCAAATGAAAAATTTAAACAATGGACGGACGATACCATTAGTGAATGGATTCAAATGTTTCGCGATGGACCTTCTGATATTGCGTGGCCGGCATTTCAGTTGAAAATCCGTGCTGCATATGAAGAAATGTCAAAGTATGTCGAAAATAAGCCTTCTTTTGAAGATGTCTTAGATAAAATGCCCAAAGTATTGAAAAATAGGCAGACCTATTTGATACAGGGAAATTCTAACGAAGAAATTGATTGGAAATCTTCTTGCGCACATATTCTTGTCGGTGCAGATATGTTGAATCGTGGTTTTACGGTTGAGCATTTGTCAATGACTTATATGCCTAGATCTCCGGTTGGAAGGGCCACTGCCGACACTATTGAACAGCGTTGTCGATTCTTTGGGTATAAAGAGAAATATTCTGATATTATTCGCATATATCTTTCCCGAAAGAGCATTGGAGAGTTTAATGCATATGTTGACCATGAAGAGATGCTGAGAACAAATTTAAAGCAATGTAAGACGTTAAAAGAATTTGCAAAACAATACAAAACAATGGTCATGAGCCCCTTGTTGAAACCCACGAGAGCAAATATCCTGTCTTCTAGGTTGATACGAAGCAAGATGAATGGGTGGCGGCAACTTCGCTCTTTGTATAAATGTAATGAAAATAAGGAAAGGTTTGAAACCTTTAGAAATCGCATAGATAATTGGGTATTGGATTTTGACTATAAAAATCCTATGAGAAACCATAATGTTGCGAAAGTCCCTATTGAAAATTTTATTTCCTTCTTCAAAGGAATTGTTTATTCTGATTTGCCGAATATAGCTCGTAAAATAGCAACAATCCAATACTTAAACTATTTGGCGGAAAACGGAAAAATCTCATATGTGAATGTATATGACATTGCTTGCGGCAATACGCGCGAGCGTAAATTAGATGGTGACATCCCGAATAACTTGCAAGAAGGTCGTGCGGCAAATGGTAGCTACCCTGGCGACAAGGCTGTAAAAACCGATGATACGATTTGTGTTCAATTACATCATATTTTAATTAAGAATAAAGATATATCATCTGTAAAATACAGAGATGTGACTGACTTGTATAACATTGCAATATATTATCCAGAGAAAATTGGAGAAGATTATATATCGCTCGACGAAGAAGATGAGGATGCGTAATTTATGAAATTGGCTAACCTATTCCAAAAATTTGATGAACTAAGAAACTCTATAGTAGAAGTTGCAGATGCTTATAAGGTAGCGCCAGTTTCAAAAAATAATGGACATAAATTAGGGTGTTCTGAAAATGGCTCTCCCGTTTTTTTCATTGAATGCTCGGATGCTCCAAATGTAGCAAACATACATCTTCGAATTATTGACGTACTTTTTAACCAAAAATGCAATCTTTCTGTAAATAACAAGCTGATTGCAGATAAAAAATATTGTATGGTTATAATGAAGGATTCAGAAGATGATTTAATAAAATATTTTCTTGATGTGATTGCCCTCATTCTAGAACAACTTCCGAAACAACCGACAACGAGGCAGTTGGCAATAGAGCTCGCTAAAATAACACGTTTGTTTACAAATATCCCGACAATATCTGCCGAAACAATTCAAGGACTGTGGGCAGAAATGCTTCTAATTGAACAATCAAGTAATCCTGATTATTTGATAAAGTCTTGGCATATTAGCCCAATGGATAAATACGATTTTAATGATGGTTCCGATAAAATAGAGGTTAAGTCAACAACCAAACAGATTCGTTCGCATCTGTTCGCTATAGAGCAGTTGAATCCAAATACAAGGTCTCAGTTAATTATAGCCTCGATTCAGATGACAAAAACTGGAGCCGGATGTTCTTTGTTTGATTTAGAAGAAAAAATCATAAATAAAATAAAAGATAGAGATTCTGCAATCAGATTAAAAGAGGTAATCGTTTCTACGATTGGAACGCATTTAAGCGAAATTAGTTCCATATGCTATGATTATATGCAATCTGTAGATTCACTTAAATTTTATGATTACAAAGATATTCCTTCGATTTCGCTGGATTGCATTCCACAAGGTGTGTCAAATGTGCATTTTTCAGTAGATTTTTCAAATGTTATAGATGTTGAACGAAGTTCGATGAATGGCTTGCTACATGGGAGTTTGTGATTATGACTAAATATCCTAAAAGCAAAGAATTGATTGACATTTTTATATCTGCATTGAACGAAAGTTTTTCGTCTATAGAAAAATCAGAAGTTCTTCGTTTTGAGTTTAATGGTTTAAAATATGTAGCTTATTTCAAATGTGTGAGCTATGCTGGAGCGCCCTATCCTTTGAATACTACGCGAGCTCAACTTCCTCAGCGAGAAGAATTTGAAAAAATAGAAACCGATGAAAGATTTCTGTTTATAGGATATGATGTTGGCAACGATGTTTTTGTTTGTTGGGATCCAATAAAAGCGAAGTCAAGACTGAATAAAAAAACGTATGTATCGTTTTTCTGTCGACAAAATATTCAAGATTCTGTTACTGCAGGAAATGTCGTTGAGGCTCGCTTGACAAATGGTGATGTGTATGTACTTTTCAAAAGGTGCGATATTCCGCGATTCTTTGAAATGATTGAAATTCATTTCCCCAATTTACTCGAAGTTGAAAAAAATAAGGATGAAAGTGACGAAGATGTTTCCAATTCTGAAATTGAAGGCAGGTTAGGAAATGTTAATGATGATGAAATGGTAAAAGCTCTTGTTGATGAAATGCTAGTTGCACAAAAAAGTCATTTGACAATTGTGTCGGAATGTTCCAATGCTTTTGGATCAGCCTATCCTGGAATGTTGTTTAAGGAATGGAACGATATTGTTAAAAAATATTGTTTGTCAAAATAGCATTTTGAAACAAAAGCACACAAAATCCACTGCATTCTCCTCGACATGAAATCCGTCATGCGGAACTACGCAAACAACCCCACTGCGCAAAGTGAACTCGCAGGGGTAATCGGCGATTAAATTCCTCATCAGTGTGTTGAGATTTTCTCTAGGTCCTTGATGTTGTGGCTGTGGCTGTGCTTTGCATCGGAGAAGACATGGTTGTGCAAATGGGAATGCGTAACAACGTGTGTATGGGTTATGCCGCCATGCGTGTGCGTGAAAATATGTTGATGCATGTGCGAATGTGAGCGGACAAGCGTATCGCAGACCACAAAAATGGTACCGGCAATCATGACCAGAAACGCCACAATGTATTGTAGCGTGATTTTTTCGTTCAGGAGCACGACAGAAAACAGGACGCCGATAAAGGGCGCGAATGCGTAAAAGGCGCTGGTCTTTGCGGCTCCCAGGTATTTTTGCGCGCGGATGTAGGTGAAAATGCTCAGGCCGTAAGCCACAAAGCCGATCAGCAGGGCGAGCGGGATGTATTTTGTGGCGAAGTTCATTTCGCCTGTGGTAAGCGAAACAACGATGGAACCGATTCCAGAACAGAGGCCTTTTATGGTTACAATCTGGTATGTGCTTTTGTCCGAAATTTTGCGGGTGCAGTTGTTTTCTAGCCCCCAGCAGATGGTCGCACCGAGAACGAAGATGGAACCGATCGAGAAATTGAATCCATCGGCATTTTCGAACGAGAGAATGAAACTGGATAACGTTATAAATAAAATGGCAATCCACAAACGCTTAGACACCTTTTCTCTAAAAATGAATAGCGCAACCAGCGTTGTCGCGACGATTTCGAAGTTCCCGAGCAGCGATGCGTTGCTCGAGGTTCCGTACTTGACGCCGAACATGAGCAATATGGGCGCTGCGATGTCGAGCAGGACCATGCCCAGCGTGTAGGGGAAATCTTTTTTGCAGAGCCGTTCCGATTGGGGTTCGTGCTTGATATGGAACAGGTAGAGAATGCCGATACCGAGCCCTGCGCCAATATAGAGCAGTCCCGCCATGAATACAGGCGAAATGTGGGCCAGCAGCATTTTGGAGCAGGGAACATTCAGTGCATAAAATGCGGCCGCCGCTATCGCGTAAACAATCGCAATGACATTCTTGTCCATGATTTAAATGCAGAATTTTATGATGGGAGCGCGTCCAAACGAATAGCCTGCGAAAGGAACTCGCCGTCGGCCCCCATCATCACGCCGGGAGCGGCAATATTCATTACAGTTTCCAGCTGACGGCTTCGCGGCGGGAATCGATGAACCGGGCATAGATTCCGCCGTTCTTCACGAGTTCTTCGTGCTTGCCCTGTTCCACGATGCGGCCCTTGTCCAAGACGACAATCTGGTCGGCGTGGCGCACGGTCTTTAAGCGGTGCGCGATCATGATGACCGTCTTTTCGCGGGTCAGTTCCTGAATGGCAAGCATCAAGTCGCGTTCATTTTCCGGGTCCACGTTCGCGGTCGCTTCGTCCAAAATGATGACCGGAGAATCCTTCATGATGGCGCGTGCAATCGAGATGCGCTGGCGTTCACCGCCGCTGAGGCTTGCGCCGCCTTCGCCGATGACCGTATTGTAACCGTCGGGGAGTTTTTCGATGAAGTCGTGGCAGCAGGCTTTCTTGGCGGCTTCTACGACTTGCTCGTGCGTGGCGCTCGGATTCCCGAACTTGATGTTGTTTTCTATCGTATCGCGGAACAGATACACATTTTGGAACACGAAACTGAAATTCTTCATGAGGCTATCCATGCTGTAATCTTGCACGCGGCGGCCGCCCAATGTCACCGAGCCTGCGTTTACGTCCCAGAAGCGAGAAAGCAAATGGCAAAGCGTCGTCTTGCCCGAACCGCTCGGGCCCACGATGGCCGTAGTCGTCTTTTCGGGAATGGAAAGCGTCACGTTGTCAATGATTTTGCGTTTGTCGTAGGCGAAATCGATTGTGTCGGCCTTGATGTCGTGATTGGCGGGGGCAATATCTTCGCCATCGATGTCCATGGTGGGTTTGTTCAAGATATCGTTTGCGCGGTTGACCGAAATGTCGACGGCACGGAGGAGTGCCGCGTAGCTACCGCCCAGTTCCAGGGCCGCAAAGAGCATAAAGGAGCACACTAGCATGACGGCGCAGTTGGCAAGTTCCATGCTGCCGTTCAAGTAGAAATGAATCGAGAACATCATGATGGCAACGCCCGTGAGCTTGGCGACAAAAGTCTGCAAGTTTGAAAGCGGGACGCACTTGAGTTCCATGCCGATATTGGCGCTGGTGTTCCTGTCAATGATTTCGTTCAATTCCTTGGAGCGCTTGCCGGTCATGTTGTAGGCCTTGACTTCGGCGATTCCCTGGATGTATTCGAGAACCTTTTCGACCACCTTGCTGTCGGATTCCACTTTTTCGTGCGACACGGCGCGGACGTTCATGCGCATGAGCGTGTTGATGAACTGGAAAATCGCAAAGCCGATGGTTGCGACAATCGCAATTCGCCAATCGAAGAAGGCGATCATCACGATGATGAGGACGGTGTCGAGAATGCCCTGCGTGACCATCATGACAACGCGTGTTGCCACATCGCCAAGCTGTTCCATGGTGTTGGTGGTGACGGAGGTGATGTAACCGAGGCTGTTCTTGTTAAAGTAGCCCATGGGCAGGTAACGCAGGTGTTCGGCGATTTCGATGCGCTTGGAGGCGCAAGTGCGGTAGCCGCCTTCGGTTTGCCACATGCTCATGACGCGCTTGGTGACGGTTGCGCCGATAAGGCTTGCCACCATGATTCCAAGCGAAAGCCAGACTGTATCCATGGTAAACGGCGCTTCGCCTTGTACATGGCGAATGACGCCCTGCAACATGACGGCCATGGCACCGATGCGGAGTGCCATGAAGAAGGAATTGAAGATTCCCACGATGATAGAGCCGTAGAACTTGTGGCGATTTTCGGCATTGCAGAAATTGAAAAACTTGATGAGAGTATCGAACATTTATGCATCCTCCTCGGAATCCTTGGCACTGATGTGGGCTTGCCACATGGACTTGTAGAGACCGCCCTTTTCAAGCAGTTCCTGGTGCGTGCCGCTGCTGTCGATGTTGCCGTCCTTGATGACGTAGAGCTTGTCGGCGTCCTTGACGGTCGAAAGGCGGTGTGCGATGACGATGAGAGTCTTGCCTTGCACGAGCTTTGCCACGGATTTCTGGATGATGGCTTCGTTTTCGGGGTCGGTGTAGGCGGTTGCCTCGTCCAAAATGACGATGGGGGCGTTTTTCATCATCGCGCGGGCGATGGCGATGCGCTGGCGCTCGCCACCGGAGAGGTGGGCGCCCGAGCCTCCGACAATCGTTTCGAAGCCGTTTTCAAGACTCATGATAAATTTGTAGCAGCCGCTTTGGCGCGCCACCTCTTCGACTTCGGCATCCGATGCCGAAGGCCGCCCGAGCCGAATGTTTTCGCGAACAGACATATCAAAGAGGAAATTATCCTGCGAAACGTAGGCGACGCGGCGGTTGTATTCTTCGAGCGAAAGATCCCTGATGTTCACGCCGCCGATTTCGATATCGCCGCTGTCAACGTCCCAAAGCGAGGCGATAAGGCGAGCAATCGTCGATTTACCCGAACCGCTCGGGCCCACGAAAGCGGTAAAACTCCCTTCGGGGAGAGCCATATCGATGCCGTGAAGAATTTCCTTCTTTTCTTCGCCTTCGATACCCTTGTGGTAGCTGAACCGGACATTTTTCAACGTGATTGAATTGTCGTCCGGCTTGTGCAAGTCGACAATGGGGCGTTGCAGTTCGTTCATTTCGAGCACCGAGCCGACTTCGCCGAAAATGACGCCCGCCTTGCTGATGTCGTCGCTGTAACTCATGATGGTAAGGAGCGGCATCATGATACTTACCGAGATGATGATGACGGTGATAAAATCGACGGCCGTAATGGAGCCGTTGTAATAGAAGTAACCGCCAAACGGCAACACCGTCAATAGCGTGGCAGGAGCGACCGTAATGGCAAGGGAATGCGGCCAAATGCAACGGCGCATCCATTCGACAAAACAGTCGCTCCCTTCTTTTGCGGCTACTACAAACTTGTCGTAAGAAGACTTTGACTTGCCAAACGCCTTGATGACTTCGATGCCGTTGATGTATTCAACCGCGGTGTCGTTCAACGCCTTCGTTTTCTGGATAGAATTGTCGAACCACTTTTGTGCTCCGGCAAACATGACGGCCATGGCGACCATACCGATCGGGAGCGTTCCAAGCGAGGCTGGTCCCATGCGCCAATCGATATGGAAAAGGTAGACGAACATGAGCACAGGGAGAATCAGGTTCGAGGTGAATTCAGGAACCACGTGCGCAAGCGTCGTTTCCATGCTGTCGATGCGTTCTACCAGGATGTTCTTGAGCGCGCCCGAGGGCATGTCGAGAACAGAACCGAGCGGCACGCGCGAAAGCTTGTCGCAAAGGTCCTTGCGGATGTTGCCGAGAACGTTAAACGTCGCTACGTGCGAAAGCGTCGTCGAAATGCTGTGGAACAGGACATTCCCGAACCAGAATGCCGCAATAATCAGGCATTCTTTAAGGTAAACATCCCAGTCGCGCACGCCCGAAAGCAGTTCGCGCACGATGTTTGCGATAATGATGTAAGGAGCGATTCCGCAAGCGACGCGCAAGAGCGCAAAGAAAATGCTTGCGATGTAATATTTTTTCTTGTTTTTGGCAAACAGAAAAATCCAAGAGAGCAGAGATTTCTTTTTCATAGAGTTTCCTCCCAAAAGGGCTGAATCAAATTTTGGAAAAAAACGTTTTCTGTTCTACTCCAAACGGATTTTCGCCAAACCTTTTGGAGTAGAATTTTCTTGCGCTTGTTTCTCAATTTGGACGCGATGAAACACCTTTTTGCATACAAATTGACAACTCTCGTGTTGGTGATTCTTGCGATTGCCTCTGTGGCAGCGCGTGCGCAGGAAACGTTGAACGACGCAAACGCCGAATCTGCCGAAGAAATTACGAATTTTGACGATATTTTTGCCGAGGAAACATCTGAACAATCGATAAATGATGCTGCGAATGCGCCTGTAAATAAAAATGCGAATGATTCGCAAATTGGAGTGACAGTTCTCGACGAGATGGGCGTTGATGGTGAAGGAATCAACGAAGCCGCTCCTGTCGACAAGAAGACAAAGGCGGAATCGGTCAAGGTGATGGATGCTACGGAACTTCAGGGCTCCAGCGCCACCATCGCCGACGCCACGAACCGCTCTTCGGGCGTAAAAATTCGCCAGTCGGGCGGCATGGGCAGCGAAAGCAAAATCAACATCCGCGGCATGGAAGGCAAGAACGTGAAGGTGCTTGTCGATGGCGTTCCTGTCGATAACGGCAACGGGAATTTCTCGGTCAACGACATTCCCATCGATAAGATTGACCGTATCGAAGTCTACAAAAGTTACGTGCCCGAACGCTTCGCGACCGACGGCATGGGCGGTGTTATCAACATCGTGACGCATGACTTGCCCAAGAGTTCCATTACGGGTTCTTACAGCTTCGGGAGTTTCAACACGCATAAGGCCTCGCTCGACGCAAAATACGTGTGGGTAACTGATTCGGCCAAGAGCCGCGCTATCGCCACCGGAATTTCGGCCTATTACAACTACTCCGACAACGATTACGAATTCACCACGCCCTACATGGACACGGTTGTAACGCGAGATCACGACCGTTATTACAGTTACAACGTGTTGCCTTTTGTCTCCTTCGAGAAATACTTCTTTGACAAGGCGACTTTGGGCGTGATTTACAACGCGATGGATAAAGAAATCCAGTCGAATTCCCACCGCATCGAAGAGGCGAACGCCAATGCGCAATCGTACGGCGTGAACCTTTCCCTTGAAAAAGCAAATTTGTTTGTGAAGGGACTTTCAATGGGGCTTTCATTCAGCTACGCCTTCGGCAGAGAGGCTGTCATTGATACGAGCCATACTTATTACTACGGCTGGGACAAAGAGATTGTTCGCGAAGCGAATACCGCCTTTGGCGAAATTTCTATGGGTGGGGCATCGCACATTGAACGCGAAAACCAAACGATTGTAGCTCCCTAGAATTTTGACTACGCGTTCACGCAAAACCACATTCTCACCTGGAGCGGCCTTTACCGCTACGAATCGCAAGATCCGGAAGACAAGCGCGCCGCTAAAGGCCAGACGCTTAACAGTGCCGGATTCCCCGGGTACAGCCATTCCGTTGTAACGGGGCTTTCTCTCGAAAACAACTTCTGGAATGAACGTATTCAGAATGTAGCGGGTGTCAAGGGATATTACTACTCCATCAAGGCAGACGACGACGGTGAAAAGCGTATACAGCAGTTGACAGACGACTATGCCGAAAACAAGGATTTCGGTTACAGCGAAAATCTCCGCGTCAAATTGATTGACAATTTGTCTGCAGTCGAACAGTTTGCCGTCAAGGGAGGCTACCAGCATAGTTTGCGGTTTCCGACCCGCGAAGAAATTTTTGGCGACGGAATGTATGTGCAGTGCTCCCCGAACCTGAAGCCCGAAAAGTCTGACAACTTTACCGCAGGCGCAGAACTGGATGTGCGACAGATTCCGCTGCTACTCAAGTTGCATTTGGAATTCAACTGGTTCTACCTGCTCATGGAAGACCGCATTTATTGGAATAACTACGCTTCGGTCCCGCGCCCGTATTACAACAGTGTCGGCACCAAGGCGACCGGCTTTGAAATCGATGCAAGCATTGATGTGAACGAATACATTTCACTTTCGTACAACCTTACTAAGCAAAGCGTTGAAAGTCGCGAAGCGGATTTGGCCTACGGAATCGCCAAGGGTCTGACCGTACCGAACATTCCCACGCTCTACATGAATTTTGGTGCGGAATTCCATGTGGGCGACCTGATTTACCGAGATGTTTTTTTCAAGCTCTACTGGCTTGCCAACTACACCGATGAATATTACTACTCCTGGAAGGTCTCCAAAAGGCAAGACCGCACCATTCCCAGCTCGTTCACCCAAGATTTAGGCGTGGAATACTCCATTCTCGCCAACATGCTCTCCTGGAATTTCGAAGTCCGCAACTTCATGGATGTCCGGGTGTATGACAAGTATGGTGAATCCAAGCCCGGCCGCGCCTTTGCAACCAAAGTCAAGTTTACACTATAACAAAAAGGAAACCAAATGAACCTCTTTAAAAACAAAATAACGATTGCTGCAATCGCGTCCACAATGATGCTCGCGGCCTGCGGTGACGACTCCAGCTCCAGTTCCGCTGGCGACAACGGCTCTTCTTCGGGGGACAAGTACCTGCTCTCCTTTATGATGGACGCCTCTCAATTTGTCGGAACAGCCTCTCTTTCCGATAATCAGGCCAAGGTTGTCGAAGACTTTATCGAAGCCCCGAACGCAGGTGGCGTCGCTTACTTCAACGGCTCCGTTTACGTGCTCGCTACCGACGACGCCATGAACAGCACCCTTTCGCGCTACGAATTGGACAAAGACGGCAACATGCCCGAGAAGGCCTCTGCCACGGCCAAGTTCCAGGGCACCCGCGCCATCATGATGAAGTTCGTTGACGAAAACAAAATGTACGTGGAACAGTCCATGGGCGATGCCATTACCGCCCTTGACCCCACGACGCTCAAGACCACGGCAACCATCGATCTTTCCGAGTACATTGATGAAGAAAGCGGTGCTTTGACGTCAGTTCCGGGCTCCGCCGTAATTCGTGACGGCAAGATGTTCCTGACCTTGAGCCAGTTTGTCGACTTCAACAATTTCATCGCGGGCCCGCGCGCCTCCGTGGTGATTATCGACGTGAAAACGGACAAAGTCGAAAAGGCCATTTTTAGCGACAAGGTCGCGGCTGTTGGCGGCATGGACGACATGAACAACACCATGTCCTTTGTCGATGAAAAGGGCGATATCTACTTCTATTCCAATGCCTCTTACTGCTACGTTGAAGGTTACAAGGAAGGCTGGATCCGCATCAAGAAGGGCGAAACCGACTTTGACAAGGACTGGGTTTTCCGTATGCACGATGCTGAATACGATGGCAAGAAAACGAACGAAAACAACCTGATGGTGGGCGGCACCTACATGGGTAACGGCAAGTTCATGGGATTCTTCGGCAGCTTTGCCGACCCGAGCAACTTCAACAATTACGAATGGCAGTTTGTGGTTGTCGATGTTTACAAGAAGACTGTCGAAAAAGTGGACCTTTCTCCGACCATCCCGTGGTTTGCCCCGTCTATTCACCTGGATGCCGACGGCAAGAGCGTGCTCCTGGGCCATGCCGACAAGAAGGGCGGCGCTATCTACCGTTACGACATCGCTAGCGGCAAGGTCTCCAAGGAAATGGACGTGACCACCGGAACCGCCTACTACATCGTACCGATGGAAGACTAAGATTTAGTCCAATCACCATACAATAAGGCCACCCTGCTTAACCGCGGGGTGGCTTTTTGGCGTTCTTTTCGTAGATTAGCCTTTACTAATTAGCCGAGGCTTTCTAAATTTAGCGTTGACTAATATATAAGGTGTGTTTTTGTCTAATCGGAGCCGTCCTATGGAACAAGTAAAGTTAAGCCAGAGCCTTGAAGACTACTTGGAAATGGTGCACATGCTGCGCCTTGCAAACGGGATTGCACGTGTCCGCGACATTGCGGCGGCGCTCAAGGTCAAGATGCCGTCGGTGGCCAAGGCGGTAATCGAACTCAAGAAGCTGGGCCTTGTGACGCAGGAGCCTTACAGCGGCATCGAACTCACTTCGGAAGGTGCGCTTGTGGCGTCCCAGATTCTGAACCGTCACATTCTGCTGAAGCGTTTTTTGATCAAGCTCGGTATCTCCGAGGCGATTGCCGACAAGGACGCCTGCTGCATGGAGCACATTCTTTCGGCGGAGACTCTCGAGAAAATCGAGGAGTTCGTGAACTCCCCCAATACGGGTATGACGGCGAAAAAGTCGAACGCCGCTAAATCTAAGAAAAAGTAAATCGTTGGTGTATGAATAACGAACCGAAGTTTTCGGAACTTAAAAAAGGCGACAAGGCCGAAATTATTGGATACAACACGGGTGATTCTCAGTACAAGTCCAAACTTTTGTCAATGGGGCTTGTGCGCGGCGTGGTGCTGCAGGTTTTGCAGGTGGCCCCGCTCGGCGACCCGGTCGAGGTGAGCGTGCTTTCGTACAGGCTTTCGCTCCGCAAACAAGAAGCCAACGTGCTCAAGTTGAGGAGAGTCTGATGCCTATCGAAAAAGAGGTTTTCACGATTGCGATTGCGGGTAACCCGAACTGCGGAAAGACGGCGCTGTTCAACTCGCTCACCGGCTCGAACCAGATTGTGGGCAACTGGCCGGGCGTGACTGTCGAAAAGAAGGAAGGCCAGTTCAAGCTCGACAACCACACGATTCGCGTGGTGGACTTGCCAGGTATTTACGCGCTGTTTGCAAACTCCGAAGACGAACGCGCCGCTCTCGATTACTTGCTCAAGGGCGAGGCGGACCTGGTCGTGAACATCCTGGATGCGACGAACCTGGAACGCAACCTGTTCCTCACGAGCCAGCTGATGGAAAAGGGCGTGCCGATGGTCTTGGCGGTGAACATGATGGATATCGCGGCGAGTCGCGGCATCCATGTGGACCTGCACAAGCTCGAAGAAATTCTCGGCGTGACGGCGATTGGCCTCACGGCGGTTTCGCCCAAGAGCTGCGAAGGTTTTGTGAACGACTTGCACAAACTGCTGCACAATAGCCGCGAGCTTCCGCTCCCGAAGGCGGTCAAGCATTCCGAAGTCCTGGAAAAGCTGATTGAAGAAATTGCGGTGCCGCTCAAGCCCGTAGCCGACAAGCTTGGCGCAAGCCCGCGCTGGACGGCGGTGCAGTACCTGGAACATAGCGGGCGAGTGCTGGAACTTGCCGACGAGCTCGGTGTCGAAATCCCGCACGACAAGATTGAAGAAGACTTGGGCGAAGAGGTGGAATTTGCGCTGGCTGATTCCCGTTACTCCTATGCCCGCGACATCGCGAAGGCGGTCATCCGCGACAATACCAATACGAGCACGCGAACCGACAAACTCGATAAACTTTTCCTGAATCGCATTTTGGGAATTCCGCTTTTCCTTATTGCCATGTATCTGGTGTTCTGGTTTGCGGTGAAAGTCGGCAGCGCGTTTATTGATTTCTTCGACATTTTGTTCGGTGGCATTTTCGTGGAAGGCATGACGGAACTTTTGACGAAGATTGGCGCGCCGGGCGTTGTCGTGGCGCTCTTGGCGAACGGTATCGGAACTGGCGTCCAGACGGTGTCGACGTTCATTCCGGTCATCTTCTTCATGTTCCTTTGCCTTTCGTTCCTCGAGGATTCTGGCTACATGTCGCGTGCGGCGTTCGTGGCGGATCGCTTTATGCGGTTCCTCGGGCTTCCGGGCAAGGCATTCGTGCCGATGATTGTGGGCTTCGGCTGCTCGGTGCCGGCGCTCATGGGCACGCGTACGCTCGAAAACAAGCGCGAAAGGTTCCTTACTTTGTTCTTGGTGCCGTTCATGAGTTGTGGTGCGCGCCTCCCGGTGTATGCGCTGTTTGGCGCGGCATTCTTCGGCGAAAGCGCAGGGACGCTCGTGTTCGGAATTTACTTGACGGGCATCGTGATTGCGTTGATTTATGGCCTGCTCTTGCGCCATACGGTTTTCATGGGCAAGGAATCGACGTTCATCATGGAGCTGCCGCCTTACCATTTGCCCAAGGTGCGCAACCTTTTCCGCCACGCATGGCTCCGCCTCAAGGAATTCGTTTTCCGTGCGGGCAAGGTCGTGCTCATTATGGTGACGGTGCTCGGCTTTATGGGCTCTGTCGGCACAGATGGAAGTTTCGGTAACGACAATAACGAAAAGTCGGTGCTGAGTGCCGTGGGTACGGTGATTACGCCCGTGTTCGAGCCCTTCGGCGTTGAACGCGATAACTGGCCCGCTTCGGTGGCGCTTTTTACGGGGCTTTTTGCGAAGGAAGCGATTGTCGGGACGCTCAATTCGCTGTATGCCATCGAGGGCACGGACGGCGCAGCCGAAAATTCTGCGGCTGCCGGGGATGCCGACGCTGTTCCTGAAGAAATCGCGGATGAAGGCTTTAGCCTGAAATCGACGGTGAAAGAGGCTCTCGTGAGTGTCCCGGCGAACCTGGTAGAAGTGTTTACCTCGATTGCGAACCCGCTGGGCGTCAAAGACGCTATCGAAGAAAGCGAAGGTGCTGGAAATGAAGGTGCGTACAAGACGATGCAGGCGCATTTCAACCTCGGGCGTTTCCAAGTGCTGGCCTACCTGCTGTTCATCTTGCTCTATGTGCCGTGCCTTGCCGCCATGGGAACCGCCTTCCGCGAACTCGGACGTTTTTACGGAACGCTCATGATGGTATTCCAGACGGTTATTGGCTGGAGTCTCTCGGTGCTATTCTTCCAGGTGACCTGCGGACATTCTACTGCATGGATTTTCACCTCGGTGGCACTGCTTGCCTGCGTGGTCGTGAGCCTCGTGCTGATTGGTCGCGACCAGCGAAAGAAAAAAGTGTTCGACTAACGCTGTTCTCTAGAAGTTTATTGTAAAAGGAAAGACCGTGTGCCTTGTGGACGCACGGCCTTGTTTCTATTGAGCAATAAGGAGGAGTTTGCTTATGAAGGTCTAGTATATGAAAAGCATCTCTCTGTACTTCGGCAGGGGCCACTTCTCGTCGGGGATAACCTTTTCGAGCTTGTCCACCTGCACGCGGAGATCCGCCATCGCTTCGAGGATGTTCTCGTGCTTTTCGCCGAGAGCCTTTTCCATGCGCTCAATTGCAGAGGCGAGAGCCTTGTAGCCTTCACCGAGTTCCTGGGCGTAAGAATCCACCGCGGCAAAGCCCTGTTCCTTGGCCATGGCGTTGGCCTTGAGGGCCGCACTGTAGGCGCAAAGCACCTGCGGCAAGATAACGTTCTTCGCGATGTCGTCGGAAATCTTGCCTTCGATGTGGATCTTCTTATGGTATTCTTCCAGGTTCACTTCGTAGCGGGATTCCAGTTCGCGCTTGTTGAACACGCCGTACTTTTCGAAGAGGGCGACGTTTTCGGCCTTGTTGAGGGCCTGGAGCGCTTCCATGGTGGTGCGGGTGTTGGGGAGGCCGCGCTTGGCTGCTTCTTCCACCCATTCGTCGGTGTAGCCGTTGCCGTTGAAGATAACGCGCTTGTGTTCCTTCACGATCTTCTGCAGCAAGGACTGCAATTCTTCGTGGAACTTGTCGGCCGAAACCTTTTCGAGCTTGTCGGCGATGATGTCGAAAGCTTCGGCAACAACCGTGTTCAAGATGACGTTCGGTTCGGAGCAGCTCTGGCTGGAGCCCGGAGCGCGGAATTCGAACTTGTTGCCGGTGAAGGCGAACGGCGAAGTACGGTTACGGTCGGTGGCGTCGCGCGGGAGAGGCGGCAGCGTGTCGGAACCGAGCTTCATGACGCCAGCCTGCTTGCTGGACTTCGGGTCACCCTTTTCGAGCTGGTCGATGACGTCGGCAAGCTGGTCGCCGAGGTACATGGAGATGATTGCCGGAGGCGCTTCGTTGGCACCGAGACGGTGGTCGTTGCCTGCGCCCGAAACAGCCATGCGGAGCAGGTCGGCGTGAGTATCCACGGCGTAAATCACGGCGCAGAGCGTAGTGAGGAAGATGGCGTTCTGGTGCGGGTCCTTGCCCGGGTTCAACAGGTTCGTCTTGCCGTAGTTCACGGACCAGTTGTTATGCTTGCCGGAACCGTTGATGCCGGCAAACGGCTTTTCGTGCAGCAGGCACACGAGGCCATGACGGTCGGCGACCTGGCGGAGCACTTCCATAATCTGCATGTTGTGGTCGCAGGCGAGGTTCACTTCCTCGAACATCGGGGCAAGTTCGAACTGTGCCGGAGCGACTTCGTTGTGGCGGGTCTTGGCCGGAATGCCGAGCTTCCAGAGTTCCTTTTCCACATCGTTCATAAAGTTGAGGATGCGGGCCGGAATGCTACCGAAGTAGTGGTCTTCCATCTGCTGGTGCTTGGCAGGGGCTGCACCAAACAGAGTGCGACCGGCCTGGTACAGGTCGGGGCGCTGCAGGTAGAAACGCTTGTCGATGAGGAAGTATTCCTGTTCGGCACCGAGAGTGACGGTGACCTTCTGCGGAGCAACGCCGAAGAGGCCCATGAGGCGGTCGGCGGACTTCTGCAGGGCCTGAATGGAACGGAGCAACGGAGTCTTCTTGTCCAAGGCTTCGCCAGTGTAGCTACAGAAAGCAGTCGGGATGCAGAGCGTGGCACCGTTGCCGTGACGCTTGATGAATGCGGGGCTGGTCGGGTCCCAGGCAGTGTAGCCGCGGGCTTCGAATGTGGAACGCAGACCGCCGCTCGGGAAACTGGACGCGTCCGGTTCGCCGACGATCAGGTTCTTGCCGCTGAAGGCCATGATGGCCTTGCCGTTTTCGGGTTCCAGGAAGGAGTCGTGCTTTTCGGCGGTGGAGCCGGTGAGGGGCTGGAACCAGTGCGTAAAGTGGGTGGCGCCCCGGTCGATTGCCCACTTCTTCATGGCGTGTGCGACTTCGTTCGCGATGCTCGCGTCAAGCGGTGCGCCCTCGTCGATGGTGGCGAACAGCTTCTTACAAATGTCCTTGGGCAGGTAGGCGCGCATGGCCTCCGCGTTAAAGACGTCCTCGCCGTAAAAGTCGATGCTTGCGGGTGCGGCGGGCATGTTTGTGCCCGCGGCTTCGCTCGCGATTTCCTTGATGGCCTTCAGCCTGTATTCGTTGCTCATGGCAATCTCCTAGTGTTAGTTTTGTTTTCGGTGCCATGAGTGCAAAAAGTATGCCAAAAAACTTTTTTCTTATAAAATCGCAAAATTTGCTCGAAAAACGAAAAAAAAGATGTGCTCTGGTATGTGCGTTTCTTTAGTGTAAAGATTACGTTTTTTGAAAAGATGTCAAGTGATTTACAAATTATGTAAACAGATTGCTTGGGAAGATTTTGTCTTTTTGAGCGCTGAAATCTTTAGAACTTGTGTTCCTTGCAGTGCTGCATGGCTTCTTTGAGATTCTTGAACATCGGTTTTTCAAATTTTTCGTAGCCGACTTTCGTGAGGCCGTCGTAGAAGAACATACCGGGCGTTTTGCGGGCCGCTTCGTCGCCCATTCTGCCGATGTCTTTATTAGAAATCCCTTCGGGCAAAATTTCGCGATATTCTTGGCTAGGCGGGTCGAAATAGAATAGCTGGCTGATAAATTCGTCGATTCCTTCATTTTTCTGCCTAAAGAAGTAGTGCATGCCTTTGCGGTTCCAGCCTTCGAATTGCAGACTTTCCCCGATGATAAAATCAATGCCGTGCTCCATAGGCTCGCAGCCGCCTTCTTTCAGGTTGAATTTTTTGCATAAATAGAATGGTGTTGTGAGTTGCGGTGCGGTGGTATCGCTGTAATTGCAGTTGGTGCTATCTGTATAGCATTTTGCGAACGTTTTGTCGGGAAACTGTCTATAATATGTTTCGGCGGGTAAATCGGTGCCGAAATTAATGTAGGATTTCCCGTCAACGTGGTGGCATTCCAAGCTTTCGTCGATTCCAGAAGTTTTTCCGTGAACTGGCAGCGGTTTCATGCTGGCGTAGTTTTCGATTCTACAGCCGCCGTTGACGTAGTCTTTGGTGTAACACGGAATCCAGTCCGGGTTAGCGATAGACTCAGGTTTGCGGAATCTTTCAGGAACGGCGGTGTCTTTAGGAATTTCTTTGGGAGTGACTCTCAAATCCTTTTTGAAATCCGGTTTGCATTCCCCAACGATTTTGGCCTTGATTGTGGATGCGTGGTGGGCTATTTCAAAATGGGGACAGATGCAGGCGAGGTCAGCCATCCAGTATCCCGTGAATGTTTTTTTGTAAAATTTTTGGATAAACTTGCGTGCGTTTTTCTTGTGGTATATGCTGCCGTCAATGGTGCCGGTATTCCATTCGAGAGAAGGTACTGCTTTTGGTGTGCTTGCTGAAAGGCGTTTCTCGTCGCATTGCTTGTCTAGATTGTCGAGTTCTCCGCGGTCGTAATCACTGCGCCGGAAATTGCTCCGTTTATCGCCTTCGAAACTGGGCCAGAAGGTGTATGCCCAAAAGGGCGTGTCGCAAAATATGGAATCGGGTGCACTTTCAATTTTTTTTGAAGGCGTAAAATCCGTCGGGATTTCATCGAGAAGTAGCAACCTGTAGTGTTCTTCGTCTTCGAACGAGACGCAGAATTGGACGGGTGTTTTGGCGAATGCTTGGATGACCAAAAAACAGCAAAGGAGTAGGGCGAATTTTCTCATTCGAGGCCTCCCTTTATAGCGCAGTTTTTAGTCTCGTATTCTCCGTGAACTTGAACCATGTTCAAAGCCCAGAAATCATCGGATTTTAACTTGGTCTTCGGTGGTTTTATGAATCTCGGACATTTTCCTGTCAGTATAATCTCGTATTCAAAGGCTTGCTTTACTTTATCGAATCCGCATTCCATGGAGATGTTCCAAACGGCAGAAATGCTTTTGCCGTAGAAACCTTTTAGCTGTTTTGAGGTGGCCTTGAAATTGGTGTCTATGGACAAGTTGATGTATTCGGGGATTAGAGCGGACGATTTCCGTTCCCAGGAACTTTTCCCGTGGCAGGTGTCTTCTTCCGTATAGGGGCCCAGCCTAAATTTTCCAATTTCTGCAAAATCCCATTCGGTTGATGTTTCTTTTTGCGCCGTGCCGCTGCAAGTCAAGCTGTTTAGATCCGTTCCTGTTCCATCGAACAGGCTGATTTCCGGAACGTTCTCGAAAAGTTCGGTGCGGTAAAGTGCGGGATGTTTCCCTTCTATAAGGCAGTAATGGGCTACGGGCATGGATTTTACGCATGGGCCAACAAGTAATACGTTGTATTCCCGTTCTTTGCGTGTGATGTCGGAGAGACATTCCGATTTGCTTTCGCTTGCACGGAAGAGCTGTCCGTAGTAATGCGGAAGATTTTTTGGGGCATTTGTCAGATGGAATACGTTTTTTGGAGAATAACTGCTTATTAGGTTTCGTGGAAGATTGAGGAAGTAATCGTCGCTTTTAAAAGGTTTCTTTTTGGCGGGCAAAATTTCTTTGCGGAAAAGCCGAGCCGTGTAGGTGCTGTCGTTTTCGAACGTGACGCAGTAGGCGGCGACGCTGTCTTTTGCTGATGCGGAGCGGTCTTGGGCGAAAGCCGTTAAGCAGACTCCAGCAAAAAATACAGCAATAGCGATGATGCGGAGTGCAGAAAAAGAATTCATTTTCCACCTCCGTTCTGATTCGTTTTAAGGGGGATCCATTCTTTGCAAGTCTTGATGGCCTCTTGCATCGTGTTGAAATGCAGGTCCTTCCGTTCAGACTTTTTTATTCCTGAGAAGAACTGCATCCCACTCGCCTTGTGGATGGACTTTTCGATAATGTTTGTTGCGTCGTTATCGTAAAAATGCCATGGCGATATAAGCTTATAGCTTTGATAACGCTTGCCTTCTTGCTCTACGCGGTTCATGAATTTTGTAACGTTGTTTTCAGCCTTCATTTCGAGATAGAGCAATAGACCGTCCCGTTTCCAGTGCTTGAGCTTGCCCGTCTCGTCAAAGACAAGGGAAAGTCCCTTTTCTGCAATCGGGCAGCCTTCTGTTGTTGCGACCGCATTCTTGCAGGAGTAAAAATATTTATGAGAATACGGCTTTGGAAGCCCTTCGTGGGGTAATGTGTCACTTTTGACATTGCCGCAGTTCAGGCTGTCGCTATAGCATTTGGCTTGAACGGGAAAATGAAAAATCGAATCTTGAACCTGTTCTGGGATTGATGTAGGAATGACGATATAGGATTCGTTCTTGTAGCGGAAACATTCAATGTCTTGATTGAAAACTTCGGGTGAGCCGACCATCGGGAGTCTTGTTCTGCTTGCGTACCGTGCGATACGGCAGCCTCCGTTGGTGTCTGGCTCGTAACAGGGGAAAATGTCTTTTGGGCCTTCTTCGAGCAAAAGAGGGCAGCGTATTTTAGTGGCAATTCCGCCTCCTCCTCCGCCAAGTAGGCCCGCGAGATCGTAGCATCCAACCTCTTCAGGTTCTAGCCAATAGTCGTGTGCGAAAAGCGGTGTTGTAAGCATCGCGAGCGAGAGAATGACGTGCAAGGTTAGACAGCACGAACGCTTGCGTTCGTATTGGATAACCGCAGCGGTCAAGCCTCGAAGAGGAATAACGTTGTAAAAAATCCTCCTGAAATTTCGCATGATTAAAATATAAAAAAGGGATGTGGGTGGTGATTCTTAATAATACCCTTTTAGGGGTTGAGAGAGTCTTTTTGGGATTACAAATATTGTAATCCCTGCTAGTTATTTTACAAAATTTGAAATTAAAGATTTGGACTAATATTGTGATTCTGCTATTGTTTTACATATTCTTTCCGCTTTTTCAATAATTGGCGGGTTGTACCGAGATTTGGCACGGTTTTTGCAAAGTCCTTTCGCAAAAAAAGGATTAATGTGCGAATTTGAGAATGATTCGCAAATTTAGAAAAGGACGAGTATGAACGCTCAAGCTCTTTACGACCCGACGAACGAACACGACGCCTGCGGTGTCGGCCTGGTCGCCAATATTAATAATGTTGCCTCGCACCAGATTGTGCTGCAGGGCATTACTGTTTTGAAGAGGCTCATGCACCGCGGTGCAGCAGGAGGAGACCCGGAAACCGGCGACGGTGCGGGTCTTTTGCTTTCTATGCCCCACAAGTTTTTCCGCAAGGTGAACCCGGAATTGCCTGCACGATATGGTGTGGCGATGTTCTTTGTGGAGAATACGCTTGCGGCGGATGCCTTTGACGCGAAGATCAAGGAGATTGCCGCTGCCGAGAGCATGCCGGTGCTGAACTTCCGCGAGGTGCCGGTGAATCCCGAAAAGATTGGCCGCACTGCCCGCGAGACTTTGCCGCATATCCGCCAGGTGTTCTTCGACGGTTCCGCTTTCGAATCCGACAGCGCGTTCGATATTAAGTTGTATGTTGCCCGCCGCCTGATGGAAAAGGCATGCAAGGGCTTGTATGTTTGTAGCTGCAGCCGCCGTAGCATCGTGTACAAGGGCCTGCTTCTGGCCAGCCAGATTGAGGGCTTCTACAAGGACCTGAACGATCTCGATTTCGAGAGCCCGATTGCGCTTGTTCACCAGCGCTACTCCACGAACACGTTCCCCACATGGCCGCTGGCACACCCGTTCCGCTACCTCGCTCACAACGGCGAAATCAACACCCTGCGCGGAAACCTGAACAGTCTGCGTGCCCGCGAACCGCATCTGAAGAGCGAAATTATCGGCGATGACCTGCAGAAGCTCTTGCCGCTCGTTCCGGCGGGGCAGAGTGACTCGGCCAGCCTTGACAACATGTTTGAGCTTCTCGTCGCTGCGGGTCGTAGCCTTCCGCATGCGATGATGATGCTCATGCCTCAGGCCTGGGGCAAAAAACATTACCTCGGCCGCGATGTGCGTGGGTTCTTCGAATATGAATCCATGCTCATGGAGCCGTGGGATGGCCCTGCTGCCGTGGCGTTCAGCGATGGCGTGAATGCGGGTGCGATTCTTGACCGCAACGGCCTTCGTCCGGCACGTTACACTCTGTGTAAAGACGGTCTTTTTGTGATGGCGTCCGAGACGGGCGTGCTGGATTTGCGTGACGACGAGGTGGAAGAAAAGGGACGCCTCAAGCCCGGCGAAATCATTTATCTGGATTTGGAAAATCACCGTATTCTGAAGAATGCGGAGATGAAGGCGCAGGTGGCCCGTGCCAAGCCTTACCGTCGCTGGGTTGCCGAGAACAAGATGAGCGTCCGTGGGCTCTTCAGCGAAATCAACCCGTCCGACGTGCCCGACGACATTCTGGTGCAGCAGAAGCGCTTCGGCTATTCTGCCGAAGACCTCTCCATCATTTTGCAGCCCATGGCAAAGAATGGCGCAGAGCCGATTGGCTCCATGGGTAACGATGCCGCGCTGGCCGTGCTTTCGGACAAGCCGCAGCCGCTGTTCAACTACTTCAAGCAGCTGTTTGCGCAGGTGACGAACCCGCCTATTGACCCGATTCGCGAAGAGCTGGTGATGAGCCTTACGACATACATCGGGAACCATGGCAACATTCTGGAAGAGACTCCGGAACAGGCGCATCTTATCAAGATTCCGCGCCCGATTGTGACGGAAGACGAAATTCGCCGCTTTGAAAACATCGGCGACAAGGCGTTCAAGGCGAAGGTGCTCAAGATGCAGTTCCCGTTGGGCGGTGACGGCTCCGTGCTGGAGGCTGCCTTGCAGAATTTGGCCGGCGATGCCGTGCGCGCTGTGCAGGACAACTACGACATCATCGTACTTTCGGACAAGAACATTGACTGGGGTTACGTGCCTATGCCTTCGCTCCTGGCGACGGCTTGCGTGAACCGTGCCCTGGTGGAAGCGGGCGTTCGCCCCGAAATCGGCTTGATCGTGCAGAGCGGCGAAGTCCGCGAAGTGATGCACTTTGCCCTGCTCCTCGGTTACGGTGCCACGGTCATCAACCCGTATCTTGCGTTTGAAAGCATTACCAACATGTGCCACAACGGCGACCTGGATGTGGACCCGGTGACGGCTGCTGCAAATTATGTAAAGGCTGTCGATAAGGGCCTGCTCAAGATTATGAGCAAGATGGGTATTTCTACCCTCCGCAGCTATCGCAGCGCTCAGATTTTCGAAGCCGTGGGCCTGAACCACGAACTCATCGAGAAGTTCTTGCCGGGTACCGCAAGCCGTATCGAAGGTATCGGCCTCGAAGAAATTGCCCGCGAAGTGGGCGAGCGTCAGAAGATTGCCTTTGCCGATGCAAGTAAGGTTTTGCAGTCGGGCGGCCAGTATGCATTCCGCAAGGAAGGCGAGAAGCACCTGTGGACTCCGCAGTCTCTTGCCGCGTTCCGCCAGGCGGTGCAGGGTGGCGATTACGAGAAGTTCAAGGTCTACAGCAAGCTGATTAACGACCAGTCCGAACGTCAGGCGACTTTGCGCGGTCTCTTCAAGTTCAAGAAGGCGACCCCGATTGACATTAGCGAAGTCGAATCTCGCGAATCTATCGTGAAGCATTTTGTGGCGGGTGCCATGAGCCTTGGCTCCTTGAGCCCGGATGCCCACGAGACGATTGCCATCGCGATGAACCGCATCGGTGCCATGAGCAACTGCGGTGAAGGTGGCGAGGACCCCGACCGCGATACTCCGGCGGCTAACGGCGATGTCCGCAGTTCTGCGATTCGCCAGGTTGCCTCGGGCCGCTTTGGCGTGACCATTGACTACCTGCGCCATGCGAAGGATTTGCAAATCAAGATGGCCCAGGGCGCAAAGCCCGGTGAAGGTGGCCAGTTGCCGGCTCACAAGGTGAACGAGTTCGTGGCGCGTATCCGTCACAGCATCCCGAACGTGTCGCTGATTTCTCCGCCGCCGCATCACGACATTTACTCCATCGAAGACTTGGCGCAGTTGATTTACGACCTGCGCAATGCCAACCCGAAGGCCCGTGTCTCTGTGAAGCTCGTGTCTGAAGTGGGCGTGGGTACGATTGCCGCGGGTGTCGCGAAGGCTCACGCTGACGTGGTGCTGATTTCTGGTCACGATGGTGGTACGGGCGCATCTCCGCTTACCTCCATCAAGCATGCTGGTCTTCCGTGGGAACTCGGTATTGCCGAAGCGGAACAGACTCTCGTGCTGAACGATTTGCGCGGACGCATCAAGCTCCAGGTCGATGGCCAGCTCAAGACGGGCCGCGACGTTGTTGTTGCCGCCCTCCTCGGTGCTGAAGAATTCGGATTTGCAACAAACCTGCTGGTAAGTCTCGGTTGCGTGATGGACCGCAAGTGCCATACGAACCAGTGCCCCATGGGTATCGCTACGCAGGATGCGGATTACCGCAAGCGTTTTGCGGGTAAGCCCGAATACGTGGAAAACTTCCTCTTCTTCATTGCCGACGAAATCCGCGAGATTCTTGCTAGCCTTGGCCTGCGCTCGTTGGCGGAAGCCTGCGGCCGTAGCGACTTGCTGGAACGGGACGAAGCTATTGCCTTCTACAAGGCGCACAACCTCGACTTCAGCAAGATTTTCGAAACTGTGGGTAGTGGCGTCAAGTCCTTCGACAAGAACTTTGTGAAGGAACCGCTTGAAAACTTCGACCGCCGTGAACTCCTGCCGTTCGTAGCCGACACTCTCAAGAGTGGCGCTTCGGTGGAACTTTGCACGGTGGTGCACAACGTTGACCGTACGGTGGGTACGGAACTTTCCGGCGAGGTGGATGAACACTTCGGTGTGAAGGGCCTCCCCGAAGATACCATCAAGATTCACCTGCAGGGTGTCGCGGGCCAGAGCTTCGGTGCATTCCTCGCTCCGGGTATCACTCTCGATTTGCAGGGTGAAGCCAACGACTTTATGGGCAAGGGTCTTTCGGGCGGTAAGATTATCGTGCGCCCGCCGAGCAATGCAAGTTTCAAGGCCGAAGACAACGTGATTGCGGGTAACGTCATCGGTTACGGTGGAACTTCGGGCAAGATTTTTATCAACGGTCTCGCCGGTGAACGCTTCGGCATCCGCAACTCGGGCATGCTATTGGTCAGCGAAGGCGTGGGCGACCATGGTTGCGAATACATGACAGGCGGTCGCGTGGTTGTGCTTGGTCGCGTGGGCGTGAACTTCGCCGCAGGTATGACGGGTGGCTTTGCCTACGTGTACGACGAAACGGGCCACTTTGACCTGAGCTGCAACGTGGATTCCGCTGACCTGGAAAGCGTGCTTCCGGGTACCGAGAGCGAAAGCGAACTGCTCGACATCATCAAGCAGCACGTTGAAGCGACGGGCAGCGAGAAGGGCAAGCGCATTCTGGAAAACTGGAACAGCGAACGCCCGAAATTCGTGAAGATTTTCCCGGTGGATTACAGGAACGCATTGGCGAAGAAGGGGAGGGCATAATGCAGCAAGCTAACCGAATCGCAGATATTTACCGCCCTGTCGAAGAGCGTGTCAAGGACAACAACGAAGTCGAGCGTAAGCTCACCTCGATAGAAATCATCGGCCAGGCGGAACGCTGCCACACCTGTGGAATTCCGTTCTGCCATGGTGCGGGTTGCCCGCTCGGTAATCTCGTCCCCGAATTCAATGCGGCTGTTGCCGTGGGGAATGCGGAACGGGCCTACGATATCATCAGCAAGACGGCGTTCTTCCCGGAGTTTACGGGCCGCGTTTGTCCCGCGCTTTGCGAATCCGCTTGTACCGGCAACGTACATAACGATCCGGTGATGGTGCGCCAGATCGAGAAGTTCATCGTCGAGACTGCCTTCGAGGAAGGTCGCGTGGTGCTCCCGACTGCTGAACCCAACGGAAAGTCTGCCGCCGTCATCGGCTCCGGTCCTTCGGGCCTGTTTGCTGCTGAGGCGTTGCGCCGCAAGGGCTATGCCGTCACGGTTTTCGAGAAGCATGCGAAGGCGGGTGGCCTGCTGCGCTATGGCATCCCGAACTGGAAACTGGACAAGTCCATTATCGACCGCCGCATCGCCCTGCTGGAAGCCGCCGGAATCAAGTTTGTCTACAATACCGAAATCAGTAAGGACATCGCCGCAGAATATATTCACAAGAATTTTGACGAAGTATTCCTTGCGATTGGAACGCCGAATGCACGCGATTTGAAAATTCCGGGCCGCGAAGCCGAAGGTATTTTCCTCGCTCTCGATTTTTTGCACGGCGCCGAAATGCCGGGTGAAACCAATCCCGAAAAGTTCAGTGCCAAGGGCCACAAGGTGTTGGTGATTGGCGGTGGCGATACGGGTAACGACTGCGTGGGCAAGGCCATCCGTGAAGGCTGCGAAAGCGTGCTTCAGGTGGAATTCATGCCCAAACCGCCCGAGGAACGTTCCCCGTCTACGCCGTGGCCCGACTGGCCGTACATGCTGCGCACCAGCTACGCCCAGCACGAAGGCGGCGAGCGTCGCTGGAATGTTTCTTCCAAGCAGTTCATCGTGAAGGACGGTCGCGTGGCAGGCGTAGAAGCGGTTCGCGTAGAATGGGAAATGTCCCCGCAGGGTCGCCCCCTCAAGCCTGCTGAAGTCCCGAATTCTACCGAGGTCATCGGTACCGACCTGGTGGTGCTCGCGATGGGATTCACCGGAGTGCCTGCCGAGGGAATCGTGAATGACCTGGGCCTGCAACTTACCCCGCGAACAGCGATTATCCCGGATCCGGCCCGACACATCTATGCGGTGGGCGACTGCGCGAACGGCGCCTCTCTCGTGGTGCGTGCTATGGCTGACGCGAAGGTGAAAGTCGCGGCGCTCAAGTAAGATATAAACTGCGCGCGGAATTATGTTCGGATTTTACCGGTTCGCATGTGTTTCTCCGGTGTTGAAGGTGGCCGATACCGCCTACAATACCGAAGAAATTATCAGGAGCGCGAAAATTGCTGCCTCTAACGGGGCGGCTTTTGTCGTTTTCCCGGAACTTTGCATTACGGGCTATACTTGCAGCGACTTGTTCCACCAGGAACTGCTTTTGCAGAACAGCACCCGCGCGTTGGTGCGGATTGCGGACGCCTTAAAAGAAAGCGACACCGTGATAGCGGTGGGTCTGCCTTTGCGCATACTCGGCAGGCTATATAACTGCGCTGCCTTTGTGCAACACGGGCGCGTTGTGGCGATTACGCCCAAGATTCACATGCCGAACCAGCGTGAATTCTACGAGAAACGCCATTTTTCCAGCGGGCGGGATTTACTGTGTGGTGATGCGGGTAATGGCTGCGCGCCTCTCCGCTGTTTTATTGACAGTGCGGGCGAGGTGCCTATCACGAATTTTATTACTGTGAAGGGCGGCGCGTCTTGTAATTCGGGTTCCGAGGTCCGCATAGGCGTGGAACTTTGCGAAGACCTGTGGACGCCTGCGCCACCCAGCGGGGAACTTGCACTTGCGGGTGCGAACGTCATAGTGAATCTCTCGGCAAGCGATGCGCTGGTAGGCAAGCGCGATTACCGCAGGAACCTGGTGATGAACCAGTCGGCGCGTTGCATGGCGGCTTACGTGTATGCCTCTGCCGGAGTGCACGAATCTACGACGGACATGGTCTTCAGTGGCCATTTGATGATAGCAGAAAACGGGAGCATGCTCGCCGAAAGCAGGCCGTTCTCGCGGGAAACCGAAATCGTGTATGCCGATGTGGACGTGGAGCGCTTGAATATGCTGCGCCTGAGTGAAGGAAGCTTGCAGGATTTTGACAGCCGTGCCATTATTGCGCGTGCGGCGACTCTTGACTGCCTGCGTGCTTGCGATACGCTCCAGTACCGCTATGTTTCACCCACGCCCTTTGTGCCGGGAAACACGGAAACCCGCGATACATCTTGCACCGAAATTTTCAACATACAGTGCGCGGGGCTTGCCAAGCGCCTAGAGGCGACCCGAAGCAAGCGTGCTGTAATTGGCCTGAGCGGCGGGCTTGATTCTACGCTTGCGCTTCTTGTGGTTGCGGAAACGTTCAAGCTGCTGAACCGCCCTGCCTGCGAGATTCTTGCGCTCACGATGCCCGGATTCGGGACAACACATCGCACCAGAAACAATGCGGTTGAACTCGCAAAACTCCTGGGCGTGGAACTGCGCACCATTGATATCCAGAAGGCATGCCTCCAGCATTTTGCCGACATCGGGCACGACCCGCAAAAGCTCGATGTGACTTACGAGAACGTGCAGGCCCGCGAACGCACGCAGATTCTGATGGATATCGCGAACAGCGAAGGCGGAATCGTCATCGGCACGGGCGACCTCTCCGAAATTGCGCTCGGGTGGAGCACTTACAATGCCGATCACATGTCTATGTATGCGGTGAACTGCGATATTCCCAAGACGCTCGTGCGCCATATCGTAAGCTGGTATGCCGACCGCGCAGTTCACAATCCGAGCGAATTCGGTGCAGAACTTTCCCCCAGCGAAACCGGCGCACATCTTGAAACCCGCGAAAAAGGCACGGAACTTGCCGCAGTCCTCCGCGACATCCTCGATACGCCCGTTTCTCCGGAACTCTTGCCCGCCGATTCAAGCGGCCAGATTGCGCAAAAGACGGAGAGCATTCTCGGTGCGTACGAACTGCACGACTTTTTCCTTTACCACTTTGCGAAATACGGCGCTTCTCCCGAAAAACTCCGCTACCTTGCGAAATACGCGTTCGCAAACAGACATACTGACGAAGGAATTGACAAGGCGCTTGCCGTCTTTATCAGGCGCTTCTTTACGCAGCAGTTCAAGCGCAGTTGCATCCCGGATGGCCCGAAGGTCGGAACCATCTCGCTGTCGCCCCGCGCCGACTGGCGCATGCCCAGCGACGCAAGTTTCGGGGATTGGCTCAAGGAAATCTAATCAAAAAAAATGTATGTATTTATGCCTCCGTGCCGAGGCTTTATTATTTTATTCTAAACCTAGAAAACCCCGAGACATTTGTCCCGGGGCTTTTTAGTCAACAGAGAAATTCTTTCGTCTAATCTACATATTGCTGAAGATCTGGAATCCGCTGTAGGATTCTTGTCCGTGTTCGCTTTGGTCGAGGCCGCGGAGTTCTTGCCTTTCCGTGACGCGCAGGCCCATTGTCTTCTTGATGACGAAGAATATCAGGCTAGCGCCGGCGAAGCAGGGCAGGGCGTAGGCGGCAACACCGATGAGCTGCGTGAGCACGCTGTAATCGCCCGTCATGTCAAAGATACCCACGGCAATCGTACCCCACACGCCGTTCACCAGGTGAACAGAGAGGGCGCCGACCGGGTCGTCCAAGTGCAGGCGGTCGAACATGAATACTGCGCCGACTACGAGTACGCCAGCGATGGCGCCAATAATCCAGGAAGAGAGCGGGGTTACCACGTCTGCACCGGCAGTGATTGCCACGAGGCCGGCAAGGCATCCGTTGAGAGCCATGGTGGCGTCGGGCTTCTTCGAGACGATCCAGCTCGTGAGCGTTGCGGTAATGATACCTGCGACGGCGGCGAGGTTTGTGGTCACGAGAATCCAGCTAGTGGCCTTCGGGTCGCCACTGAGTGCGGAACCTGCGTTGAATCCCCACCAACCGAACCACAGCATGAATACACCGATGGTTGCAAGCGGAATGTTGTGTGCCGGGATGGCGTGCACCTTGCCGTTCACGTACTTGCCGATACGGGGTCCGAGAATCATTACGCCGGCAAGTGCTGCCCAGCCGCCCACGGAGTGCACAAGGGTAGAACCGGCGAGGTCGTGGAAACCTGCCTTGCCGATGGTCGAAAGCCAGCCGCCGCCCCATGTCCAGCTACCCACAATCGGGTAGACGAGAGCCACGTAGACAATGGTGAAGACCAGGAAGGAATTGAGTTTCACACGTTCGGCCACGGCGCCCGAGACAATCGTTGCTGCGGTCGCTGCAAACATTGCCTGGAAAAGCCAGTCTGCAAACAAAGTAAAGTGGCCGTTGTAGGCAGAGGTGAAACTGGCCGGATTCGCCCAGTCGCCAATGCCAAAGCCCGCGAAACCGAGAATCCCGTTGAAGGTTCCCGGATACATGAGGCCGAAGCCTAGCAGGGCGTACATCGTGATGCCTATGGCGGGGACCGCGATGTTCTTGAACGCGACGTTCGCAGCGCACTTGGCGCGCACGAGGCCCGCTTCAACGCAGGCAAAGCCAAGTCCCATGATGAACACCAGCATGGCGCTGATCATGATCCAGATGTTTTCTGTCATAAAGATTGCGTCGCTGACAGGTACGACTTGTGTAACTTCATTCATTCTTTAAATCCTTTTGATTGATCTTTCGTCTGTAGGCGCGAAACGCCTTTCTTTCGTCTAACCGATTGCCTCCGGGCCCGTTTCTCCGGTGCGGATGCGGATGCACTGTTCAAGGCTTGTGACGAAAATCTTTCCGTCACCGATTTCGCCGGAGCGCGCGCCCTTGATGATGGCGTCGATGCAGGGCTGCACGAATTCATCGTTCACCGCAATCTTGAGGCAAATCTTCTTGAGCAAATTCACCTCGGTCACCACGCCGCGGAAGCGCTGGTTATAGCCCTTCTGCTGGCCGCAGCCGAGCACGTTGGTAACTGACATCTTGAAAATGTTGTTTTCGTAAAGCGCTTGCTTCACGAGATTCAGTCGTTCGGGTTGGATGTAGGCCGTAACGAGTTTCATTTTTTTGTCCTTGTTTGATTCCAAGGAATTTTGGAATTCACCCCCCTCTATGCAAAGAGCGTGCCAAAAAAGAGAAATACGCGAAATTTCGCGAAAAACGGCAAAATCGCGGGGGAAATGAAAGAAAACCGCGCTGGCTTTACGGATAATGTTTTTCGTTTATTGAATAATATCCAAAAAACGTAAAATCCCTGCCGCGCAAGGACAGGGTGTGACGAATAAAGTAATCTTGTTTTTTGCGGAAGAGAATTACAGTTCGTGATAGTACGGGCAGATGTTTTCGTAATGTCCGTCCTTCATTCGGAAACCTTTCGGGATGGTTCCGAGCTGGACAAACCCGAGGCGTTCGTACAGGTGCCGCGCATGCGTGTTGCTTTCGACGACGGCATTGAACTGCAAAACTCCGAAGCCGTGCTTTTTAGCTTGTTCGAGACAGTCCTTTACGAGCATTTCGCCGATGTGTTTGCCTCTGGATTCCGAAGCGACCGCATAGCTCGCATTTGAAATGTGTCCGCAACGTCCCACGTTATTCGGGTGCAGTATGTACAGCCCGAAAATCTTGCAGCCCTCTTCGGCGACGGCGCAGTAAGTCTGTGCGGCAAAGAACTGCCTGCCGCTTTCGGGTGTGAGCAAGTCCTCTTGCGGGAAGGCGATGCCGTCTTCGACCACCTCGTTCCAGATGCGGATCATTGCCGCAAGGTCCATTTCGTTGTATTGCCTGATAAGCATATTGGAGAATATAGAATTTTTTGTGGACAGCGATGTCAACGGAAAAAAGTTTACATGCGAGCGGAACAATTTTTTTGAAAGTATTTTCTGGAATAGAAAATCAAAAAGGAGTGGTTTTATGAATCATGCTCTATGGACCGGTGTGTCCGTTGGCGTTATTATGGCGTTGTCTGTCGTGACGGCGAATGCGTTTACCCTGACAGGCAAGGTGAGCGACGATGGCGGCAAGGCTATCCGAGGCGCAGAAGTCTTGCTTGTTCAAAAAGGCCTCAATGCGAAAACGGATGCCTCGGGCGCATTCACGATTCACCAGGACGAAGAACCGTTGGCTCTGGCAGGCAGAAACTCGGTCGGATTTCTCTCCGTGAACAACGGCATCCTATCGTTTTCGCAGGGGCAAAATTCTCCGGTACAGGTGCAGATTTTCGACGTGTTCGGAAACCGCCTGCTGAATGAAACTCTTTACGGCTCGGGGACGGTTGACATGAAGTCTTCCGTGAAAGCGCAGGGCAAGTACTTCGCGCGCGTCCGCGTAGGTAGCGCTTCGCAAACGTTCCAGTTTGTCGCCGATGGAAGTTTCAATACGGCATTCGGCGCGAAGTCCGGAGCAAAGGCGCTTCTCAAGGTGGGCGATTCGGACAATCTGCGCGTTGTTGCCGACGGTTTCGACACCCTCAATGTAAAACTCAATAATCTCGACACGAATCTTGCGCTTACGCTCAAGAAAACTGCTCCGCCGCAACCGCAGTACGAATACGGATGGGGCCTGAAGAACAATCCGATTCCCACTCGTGGCTGCGGCAAGGACACTCGACTTGATTACAAGTATCGTGGCGACAAACCCTACATTGACTTTAGGTGGAGCAAGGGTGTGCGTACTGTGCGCATCGACATGCCGAAAAGTTACGACAAGAACAAACCGTACAAACTCATTTTCGGAATGCAGTGTATGGGCGGTTCAGGAAGCGCCGTGCAGGATGAGGGCTATCACGGCCTCAAATGGATTGACAAGAACGAAACCGCAATTTTCGTTGCGCCCGAAGGCAATGGAAGCCAGCTACCCTGGGGGCAAGATGATTACCTCCTGTTTGACGAACTCCTCGCATATCTCGAAGGCAACTTCTGTATCGATTCGAGTCGCGTTTTTTCCACGGGATTCAGCTACGGCGCCATGTTCAGCAATGGCCTTTCGTGGAACCACCAGGACGTGCTCCGCGCAGTGGCCGTTTACGAAACCGCGGAACGCAACATCTGGCTCCCGCAGCGCAAGAAAATGGGAATCGGCTGGATGGGCGTGCTTGGCCTCGATGACGGCATGTGCACCCCTGAAATGGGCCGGAACGCGCGCGACATCATCTTGACGCTTAATTCCGAAGGCGGCAAGGCGAAGAACGAACGCGCCGAAGAAGCCCAGCGCAACGCTCCGCACAAGTGCTACGACTACACGACCGTTGAGGAAAGATTCCCCGTTCGCTGGTGCACACAGAGCGGCGGCCACATCTGGGACCACAAGGACCCCGGCCAGCAGCAGTCCTGGGTGCCGCAAGCTACGTGGGAGTTCTTCGAGAAGTTCTAGCGGATAAATACATCATTCTGTTGTCAATTTATCAAAACGAATTCGAATAAAGCCTTATATTAAGCGAATTTTTCAACTTATTTTATAGTAAGTAAAGTTCGTATGGGAGGCTTTATGTCGTTTTCAATTAAGGGATTTCCCTTTTTTGCAGGTTTTGTCGCGTTTTTGGGCACCCTCGCCAGTGCGGCAACGATTAACGTAGATATCGGCAAGGAATACCAGCGCATCAGCGGCTTTGGGGCTGCCTCGGCATGGGCCGGTTCCATCACCGACAAGAATGCCGCCTTCCTTTGGGACTCCACCAGTGGCGCCGGGCTTACGCTGCACCGCATCCGTATCGCCCCGGACGGCACCACATCTGAAACGAGTATCGCAAAAAAGGCGAGTGAATACGGCGTCAAAGTCTGGGCAGCCCCGTGGACATCTAGATACACCATAAATTACGACGGTGACAAAAAGCACCTGGATTTCAATCACGCTCAGGACTGGGCCAACACCATCTTGAAGTTTACGCAAGACATGCGGAAGGCTGGCGTTAATCTATATGCAATTTCGTCGCAAAACGAGCCCGACGGCACCGGCGACAACCATTACGAACCCGATGAATTGGCGCGTTGGGTCGGCGACTACCTTGGCCCCACCCTCGATACCACGGGCATCAAAATCATTGGCACCGAAGCTATTAACTGGTACGGATTCCCCAATTACAAAAAAGCCTTCTTCAACAATCCCGCCGCCCTGAAATACACCGATATTTTTGGGACGCACGAATACGGCGGAGACCCGGCGGCTTATCCCGAAATCCACGAAGCCGGCAAGGAATTCTGGGAAACCGAAGTCTATGATCTTGGAAGTAACAAGGAAGACGTGGGCATGGGAAGTGCTCTCCGCGTTGCAGGCGTAATCCATGACGCCCTGACTATTGCGAACATGAACGCCTGGCATTTCTGGTGGATTTATTCCTGCAGCGAAGCCAGTTGCGGCAACGGAGCCCTCTGGCCGCAAGGACAAGGCAACCCCGACAATGTGGAGCCTACCAAGCGACTCTGGGTCATGGGGAACTTCAGCCGTTTCGCGCGACCCGGCTCCTGGAGAATCGACGCCACCAAGAATCCGGAAGCAAACGTAAAGGTAACCGCCTACCGCGATTCCCTCAAGACGAAAATCGCAGTCGTCATTCTCAATTCCAAGAATGAGGAGTTCAAGGCGGACTTTGACTTCGGAAACACGAGAATTGGAAACTTCAAGCCCTACGTCACCGACGACAATAACAACCTCAAAGAAGGAACCGAAGTCAAAGTCGACGATACAAAGTGCAGTTACAGCATCCCGGCCCGTAGCGCAACGACAGTCGAATTCATTCTGTGGCAAGAGCCAAAGGTTGAACCGCCTTCAGACTCTACCGATGCAATTGCCTTCGGGACGCATGCTGCGCCCCAAAGCCTTCAAAGTACATATAAAGTATTTAGCCCGCTCGGCGCGTTCATCGGTGAATTCCAAGCCGGACATATCGGTGAACTCCGCAACGCCATGACAAACGCTGGCTTAAGCCGCGGTGTGTACATGGTCAAACGCGGTAATGCCAAAACGCAACGTGTGGTTTTGAGATAAGTAAAAGGTCGCCCTGCAAGGGACGACTTTTTTAGATGCTTGATGTTCGAATGTACTCCGCTACTTGAGTATCGTCATCGCCCATTGAGGAATGTTGTCTGTGTAGCTTTTAACTAGTTCTCCATCCGACATTCTGAACAAAAGCGAAGCGTCCTGGTCTTCAACCGAATTGTCATAAACATAAAGACGATCCACCGATGGAATTATCTTCTTGCAGTTGAAAATGGACTTCTGGTATCTAGAAATAATCTTGGAAATCGGGACGTCATGACCGCCCTGTATCACTCGCTTTGCAATTCTAGCGGCATTGATAGATGGGTGTGAGGTCGCGATAAAAAACAAACGGATGAAATAACCTTGCTGTTTCGCACGGCAAACAAAGTCGACCTTTTCATCAGAAGAAAAAACTGACTCGAAAATAAGGCTTTTATGGTTCTTCAAAGATTCTTCACGCCAGGACTTGCAATTAACGGATGGTCGCGGCTGCCTTTTCAATTTCATCGAAAAAACGTTTGGTGGCGTCGGCATTGGCTTTGCGAGCGTCCTCGGCGGCTTCCCTCATAATTTGGGCAAGCATTTCATCGGTCGGCTTTTCCAAGTCCGTCAATCTGTAAGAATCAATGCTTTTTGTCGTTGTCATAGGGGCTCCTTGATGCCGTAATACCCCTAATATAGTTTTTTAGGGGCAAAAACGCAAGTTTTGAGCCTTTTCTGCTTAGAAAAGGCTATTATAACAGCTTCCAGGAGGGATTATATGGGCGTTCCCGCACAATATATGTGCGGTCGGGCTATATTGCAAGGCGCCCCGTGCGCACCTGCGGCACGCCCGCGTCGCTCTTGCAACGGCGCCACAGCGCCGCCCCAAGGGGTCACTATCCCTAACGCAAAATTATTTATGTAACTGTTTCACGCACGTATGCGATAAACTTATCCAAAGACCAAATATCATCACGACGTTCTTCTGGATATGTCTTTATATACGGTTTTGGAACAATCAGCCTAACTTTTTCGGCTTGCATTTCATCTAACTGAGCAATAGAAATACCTTGTTGCAAAGTACATAGATATTTATAATCGTCTTTCAACCTGTCCGCTTCATTGAGCACCTGACGCCAACGATCTTTGCAAGTTGTTTTAGCCGCAAGAGAAATCAGTTTTTTTGCTGGATATGTCAAATCGTGGTATGCCTTTTTTGATGGAAATATGAAATCAGGCCTTTTATTTCCTTCGGTCACTACCTGTGCCTCAAATGGCAAATGGTTTCCATCAAATATTGCGGCAAGATGATGCTCAAGACTTTTTCCTGCTCGGCTTTTTCTTCGATTCAAGACTTGGTTTGCCATGTCAACAAATTCATCAACCGATGGAAAACCTTGTGAAACAATATTTCCATAGCGAGAATACTCTACCGCTTTGAAAATATTGTATTCCATATCAGTCCAGTCTAAAATTTTTTTGTCTGGGTTTGTCAAAATCAATGCTTGAGGAGAAATTGTTTTATCACAAATATCCCTTGCGGCAGCAGACATTCTTTTTGAATCGGGAAAATCAATTCCCTTGTCATCTATATCTTGGATAAACGCCTTTATCAAATCGTTGTCGCTTGTTGGCTTACAACCATCTATCAAGCAATTTGTTTCATGCGGAGAGAGGCCGAATGCGTCCAAGAATTGATTTATTTCGTCATCTGTATTTAAAATAAAGGCTTGATAATTTTCTTCGTTACATTGGGTGAATACAAATAGAGCTCCTGTATATTCAGTTTTAAAAAACGGTGTATGCGTGATTCTGTACTCGTTTCTTGTATTCCGCCCATAATAGATGAAGCGCACTTCATCAGAGATGTATTCTTCTTCATAATGCCAATAAACAGAAACAAATCTATCCTTATTGTCTCCTTTTATTCCTGGAGAATCAAATAGAATAGAAAAACTGTTTTGCGGAATATAGATTCCCGCTTGATGGCTTTGTTTGGGGTCCGTATCATTTGCCGACAAGAACTTACAAAATGTTCTTTGTCCCAAAGTAACTACCTTAATAGCGTCAGAGGCGTTATTTTGCATTTGATTTCAATCTCCCCGCAATCAGTTTCGCGACACTGGCCATCAAAGGAACAACGACTGAGTTTCCAAACTGTTTATACGCCTGTCCATCGGAAACGGTTATTTTGAAAGTATCCGGAAAGCCCTGCAATCTTGCGCATTCGCGCGGTGTCAATCTTCTTGGATTTTTATTTCGTTGTGCAATGAGAATTTCCGAACCATCTTTATAGTATCTTGCACTAAGGGTTCGTGAAACACCGTTTAACGGAGCTATTCCATAACCGAAACCATTTCCGGCAGCTTTGTGTTTTGCTGCATACGCTTGTAAATAACTCCACAATTTGTCAGAAAGAGTGTATTTCGAATCAGGTTTCTTTTCAAGAATGTCTTTTATAGTTGGTTTCGGCTCTACTGGGGTTATATCAAATTTAAAATCTATTGGGGTATTAAACCTTTGTCTGTCAAAACCGACAATGAGAATACGTTCACGATGTTGTGGAACGAAGTTCTGGCCGTCTAAGACTTTATAAAAAATCTCGTAATCTAGTTCATCTAATGATTCTTGGATTATTTTGAACGTATTGCCTTTATCGTGGCTGCAAAGATTTTTGACATTTTCAAGCATAAACGCTTTCGGACGTTTCGCCTTAATAATACGGCAAACATCAAAGAACAAAGTTCCTTGAGTTTTATCCTCGAAGCCTGTTGCCCTTCCTAAACTATTTTTCTTAGAAACGCCAGCAATAGAAAATGGTTGACACGGAAAGCCTGCTACCAATACGTCATGATCGGGAATTGTTTGCGCGTCAACCTTAGTAATATCTCCGTCGGGCATGTCACCAAAATTGTCAAAGTATGTTTTTTGACTAAACTTATTCCATTCATTTGTGTAAACGCACTTTCCACCTGCAGATTCAAATGCTATACGCATTCCGCCAATTCCCGCAAACAAGTCAATAAAAGTGAACTTGCCGCTCTTGGAACTCTTTGTCATCTTTTTGCTCCGTGTTGAAAGTGAACGAGTTCACTCTCGTGGGAGCGGTTCTGGCCGATTCGTTTGGCTGGGGTGCGGACAAAAAGAACGGCGGGGAGCCGACTCACTCCTCGCCTAAAAGCGCGACATTTTCAAAAGAATACAATACACCCGCAAAAACCCGGGCGGATACAATACGCCCAGGGTACACTACGCCCATGCAATCCACGGGCGGTGGCGAGTTATTGTCTTATTCTTTCTGTTCGTGAAAGTGTCTAGTTTTCAAGAGAAGAACAAGAGCGATACTCAACGAGCGTTCACCCTCGTTCTTGCAGACTCTTCCAAGCATTTTCTGGATACAAAAAAGGCGTGGAGTTGAATGCACTTACCTCTTGAAGGCCTAGACTGCCCGAACAAAATAAGCGCAAACAACTCACGCCCCAAAAGGCCGCTTGCATACAGGCAAACTGCTATTTAAACAATAGACCATGTAGCAAAACGATGCGGCAGGCACAGGCCGGTCGCAGACGTGAGCGTTCGCCTTATTCTCCTTGTTCGTGAAAGTGTCTAGTTTTCAAGAGGAGAACAAGAGCAAAAACTCTATTTTCACCCAAAATATAAATAATTCCGGTGTCAAAAGGTGACGCCACGCCCGGAAGGTAAGAAAAATGCGTAAAAACGTAGAATTCAACCGCCTGCGGGGGTCGATTTTCGTCATAATTCCCAAAATTTCTGCGAAATTCACCAATTGTCATAATGTGACATACAAGGAATGTATATTTTAAGCGTGAATTCAAAAGACCCGCAATTTTAAGCTTGTTTGCGGGAAGGAGTAAAAGATGTATAGCGATGCAAAAATCGGTGGTGTCGGAATTTGGCTGGACGAGATTGTTCCTTGCCTCAAGGACAACGAAACCGGAGAAATCAAGGAAACCGTGGTGTTCAGGATTGAGAGTCGCTCGTTCCTGAAAAAGTTCAACGAAAAGAACGGCTGGGGAATTGACTGGATTGAGGTCCCTAACGATGTTGAAGTGTTCGCTCTCGCCTTGAAGGAAAATAACGAAATTCAGGGGCTGGTCGGGGTGAAAAATGATGAAGGGCCTAAGGCGGCGTACTTGCACTGGGCCTGCACTGCTCCGCACAACAATAAACGTGTATATGGCTCACAGCGCTATAGCGGCGTTGGTGGGCATCTTTTTGCCATTGCCGTTGATAAATCTGTACAATGGGGTTACGATGGCGTTATTTTCGGTTTTGCCCTTAACAAAGAACTGCTAAATCACTATATTGGCGTATTAGGGTGTGCGCATATCGGCGCGCTTCATCCGTATCATTTCATTTTGGGGCCGATTGCTGCAAAAAAATTGTTGGAGACGTACACTTATGAATGGAACTAAGAAGGTTGAGGACATTCTGTCCGATGTACGGATTCCGTTTTCGGCGGTTCCCGACCCGTACAGGAACGCACCTCCCTGCAAGTTGAACTTGCTGGAACTGGCTCGATATGCCGACAGGAACGGCAAAGACATCAGCAATCTTTCTCAAGAAGAAATAGCCCAATTCAAGATATAAGGTTAGTTAAAGCAAAAAACGCAGGCTCGGATGAGTCTGCGCTTAATGCTTTAGATCCTTCGACGGAGTTTATCCTGAGCTTGTCGAATGGGTGTCACTTCTTCACGTGCCTATGGTATTCCTGCAAGCTGCAGACTTCGAATCTTCCGAAGTCGTGCTTGTCCATGAGGCCTTCGACGGTAGAGGTGAGGGCGGCGATGGTCGTGGTGATAGGAATGCCGGAGACCACGGCCTTGGAGCGCATCTGGATTTCATCGACCATGGCTTCGGCGCCATTTTCGGTGGTGTTCACGATCCACTGGACTTCCTTGTCGTGAATGAGGTCCAGCAGGTTCGGGCGGCCACGGGAGATGCGGAATACGGCGCGGGTCTTGATGCCTTCGTTGTAGAGCATCGTAGAGGTGCCGCGGGTCGCGTACAGTTCGTATCCGAGGTTCACGAGCTGGCGAATGAGCGGAACTGCCTTCTGCTTGTCTTCGTCCTTGAGCGAGACGAAGATGTTGCCTTGGCTCGGGACCTTGTTGCCCGATGCCAGCTGGCTCTTGAGGTAGGCAAGGCCGCGGTCGCGATCGATGCTCATGACTTCGCCGGTGGATTTCATTTCTGGAGAAAGCGTGATATCGACACCCGGGAACTTGACGAACGGGAACACGGCTTCCTTGACGCTCACGTAAGGCACGTGGACTTCTTCGGTGAAGCCGATCTGTTCGAGAGTTTCGCCGAGCATGCAGCGGCTGGCGTAACTGGCCAGCGGGACGCCGATGGACTTGGAAACGAACGGCACTGTGCGCGATGCACGCGGGTTCACTTCGATCATGTAGAGTTCGCCATCCTTGACGGCGAGCTGCATGTTCATGAGGCCGACCACGTGGAGTTCCTTCGCGAATTCCTTGGCGTACTTGCGAACTTTGTCCTGAATTTCCTGCGAAAGCGTCATGGGCGGGATGACGCTCGCGGAGTCGCCGGAGTGGATGCCTGCGGGTTCCACGTGTTCCATGATGGCACCCACCACGGTGTGCTTGCCATCGCTGATGCAGTCCACGTCGAGTTCGGTGGCGTCTTCCAAGAAGCGGTCGATAAGAATTGGCTTGCCTTCGCCAATAGCGGCAGCTTCTTCCACGAACTTGCGCAGGTATTTTTCCTTGTAGACAATCACCATGCCGCGGCCGCCGAGAACGAAGCTCGGGCGCACCAGAACGGGGTAGCCGATTTTCTCGACGATGGCGAGGGCTTCTTCTACGTTGTGGGCGATGCCGCTTTCAGCCTGTTTGATGCCGACCTTGTCAACCAGCTGCTTGAAGAAGTCGCGGTCTTCGGCGAGGTCGATGTCTTCGGGGCTCGTGCCGACGACGTTCGCACCGGCCTTCTTGAGACGCATGGCGAGGTTCAGCGGAGTCTGGCCGCCGAATTGCACGATGACGCCCGCGCACTTTTCGCGTTCGTAAATGCCCATCACGTCTTCGAGCGTGAGCGGCTCAAAGTAGAGCTTGTCCGAAGTATCATAGTCGGTGGAAACCGTTTCGGGGTTCGAGTTCACCATGATGACTTCGTAGCCTTCGCGGCGGAGCGTAAAGGCGGCGTGGCAGCAGCAGTAGTCAAATTCGATGCCCTGACCGATTCTGTTCGGTCCGCCGCCCAGCACCATGATTCTCTTCTTGTGACCATGACCCGGAATTTCGCGGACCGGTTCGGAATTTTCGGCCCAGCAACTGTAATAATACGGCGTGATGGCTTCGAATTCGCCGGCGCATGTATCTACGGAGTAGTAGCTCGGAACAAGGCCGATTTGCTTGCGCACCGCCATGACTTCTTCGGGAGTCTTGTGGAACAGGTAACCGATCTGGATATCGCTGTAGCCGAGTTCCTTGGCCTGACGGAAGAGCGGCAGGTCCTTCGCGAGGTTTTCGAGAGAGCCTGCGGAAAGGATTTCGTCTTCGTAGAGGGCGAGTTCTTCCAGGTGGCGCAAGAAGTAGCGGTCGATTCGAGTGATTTCGTACAACTTTTCGACGCCCCACTTGCGGCGCAGTGCTTCGTGCAATACGAAGATGCGTTCGGCGCTTGGACGGGCGACTTCCTTGGTGAGCGTTTCGTCGTCGTATTCCTTGAACTTTTCGCACTTGGCGCAGGCTCCGAATCCGCCGAATCCCGTTTCGAGGGAACGGAGGGCCTTCTGCATGGCTTGCTTGAAGTTCGTGCCGATGGCCATCGCTTCACCTACGGACTTCATCTGGGTGCCGAGCGTAGAATCTGCCTTCGGGAACTTTTCGAAGGTGAAGCGCGGAACTTTCACGACCACATAGTCGAGCGCCGGTTCGAAGCAGCTCGGGGTCGTTTGCGTAATGTCATTGCGGAGTTCGTCGAGGGTGTAGCCCACAGCGAGGAGGGCTGCAATCTTTGCGATGGGGAAGCCCGTCGCTTTAGAGGCAAGAGCAGAAGAACGGCTCACGCGGGGGTTCATTTCGATGATGATGCGGCGGCCGGTCTTGGGTTCGATGGCCCACTGAACATTGGATCCGCCGGTTTCCACGCCGATAGCTTTCATGACTTTCAGGGAGTCGTCACGCATGGCCTGGTAGGCTCGGTCATCAAGGCTCTGTATCGGGGCAACCGTGATGGAGTCGCCGGTGTGCACGCCCATGGGGTCCAGGTTTTCGATGGAGCACACGATAACAGCATTGCCCTTCTTGTCGCGCATGACTTCCATTTCGAATTCTTTCCAGCCAAGCAGCGATTCTTCGATAAGCACTTCGTTGTTGAGCGAGGCGTCGAGACCGCGGTTCACGATGGTTTCGAATTCTTCGGGATTGTGGGCGATACCGCCGCCCGTGCCGCCAAGCGTAAAGCCCGGACGAATAATCAATGGCCAGCTTCCGATGGTGTGGGCGATAGCGGTCGCCTCGGACATGGAGTGTGCAGAACCGGAGCGGGGGAGGTCCAGCCCAATCTTGAGCATGGCTTCCTTGAACAGGTGACGGTCTTCGGCGCGCTGGATGGATTCTGCCTTTGCACCGATAAGTTCCACCTGGTAGCGGTCCAAAATGCCGCGCTCGTTCAGTTCCATGGCGAGGTTCAAAGCCGTCTGGCCACCGAGTGTGGGGAGCAAAGCGTCCGGGCGTTCGCGACGGATGATTTCGTGCAGGATATCGACGCTCAGCGGCTCGATGTAGGTGCGGTCGGCCATTTCGGGGTCGGTCATGATGGTAGCCGGGTTGGAGTTCACGAGCACCACTTCGTAGCCTTCGCGGCGCAGCACCTTGCAGGCCTGCACGCCGGAGTAGTCAAATTCGCAGCCCTGGCCAATCACAATCGGGCCAGAACCAATGAGCATAATCTTCTTGATGTCGGTACGTTTAGGCATTCTTGCCTCCATTCTTGTCATTCCCGCGACCTGTGCTGAGCTTTGTCGAAGCAAGGCGGGAATCTACTTTCTCTTTTGTCATTTTTTTTGATGCGTTTTTCTGTGCCAGTGCAGCCTTCACTAGCCCGCTGAACAGCGGGTGCGGCGCAGTGGGCCTGCTCTTGAATTCCGGGTGGAACTGGCAGGCTTCAAAGTAGGGGTGGTTCTTGATTTCCACCATTTCTACGAGCTTGCCGTCGGGCGATGTACCGGCGATTTTCAGGCCGGCCTTTTCCAAGGCGACGCGGAATTCGCTGTTGTAGTTGAATTCGTAGCGGTGACGGTGACGTTCGCTAATCTTTTCGCTCTTGTAAAGCTTTGCGGCGTTGGAATCCTTCATGAGCTTGCACGGGTAAGCGCCGAGGCGCATGGTGCCGCCCTTTTCGGTGACGTTCTTCTGTTCGTCCATCAGGTCGATGACCGGGTGGGCTGTCTTTTCGTCGAATTCCGTGGAGTTGGCGTCCTTCCAGCCGAGTACGTTGCGTGCAAATTCAATCACGCAGCATTGCATGCCGAGACAAATTCCCAGCAGCGGAACCTTGTGTTCGCGGGCATACTTGATGGCAACACACTTGCCGTTCACGCCGCGGCTACCGAATCCACCCGGAATCAGAATGCCGTCGGCGTTCTTGATGAGGTTCGGATTCTTTTCGAGTTCTTCGGCCTCGATGCATTCCACTTTCACCTTGGCATTGTGTTCCATGCCGGCGTGTTGCAGGGCTTCGTGTACGGACTTGTAGGCATCACGGATGGCGATATACTTGCCCACGAGCGCGATGGTGCATTCGTACTTGGGCTGGGTTGCCTTCTTTACGAGCTTGTCCCATTCGGAGTGGATGATGGGGTGTACGCTCAAGTGGAGCTGTTCAAGCACGCGGAGGTCGAGTTCTTGCTTCGAAAGTTCGCGGGGCACGGCGTACACAGAATCCGTCACGTCCTTTTCTTCAATGACGCATTCGGGCTTCACGTTGCAGAAGAGCGCGAGCTTGTCGAGGTGATCCTGCGGAATCGTCATTTCGGTGCGGCACACGAGAATGTCCGGGAAGATACCGATGTTGCGGAGTTCGGCAACCGAGTGCTGCGATGGCTTTGTCTTGAGTTCGCCTGCTGCCTTGAGGTAAGGCACCAAAACCAGGTGGACAAAGCAAGTGTTTTCGACGCCTACTTCAAAACGGAACTGTCTTGCGGCTTCGAGGAACGGAAGCGATTCGATGTCGCCAGCGACACCGCCGATTTCGCAGAGCACAATGTCGGCGCCGCTTTCGGCTGCAGAGCGGAAGGCGTCCTTGATTTCGTTGGTAATGTGCGGAATGACCTGCACCGTACCGCCGAGGTATTTGCCCGCGCGTTCTTTTGCGAGCACGGAAGAATAGATGCGGCCCGAAGTGTAGCTGGAGGCCTTGGAGCATTGCACGCCTGCGAAGCGTTCGTAGTGGCCCAAATCAAGGTCGGTTTCGTAGCCGTCGTCGGTCACGAAAACTTCACCGTGCTGGTAGGGGCTCATGGTGCCCGGGTCCACGTTCAGGTACGGGTCCAGCTTCTGCATGAACACCTTGTAACCGCGGCTCTTGAGCAGCAGCGCGAGCGATGCGGAGGTGATGCCTTTACCGAGGGAACTGACCACGCCGCCGGTAATGAAGATGTACTTGGTCTGTTTCTTTGCAGTTGCCTTAGCCATTTTTCACCTCCCCGGCGCATTCCTTGCCCGCGCCATTCATACAAGCGCAATCCTTGCCCGCGCGGGCCTTAAAGTCCAAAATCATTTGTCTGAATTCACCGAACAGGTAGTAGGAATCGTTCGGGCCCGGAGCGGATTCCGGGTGGTACTGCACGCTGAACGCGGGGAGTTCCTTGTGACGGATGCCTTCGACCGTATTGTCGTTCAGGTTGATGTGCGAGACTTCCACGTTCGCGGGGAGGGTCGATTCTTCGATGGCGTAGTTGTGGTTCTGGCTCGTGATTTCTACAGCGCCGGTCTTCAAGTTTTTCACCGGGTGGTTGCAACCGTGATGGCCAAACTTGAGTTTGGAAACTTTCGCGCCGAGCGCAAGACCCAAAAGCTGGTTACCGAGGCAGATGCCCATCAGCGGGACCTTGCCCAAAAGCTGCTTCACGACAGCCGCTACTTGCGGGAGGCTGTTCGGGTCGGCAGGTCCGTTGGAGAGGAAGACTCCGTCCGGATTCTTCGCCATAATTTGTTCGTAGGTGGCATTGATCGGAAGCACCGTCACCTTCATGTTCTGCGCGGCGAGGTTCCTCAGAATGTTCGTCTTGATACCGAAATCAAGTGCGACAACGTTCAGGTCGCCTTCGGTGCTGAATTCGTAGCCGTTCGGGTCGCTGACCTTGCTCGCGTAATCCTGGCCGTCGAGGCCTTCCCAGGCTTTTGCCTTTGCGATCGCGTCGGCTTCATTCATGTCGGAGCCGTCTACGTGCAGGTAGGCTTTCTGAGCCCCGTGTTCACGCAGGTGGAGCGTAAGGGCGCGGGTATCCACGCCCGCGATGCCCGGCTTCTTGTGGGCGAGCATGTAGTCGTGCAGGCTCTCTTCGCCGATTTCCTTGCTCACGTCATCCAGCGAGTTTACGACAATACCGTTCAGGAACACGTCGCGCGATTCGGACTTCTCGAGGTTTGCGGCGTACGCGCCCACTTCTGCCGTGGTGAATACCACGAACTGCCCCGCGTAGGAGGGGTCCGTCAAAATCTGCTTGTAGCCCGCCATGCCGGTGTTGAACACCGCTTCGCCGACGGTATCGGTAGTCTCTCCAAAGGCATACCCGTGGAACACGGCGCCATCCGCCAGTGCCAAGAACGCTTTCTTCTCGCGTTTCGCTTTCCAGTTGAATTTATTGTTCATAGTTTACTCGCATATGCAGTGTTAAACTTGTGTATTAAACTAGCCCTTTTTATTGTCATCCCCGCGTAGGCGGGCGGACAGCACTTAACAACTTGTTGTTTAGTGCGCATGGCCACCAAGGTGGGGATCTCCTTTGTATGAATAAAAAGAAGATGCCCGATCAAGTCGGGCATGACAAAACAGCAGAAACCAGTCCTGCGATACAGGGAATAAAAATAAAGGCAAAAGCCAGAAGCTTTTGCCAAACGATTGAAAACTTTAAAGACAGGAATGAAAATAAGATGCCCGGGGAGAGTCGCCTGGTTCCGTTGCGAGTGGCTTGCAACGGCGGTACTCATGTGTGCCTCGATGGATTCCGATTTTTTCATCGGAACCAAAAACTAGCATTCTGCCAAGGCGTTGGTAAGGCATAAAAAAAGAAAAATTTTTGCGAAATTCGCCCGAAATGGGCAATTCTTTTACAATTTTTGTAGTTTTACGATTTTGCATTACATAAAATGTAAAGTCGTTTCTCGGCCCAAAATCCATTCTTGCGCAACAACGCTATCTCGTGCGCCATTTACCCCTCGAACCATAAAATGGCACGATTTTTGCACACCTGGCGCGTCCGTTTCCCTGCTTGCACCCGAACGGGTGGGCTGTGACCTTCGAGGTAGGGGAAACATAAATTTCAGAGAGGCGTTATGCTCGACGAATTACACGAAGAATGCGGCGTCATCGGCATCTACAATGGCGATACCGTCGTGAGGAATATAACCATGGGGCTTTACGCCCTGCAGCACCGCGGTCAGGAAAGTGCCGGATTCGCGGTCACCGACGGAGACAAGGTGCGCGTCCGCAAGTCCATGGGGCTTGTATCCACCCTCCTCCGGGAACACAACATCGACGAATTTGACGGATTTGCCGGCATTGGCCACGTGCGTTACAGCACTACCGGGGCATCTACCCTCGCCAACGCCCAGCCGATTCTGGTGAGCTGCAAGTGGGGGCAGCTCGCGGTGGCCCACAACGGAAACATCACCAACGCCACCGAACTCCGCGCCGAAATGGAAAGCGAAGGGCACATTTTCCAGACCACCTCCGATTCCGAAATTCTCTTGCACGAAATCGCCCGCACCGAGGCGGACTCCCTGGGAGAGGCCATCAAGAAAGCCATCACGAAATTTACGGGCAGTTTCTGCCTCGTGTTTATCAGCAAGGACACCATGTTCGTGGCCCGCGACGGCTTCGGATTCCGCCCGCTTTCTATCGCGCGCATGGGCAAGGCCTGGTGTGTCGCCAGCGAAACCTGCGCATTTGACCTGCTGGGTGCAAACTACGTGCGCGATATCCAGCCCGGCGAGTTCCTGACCATCACCCAGAACGGGCTGCACTCCGAGCGCTTTACCCACAAGGAAAGGCTAGCCCATTGCATTTTCGAGTACATCTACTTCAGTCGCCCGGATTCCAAGATTTTCGAACAAAGTTGTGACAAGATTCGCCGCAAGATGGGAAAGCAACTTGCGAAGGAATGCCCTGTAGATGCAGATATCGTGATTTCTGTACCCGACAGCGCCACCACGGCTGCGTTAGGTTATTCGCAAGCCAGCGGCATCCGCTTTGAAATCGGGCTTCTCCGTAACCATTACGTGGGCCGCACCTTCATTGACCCCACGCAGAATGTGCGCGAACAGAAGGTCAAACTCAAGTTCAACCCCATAGAGGGTGTGCTCAAGAACAAGCGCGTGTGCGTGGTGGAAGATTCCATCGTTCGCGGCACGACGCTCAAGATTCTTTCCCGAATGTTGCGCGACGCGGGCGCTCTCGAAGTCCATATCCGCATAGCATCGCCTCCGGTGGCACACCCCTGTTTTTTCGGCATGGATTTCCCGAGCCAGGGCGAACTGGCCGCAAGCTCCATGACTCCCGACGAAATCGCCAAGATGCTGGGCGTCGAAAGCCTCGGCTACCTGAGCGTCGAGGGCATGAAGGAATGCACCGGCGAGGGCGAGCATTACTGCGCCGCCTGTTTCGACAACGACTATCCCGACTACATCGGAAGTGATTTGACGAAGACCCGGTGCGGGTAAGTGTGCGAGGCAAACTTCGTTTGCCGAAGGATTACCTGTATTCCGCGCCGAAGGTAAACGTGCGTTTTTCGCCGGGCGGGATTACGATGAGTCCGCGGTGGTGATTCAGTGCGTCGGGCTCCGATGTCATGGGCTCGATGGCGATGCTCTCGCGGGTCGGGGGCGTGTAAATCTGGATGGCGTTGTACTGCCCGAGGCGTGCATCCTGCCAGAGGGTAAGCTTGCCGTTCTTGCCTTCGAGCGTAACGATGCCTCTCCCTGCTTCTCCCGGATTGCTGTTGTCCATGAGGCAGAAGCAGTCGTTGATGAACTCGTCGTTAATCTTGCGGCCTGCAGTAAAGCGTGTGTCCGCATGGAAGTTGCCTGTCGGGAGGTCGGCGCTGTCAAGTTCCGCAAGGAGCGATTCGGGGAGTGTCATTACCAGGTCGTTGATTTTTTCACCCAGCATGTAGTAGGGGTGCCAGCCTTCGGAATAGGGCATGTCGGTTTCTCCCGTGTTCTCGACGGTCGATTCGACCATGTACGCGTTCCCGGAGAACGTTATTTTGTTTGTAGCGCGGAACGGGAAGGGAAATCCCGCGAAGGCACCCGGCCAGTCGCAGGTAAAAACGGCAGAGCAACTTTCGTTATCGCTTTCGAAACGCTCGAATTTCCATTCCTGGTTCTGCAAAAAACCGTGCAGGGCGTGCGGGGCCCAGCTTACGTTGTTGATGAGCTGGTAGGTCTTGCCGTTCCAGGTGAACTTCGCGTAGGCGGTGCGCCCGGGGTAGGGGGCTAGCCTGCAGCCCGCGTTGGTGTCGGGGCCCATCTTGAAGATGTCGTCGCCTTCGCGGTAGCCGTAGAGCAGGTCGAGCGTTTTTTTGCCGGCGCTAGCCTCGGGTGAGTTGCCCGCGGAGGCATAGTTTGCGACGGGGATGCGCCAGGCGTTGAGCCCGCCGCCGTAGCCCGAAAGGATTTCGAATTCAGCGCCGTCGTCGCGCTGGAGGACAAAACACTGCACTGTGCCGATAGGGCGGGAAATCAGTTTGAAGTTGCTCATATTTTTTAAGATAGAAAAAAGGTCACTAGTCATTGGTCAATAGTTGCTGGTTCTTATGGTCGCGCCGAAGGCGCCATTTTTTTTACTAATGACTAAGGACTAACTACTAATAACTATCTTTATGAGCATGGATTCCCAGACGATAGTCGCCCCGATGACACCTTCCGGCGTGAGTGCCGTGGCCGCGCTCCGCGTGAGCGGAGCCCACGTCCGTGACGTGGTCGCGCGCCTGTTCGGGAACGAGCGTCTAGAGAACTTGAAGGCGCGCGAGGCGTGCCTCGGGACTGCGCGTGACCCGCAGTCGGGCAAGCTTATCGATAGCCTATTGTATATCTTCTTCGAGGGTCCGAATTCCTATACCGGCGAAGACGTGCTGGAACTCTACCCGCACGGGAACCCGCTTATCGTACGCGACCTGCTGCAGGCAATCCGCGGGCTCGATGGCGTGCGTCTTGCCGAGCCCGGGGAATTCACACGACGCGCCTTCCTGAACGGCAAGATGGACTTGACGCAGGCCGAATCTGTGGCCGACGTGATTCACAGCGCGAATCGCGCAGAACTTGAGAACGCTCACCGCCTTCTGGGGGGCGCCCTCTCGAAAAAGATTGCGGCACTCGCTTCGCAGGTCAAGGACATCTCGGCGCGCCTTGAACTCGATGTGGATTTCGCGGAAGAGGAAGCCGATCCGGACTTTGCGGGCTGGGAGGCGCGGTTTGTCGCTGTCCGTAAATCCATCCAGCAAATTTTAAACAGTTTTCACGGGAAGGCTTCGCTCAGCAAGCTCCCGCTGGCCGTGCTCTACGGCGCGCCGAATGCGGGCAAGTCTAGCCTCGTGAATGCCCTCCTGGGCGAAGACCGCGTGCTCGTGAGCAACGTTCCGGGCACTACGCGCGACTTTGTGGAAGTGCGCCTGTTCTTGCCCGGTGGCGAAATCCGGCTGGTCGATACCGCGGGTATCGCGGCGCAGGCGACGGACGAGCTCGACGCGCTCAGCCAGAAAAAGAGCAGGGAAATTCTCGAAGAAGCCGACATGAAGATTCTCGTGCTGGACGGGGCTTCGCGGAAGTGTCGTTCTCGCGAAGGCGAATTAGCATCTCGTCATTCTCGCGAAGGCGAATTAGCATCTCGTCATTCTCGCGAAGGCGAATTAGCATCTCGTCATTCTCGCGAAGGCGAATTAGCTTCTCGTCATTCTCGCGACGGCAAAATTGCTTCTCGTCATTCTCGCGACGGCGAATTAGCATCTCGTCATTCTCGCGAAGGCGAGAATCTTAGAACGTCCACCTTCGCGGACATGACAAATAACGCGGACCTTGTCGTTTATTCCAAGAGCGACCTGCGCGCATCCCCCGACAGGAACGGCGCATTCCCGATTCCCGATGGCGGACTGAGTGTTTCTTCCAAGACGGGCGAGGGTCTCGACGCTCTCCGCCAGGCGATGAACGCTTCCCTGTTCAAGCAATCTGCGGACGCAGAAGACCTCTGGATTACGAGCGAGCGCGAGAAAGCCTGCCTCGAAGACGCCCTTGCGGGTATCGACCGCGCGCTCGACCTGCTCCGGAACAATCCGGCAGTCGAACTTTTGGCTTTTGAAATGCAGGTGGTGCGTCGTGCACTCCAGAGCATAACGGGCGAAATCTCATCCGAAGACATTCTACAATCTATTTTCGCGGGGTTCTGCATTGGCAAGTAGCACGCTCAGTTTAATCGGTGTCCTCATCGGGATTTTTGCTTTCGGGACCTACATGGTTCCCCTGAAAAAGTACCCGAACTATTCTTCGTGGGCGTTCCTCGCCGTGATGGCGGTGGGCGCGCTTTTCTGTTCCACCGTTATCGCGGGAGTAACCGGGCAATTCAACTTGGCACCGGTCGGTATTTTCTGCGGGCTTCTCTGGGTTATCGGCGGCGCGCTCTGCTTCTGGGCGGTGCAGGCCGAACAGGACCTCGCGGGTACGGGGCTTCGGTCCATGAGCGTGAGCATCTTGCTCTCGTTCTTCAGCGGTGTGGTCATATTCCAGGAACCGACCCTTCTGTACTTCTCCATTCCGGCGATTGCCTGCATGGTTATCGGCATCTGGATTCCTGCAAGCAAGACCAAGTCCGTGTGGAAAAACTGGCGCTCGCTCCTTTCGGGCGCGATTTTCGGTACGTCCCTGATTCCGTACAAGTTCAGTTCCCTCGGCGACATGGAATTCCTGTTCCCGTTCTCGGTGGGCGTGTGCGTAGGTAGCGTATTGCTTGTCGCCATCATGACGCTCAAGCGCAAGAAAAGTTTCGGTTATCCTAAAATTCCTACTTTGTTCGCGTTCGCGTCCGGCATCCTCTGGATGCTCGGTACCCTCGCCATCTTCTGGGCCATCGCCGACGACGGCATGTTCGGCTACGCAGTGGGCTACCCGCTTCTGCAGCTCAATCTCGTGGTGAACCAGATGTGGGGCGTGTTCGTGTTCGGTGAATACGCAAGCCGTCATGGCCGCATAAAGCTTACGCTCTCGACCATCGTCATATTGGTTGGAGCGGTGCTCCTTACACTTTCAAAGATGTAATTTCAGCCTCGAATGTTTCGGCGGCTTTTGCATCCTCGTTGTAGAGGGCGCAGATTTTTTTTGTGCTCAGTTCCAGCACCTTGCGGGCAAGTTCGTTGTTGCCCTCTTCGCGCAGCATGCGGAGCGATGCGTCGATGCGCTTCACGTCCAGCGGCTCGGGGTAGTCCTTCATGAACTTGTACAGCAGTTTCACCTGACGGTCGTAATCCTCGTCGGATTCGCAGGCGAGCAGGAAGGGAATCACCTTCACGTTCAAAAGGTTTCCGAGGTCGCCCACGAACGTGTTCAGCGATGCTCCTTCGGGGAACAGCTCCACCGTGTCGCTCATGATGTCTTCGTTGTCCAGGAACTGCCCGTTCTCGAACTGCGAGAGCATATCGTTCAGGAGCTCCATCTCGTGCTTCTTCGTCTGCTCGCGGTAACGCGCCTGGTAGTAGATGGGGAGCGTCGTGAGGCAGAAATGCGCCTGGTTCGCGCCGATGAATTCCCCGACAAAGTAAATGTCGGCTTCTTCCTTGAGAATGTCTTCTTCCTTGGTGAAGTTGCCGATGCGCGCCGGGATGGGGATGACTTCCATGTTCGAAAGTTCGTGCAGGCGGTCGCGCACCGTTTCCACGTCAAGGTTCTCGGGCAGTTCGACGCCGTTCTCCTCCATCGTTTCGAGGAGCTCGTTCAGGCGCTCGTCCATCACCTGGTTCCTGCGGCGGCGCGAGGGCACGGTCGGGTTGAACTTGCGGAAATCGCCTTCAAGCGTCAAGAGTCCGTTCTTGATCATGTCGTCGAACGGCGTGTTGCTTTCTTCGGCGTCTGGCGTGGGCAAAATCCTTGCGTAGGCAATCATCCTGCCGCAGAGCCTGTCGTCGTTTCCTTTTTTCTGTTCAATACCGAGCATGACTACAATATAGCAAATAGTCATTGGTCATTAGTCTTTGGTCATTAGTTGCTGGTTATTATTCATTCCACATTTCACATTCCACATTCCACATTATCTATCTTTTCCCTTATGGAACCGGCCCTCTGGCAAAAGATTCTCGACCTGTGCAACAGGCTCTCGAACGTCACGTACGAGAACCTCACGAAAATCATACGCCTCGAATCTACCGGCAGCGCTACGGCCGCGCGCAACCTCGACGACAGCGACCAGAACGATATAGACACCTGGATGGGCGGCGGCACCTGCTTCAGCATGACGTGGCACCTGTACCAAAGCCTGCGCGACATGGGATTAAACCCGCGGCTCGTGATGGGCCACAAACGCAAGGAACGGAACATCCACTGCGCACTTATTTTACCGGATGCGGATCCTAACGCGTCATCGCGAGCCGAAGGTGTGGCGATCCACTTAGAATTTTTATTCGATCCCGGCTACCTGATTTTTGACCCGTTGCCGATTCCGCTCCCGAAACCCTTCGGTGCAGGTGAGGCGCTCTTCCCGCTGGTGCCGAACAGCGTGCGCCTCGTGCGGCCCGACATGGATTCCATGGAACTCTGGACCGGCGGCGCCCTCCGTACCGACGGCTCGATTTCTTCGCCCATGAAGTTGCGGTTCGAATACCCGGTGGCGGGCGTGAGCGTCGAGGAATTTAAACAGCACTGGTCCGAAAGTTTCTACCGCGAGATGATGACCTACCCGGTGTTGAACCGCCTCGACCGCGAGCGTGGCGTGCAGTACTATTACCAGAAGGGCAACCTTGTGACCCGCGACGCAAACGGCAGCCGCATGGAACGCATCGCCGAACCCGAAAGGGTCGAGAAATTGAGCGAAATCTTCAGGCTTTCGCCCGAACTCGTGTCTAGGGCGCTTGGTATCCTCTCGAAATAAGTATATATTTGGAAACAAACAATAGGAGTCCTATATGAAAAAGATTCTGGCCGCTTTCGCCATCCTCGCTTCCGCAGCCCTCATCGCCTGCGGTCCCTCCAAGCTAGAAATTCAGGAAATGTCGTCTTCGTGCGACGTGTCCGTCGAAGTGGGCAAGGTGCTCGACGATACCATCAGCCTCTACGTGGGCAACATGTTCTTCCTGAACGCGAAGCAGACCGTGAACGAGGACCTGTTCCCGCTTTCGGCTAGCATCCGTGACCCGATGAACATCGAGGTGAAGGGCCGTACCGACGTGATTGCATCCGCCGCCGACTTCATCGCCTACCTCCGCCGTTCCGCCCCGAACGCCGTGAACTTCGGCATAGTCGTGAACGAAGCCGCGAAGAACGAAATCGGCTTTGACGAGACAAAGACCGTCAACCGCCTGGTCGAAGTCTTCAAGACCCTCGAGGGCGGCTCCGTCATCCTCTTCCACGAGAAGGACGGCCAGCTGACCGACGCGAAGAAACTGTTCTAGTCCGCAAAGAACAGTTGATAGAATTTATACTATATTTTTAGTGTAAATTAAATTCTTTGGATAGGAGGAAATATGAAATTTTTGAAAATTCTGTTGTCTGCGGTTGCGATTGCGGGCGTGCAGAATGCCCTTGCAAAATGCGAAGGCACGCTCTATCTGATGCCGCAGGAAGGCTGGACGGGTCGGTTCTACGTCATGACGGATTCCACGTCGACCGAGGCGAGCCCTCGCTACGATGCTGAAACGCGTTATTTTAAGGTTGACCTGGCCCAGGCGAAGAGCGGTGAAATGGATTCGACCTTTGCCTTGGTGAATCATCTGTATGCTCCAATGAAGTATATCGTCCAGGCAGAATGGAACAACGCTGTGAATGAGGATTTCCGTTACCTCAAAGGAAAAACAGACATCAAGTGCCCTGGGGCCGGAAACAGCGTATTTGTTCTCGAGGACCCGGAACAGCCGGGCAAGACCCTTGTTGCCTCGGAAAAACCGAAAATCAAGTATCTCTATTTCTTGCCTCCCGATAAGGAAGAATGGTGGGTGACCCCGCCCATGTGGTCGGGCGACGGAAAGTATGCGAGTGGCAAGCCGCTCAAACCTGCCGAAGACAGGTGTGGCTGGTTCTATGCGTCGTGGGTCTACGGAAACGTGCCGGGTGATTTCATTATCTTCAAGAAGGGCGATGAATCCCTGAAGGAAGCCATCGGCATAAAAGGGCTGGGGGCTGCCCTGGACCCGGTTGCGTTGGATATGGTATTCGAGGTCTACGAAAAGGATACTCTTTTCTTCTTTGCCGATCACGATATGGCCCCGGCAGGTGGCGACATAATTGCGGAATCCGATTATGATGCCAGTGGCAATTGTTCCTACTTCTTGCAGATGACGTTCTACGATACCGATGCAAGCCTGCACGGCGCGTTTACCTGCGATGATTATCCGAATATGGGTGCCAACGCGTGCTATTCTGCGAATGCCAAGTACAACTATCCTGGCGAGGGTGCGAAGAATACAGTCCCCTGCATTGGCGTGACTCCGGGAATCGTTGCCGATCTGCTTGACCCGCAGACGAAGAAGCCGACCTACAATGCTGCAAGCGGCTGCTTCGTGAGTGCGGAAGCATTCAACGCGATGTTCAAGGCGACTCCGGATGTGAACGTGGTCCACGAGTTCGGTTCGCGCGGGGTGTATTTTTACATGAACCAAAACGGCCTGTGGCAATACGACAGCTATTGGAGCACGAATCCTTCGCAGGCATTCACTCCCTTGAACGACCTTGCCGATTCCGTCAAGAACGATAAGTGCACGGGAACGTGCGCAACAGCCGCTACCCTGAGGGAAGAATACGGTGCAGTGCGTTACGGCATGGCTAGCAATGATCTCGCGAAAAATTTCATTTCCGATAAGGCGCAACAGGCGCTTGGCGATGTTTACGACTGGTCCCTGACAGAACCCAAGACCGGGCTTCCGTATATTGACTTGTATCCGGTATCGACGGGTGAGTTTGCCGATGGGGATAAGCCCAATGTCTACGATGTTCTTTCATGGGACGAACGCGTCAAGAGCGAGGGCAACCAGCATTTCTGCCTGGAAACGCACTCGATGTTCACTTACCGGCCGGGAGCGTTCCTTGCGGTTCGCGGTGACGACGACATCTGGGTGTATATCGACAACAAACTGGCGATTGACCTGGGCGGCCTCCATATGCCGGCTCCCGGTTACGTGAACTTGGACGAGTTTGCAGGTGCTTCGGGCAAGCTTGTAGCAGGGGAAATCTACGACTTTGACATGTTCCTCTGTGACCGTCGTACGACGATGAGCAACTTGCATATTCTGACGAACCTGATCCTTGCTGGGTTGGACAAGCCGGGTAATACGGATGCCGTCAGTAAGCCTGCCGTGCGTGTTGCTGGAAATGTTTCGGGCTTTACTGCCCGCAACAGTTCCCGCTCGACACTTGCCATCGTTACTTCGGATGCGTCCGCGAAAACGTATGCGGTTATGGATTTGCAGGGCCGCATCGTGCGTCAGGGCGTTGTCGCAGGAACCGAGACTCTCGTGCAGAATTTGCGCGCTGGTTCCTACATCGTGAAGGTTGGCCTCGGCCACCGCCGCGTGAACGTCCGCTAATTGTCATCCCCGCTATACGATACTTGGCAACTTGTTGCCATAGTAGAGTTATCCTCTTTGAGGAGAAGGCGGGAATCTTTATTTCAGCTTCTTCAGTTCGTGCCGGAGCATGAGCACGCCGATGATGGCCGCACCCGTGTCGGCGACGGGCTGCGCCATGAACACACCCTTCAGTTCAAAGAAGTGCGGGAGCACGAGCAAAAAGGGAATTAGCAGAATTACTTGCCTGCAGGCGTTCAGGAACATGGACCTGAGCGCCTTTCCTGTACCCTGGAAAAAACTGCCCGAAACGAGCCCGAGCGGAATCATGAAGAATGCCGCCCCGAAAATACGCATGGCCCACACGGCGACTTCCTGCAGCTTGAGGTCGGTAGGCGCGAAGGGCGCCACGAACACTTCTGCCTTCCACATCAGTATCGCCCACGCTACGAGCATAAAGCTCCCCGCGTAGATGAATGTGAACTTGAGGGTCGCCTTCACGCGTGCGTTGAGGCGCGCGCCGAAGTTGTACCCGATGATGGGTTGCGTGCCGTGCACAAAGCCGAGCAGCGGGAGCAATATGAACGAGGCGATGCTGTTCACGATGCCGAATGCAGAAATTGCGAGGTCGCCGCCCGAGAGAGCCCCCGTGTCGTGCAGGCTGATTGCCCCGTAGGTGGTGAGGCTCCAGTTGAGGATGGCGTTCATCAGGCTGTTGCACACCTGCATAATGCTGGGCGGAATACCGAGGATGATAATCTTCCTCACATATGCGAAGCGCAGCTTCATGTGGCGCCAGCGGATGCGGATGGGGGTATCTTTCTTCACGAAGAACTGCGTGATGAGCGATGCCGCCACCAGCTGTGAACCGATGGTCGCCCATGCGGCTCCCTCAATGCCCCAGCGGAACTGCACTATAAACAGCCAGTCGAGCGCGATGTTCGTGACGGCTCCGATGACTTCGCGGAACATGGCCGTCTTGGGGTGGCCCATGCTACGGATAAAGTGGTTCATGCCCGGGGCGACCGTCTGGAATACCGCACCGCAAAGCAATATGCGCATGTAGCTGCTGGCAACGGGGAGTGTCTGGTCGCTTGCGCCGAACAGGCGGAGCAGGGGTTCCATGAATATCTCGCCGAGCGTAAACGTGGTGGCGGCCATCAGCAACAGGAGCGAGAACGAGTTGTTCAGAATGATGCTTGCCTGGATGTACTTCTTTTGCCCGAGGCGGATGGCGAACAGCGTGTTGCCGCCCACGCCAATCATCATCGACATCGCCATGATGAACAGCATGATGGGGAAGCACAGCGTGATGCCCGCGATGCCGAGGCTTCCGACTTCCTGGCCCACGAAGAGGCGGTCTACTATATTGTAGAGCGCGTTCACCAGCATGCTCACGATGGAGGGCACCGAGAACTGCAATACCAGTTTCGGGATACTTGCTGTACCAAAGGAATTGAGGCGCTCGGAATTCAGTTTCGACATTTCGGCGCGCAAATTTAGAAAATTATTAATTCGGATTTCGAATGTCGGAATTGTTTTTGGGGTGAATTTCCTAATTCTTACTTCCTAATTCCGCATTTGCGAAGTTACACTTCGCAAGCTACCTGGTTCCTGCCGCCTTCCTTGGCCACATACAGCAGGCGGTCGCATTCGGCAATCAGTTCCTCGACCTTCCCGATGTTTTCGCCCTGGCGGCTGCACAGCCCGAGGGAAATCGTTACGGGGATAACCGTGTCCTTCCACGAGAACTTGTGGCTTTCTACTGCCTTGCGGAGGCGTTCGGCGCTCTTCCGTGCGTCTTCGGGGCTTATCCCCGCGAGCAGCAGCAAAAATTCTTCACCGCCGTAACGGGCGAGCAGGTCGGCCTCCCGCTTTTCCTCGTTCAGGATTCTCGCAATTTCCTTCAGCACCATGTCGCCGCACTGGTGGCCCCAGGTGTCGTTCACGCGCTTAAAGTGGTCCGCGTCCACCATGATGGTGTGTACAAAGTAATTGTTGCGGCGGGCGAGCGCGAGTTCGCCGAGGCTACGGTCAAAGAAGTTCCTGCGGTTGCTTATCTTGGTGAGCGGGTCTATTGTTGCCGCCTCGTAGAGGGCCTTGTCTATCGCCTCTTCGCTCTTGTCCTTGAATTCCACCTTCATCACCATCTTGCCAATCTGCAGGCGGTTGTCGGAATCGAGGACCTTCTCCTCCACGAATTCTCCGTCTACGAAGGTGCCGTTCGTGCTCCCGAGGTCCTTGACGGTCACGCGGATTCCGTCGAACGTGATGGCGCAATGCCTGCGGCTCACGAGCTCGTCATCGAGGCGCACGTCGGCATCTTGCCCGCGCCCGAGGGTAATCGTCCCCTTCGGGAGGGGAATCTGCTTGAATTGGGTCTGGGGGTACAGGATTATGAGGTGCGGGCGCAGCTCGATCTTTTCGAACTTGATGGTCTTGCCCGGGGTAACGATGGTCTGGTCTAAATCCTGCATAAAAGTCTCCGCACAGCCTATTATAAATATAGTCTGAAATTTACGGCATGTGCCTGCATGACATTATAGAAAAATAGTGAACAAAAGGACCCTAAAAGCGCTCATCAAGACCTAAAAAAGGAACGAAAGGACTGGCTGTAACCTAAAATTTACAATACGACCCGCAAAATACGCGAAAAAATCACAAGAAAGGTCCCCTTTTCAAATATTTTCAAAAAAAATTACCCTTTTTCGTAAAAAAAGGATAAATTTCAAGGCGGTGTGGCATCGCAAGAGGCCGCTGTCTTTTTGCTATGCTATTGGCTGGAGAACCAAAATGGATAAAAAAATTATGAAAGAACATAAGTCCTCTCTCATAGGGTGTGTATTGGGTATCGCGATGTTCCTTGCAGGGGTGCAGGGTGCATTTGCGGCAAATTGCGCGGGAACGGCTTATATAAAGACTCCGGCCACCTGGACGGACTTATATATTTACTACGGTAACGAAAGTACCAAGGTGCCTGCAACCGCGCTTGATGCAGCTTCGGGATACTACGTGTTCAATCTTGCTCAAGTGACGGGCAATGACAACTCTACGTTTATCGTCTACACGACGACGGACGGCACGAATATCGATAGCCCGGGTATCCGCCGCATGGATGGCAGTACCGGTGCCGACTATGTGGGTGCAGGACGCCCTGGCTTGTTGGACTTCAAGTGCCCCGGTGCAGGTGAAAAGATTTACATCCAGCCCGATGACACTAGGCCGGGCAAGACCTACGTGGGCAGCGTTCCGCCTACGGCAAAGTACTTCTACGTGCTTGTTCCCGAAGTGAAGGAATGGCAGTCCGACGAGATGATGATCCATTACGAACTGAACGGTGTCCCTAAGGACACGGCGATGAGCCCGATGCAGACGATGTGCGGCTGGTTCGGCATGGTGTTCAACGATGCCCCGATTAACGTGTACATGTACCTCAAGAATTCTCCGGATATGCAATTGGGTGCGAACGGCCTGTGGGGCGAAGAAGATGTTGCTACTCCGGTAGACCTGAGCCTCCTTTACGAAGCCTACGGCACCAATACGCTTTACTTTATTCCGGACGATGGCGACTGGCCCGGTGAAGAAGATGGTGGCTGGTATGTGACCGACCCTGGTGTTCCTGAACCGGGCAACAACAGCCGTTGTACCTTCAGCCTCGCCGCTGTTATTTATGATACGGATAAGTCTGTGAACCCGCTGTTCACGGAAGATGCGATTGATCTTACCGGGTATGGAACCTGCGTGGGCGTTCATCATGGAATGGTGATGACTGACCTTGGTGATGACAATAAGCCCGTGTTCAACCCGGCAAGCGTTTGGGCGCAAACCTGCTTTACCAACGAAACCAACTTCAAGACCTTGTTCAACTATACTCCGGGCAAGAACGAAGTGCAGTGCTACGATATGCCGTTCCGCCATTACGGTAATGATACCCGCTGGGGTTACGATTCCGATTCCGCTGTCACGAATGGCCTTGTCGGTGGTTTCTCTCCGCTGGAAAATTCTACGGATGCAGGCGTGGTTACGTTGAATATCAATGGTGTTCCGACTCTTGCTGGTCCGCTTGCCGCTGCTAGAACAAAGCGCCCGGCATGTGGCCCTGTCCCGAATTTTGCGGATTCCGTGCTTGGCGTGGATCTGGACCACTACTGCAAGACTCCGGGTTGGCCGACGGGTGCGGATTGCGAAGGCAAGTTTGCCAATGGTGACGAAGTCCCTGTGGGTAAGATCTGGTGCTGGGGTGACTACTGCAAGCCCGGCTTCCAGCGTTGGGGTCAGGATGGTACTGTTTCCAAGACTGAAACGCGTAACCAGCATTTCTGCTTCGAATCGCATGCAACGTTCACCTACAATGAAAGTCAGGAATTCACCTTCCGCGGTGACGACGACATTTGGGTGTTCATCAACAGGAAGATTGCCGTGGATAACGGCGGTGCGCACCTTGCCGCTCCGGGCCACGTGGTGCTGAAGAACCTGAACACCACCTACGGTGCAGGCTTCCTTGTGCCGGGCAACGATTACCCGATTGACATCTTCTTCTGTGACCGCCGAACCACGATGAGTAACGTGATTATCAAGACGAACATGTACATCAAGCAGTCTACGGGTGTTATGCTTTCTTCGAAGAAGGACGCTGCCTCAGGTGATATCGCGGTGAATATCTGCGTGGAAACCTCGGGTGGCGGCGACTGTGCCTCTGTGGCTCTCGGTGGCGGCACCGGGCCGGAAAAGACTATTAAGTGCGGTGACGAAATCGACAAGCCCATTACATACTCTATTACCACCCGCAAGGGCGAAACGCCTGCCGGCTGTGCCGACTGTGCTGCGCTCCCGTTCGGCCCGACTGCCGGTAACAACGGCTGGGTACACGGCGGTATCAACCTCGCAGATCCGAGAAACCCTGTTGTCAACCCCGACAAGATTACCGGGCTTGCTCCCGGTACTTACTTACTGAACGTGGAAGTCAACGGCAGCAACGAAAAGTTCAAGTTCCGCGTGAAGGGTAACCTGGGTATCGTTTCTAACGATGTCAAGTTCGATAACGTCGATGGCGACGATGCCGCCTATGCTAGCGGTACTACCTGGAAGTTTGTCGGTGAAGGTATGGCGGGTACGCGCGTGCCGATATACGTGTCTGCTCCCGATGACCAGGGCGGTATCGACCTGATTTCTGCTCCGGGCCAGAGCTACACGCTTACGCTTACCGCGGGTGCAACGCTTTACAAGACGAACGACCCCGCCGATCCGAATTACGGAATCCCGCTCGTGACCCCGCTGGCGTCGTCTGTGAACCCGACGGGTATCGACACGTTCTGGCTCGAAGTTCCGCTTGCTGGGCTTTCTGCCGGTTCCATGCCGGTCACCGCCTCCGTGGGTAACACTTCGGCTACCATTACGTTCTATGCTCCGGCAATCTCGTTTGCCGAACCTGCGACGAAGGATTCCCTGGGCAATGTGCTTACCTGGAACCCGGTCACGCAGGACCCGGACTTCGAGGAGGACGGCGTTACGGAATACTTCCACTGGGTGGGTTCCGACGTGGACTTCTTCGTGATTATTTCGAATCCGGTTACCGGTGCCCTCTGCACGGAATGTTCGTTTGATATCGATGTACTCGATGCCTCGAATGGTATTACTTCGCAGATAGGCAAGTATGCCGATGGCGTGTACCTGGTGCGTATCCGCTGCAATCTTGAATACTCTGTCGAGGCTGCCTCCATGGTTGTCGGTTCTATCGAGAACAACGCGATTGCCGCTCCCTATGGCAACATGCACTTCTACAAGCCGCCTGCACCGATGCCGCTCATTGTCGACCTGTTCGACGTGAAGGGCGCCCCGCTTGGCGAAATGAACATCTATCATGACTTCCATAGCGAAAGCCAGGAATACCTCGACGGTAAGGCCGACTCCATGGCCATTATCTACGACCGTAAGATTGACAAGGATTCCATCCCGACCTACATCTGCTTGAATTTCGACGAATCGAACCTCGAGAAGATTAATCCCTATGAAATGGGCATTTCGAACAACAATAAGGATACGGAGATGAAGTGCTCCGCCCAGTTCGATACTGTCGCTATCCGTAAGGCGTTCGAAAAGAGCCCGGACGGTGGCCAGACGCTCGTGTTCGCTGTCGACGAACCGCTCAGTAAGGATGTGAAGACGCTCGTGAACCCGGACAACAAGATTGCCTCGTTCACGGTGTACAAGTGGAAGGGCAAGGAAGCGCGTACCTTCTTCGAGAAGGGACTTACCGACCGCATGGCTCCGGTGATTCTCTCGGCTCGCGCGTCTAACGAAGGTGATGGTGCCGTTTACGACCAGGTGAGGATTATTGTTTCCGAACCGGTGACCATGATGGATGCGAACTATGGCGCCCAGGCGTTCAGCTACTACCTGAACTCCGCCATCGATATCGTGAGCGAATCTGCCCGTTACATGCACTCGACGGCGGGTAACGTGCCGCAGCCGAAGAAGGATACCATCAACCTTCGCTACTACAACGCCGACCCGAACAACCCGACCCCGCACGTGGGCGACTACATCCGCTTCCGTGCCGATGCCGTGATTTGGGCCGATACCTCGAACGGTGTTGCTCCGGGTATGGATACGCTCCGCCAGGCGACAGACCCCGATTGGCATTGGAATTCGCCGACGAACTACAATGCGACGAACCGTCTGCCTTCCCCGTGGGTGCAGGTCGTGGGTGACGCAAAGATTGACGTGTCTACGATTTCGTACAACGTTGCTGACCCGTCGAGGGTGACTCCCGACATGCCGGTGGGCGAGATATTCCCCGTGAAGACGAACGAGAACATGGACAAGGTGAAGGCTGACCATCCGGGTACGCTCGGTCACTTTGTGCAGTCCGACATGGGTTCCATCATCGGGTCCAAGGACGAATATGCCTCGCTGGACAAGAGCGAAGTTTACTTCCAGTACGAGGTGGACTACTTCACCAACCTGGGTGCCTTCGTTGCTCACCAGAGCGGCAGGCTCTACTGTAACGACAAGTTCTTCTCGCCCGACCCGAGCACCACTCCGGATGGCATGGGTGACTGCGTGAAGAACCCGCGCAACTTCTACGTGGCCTGGAACATGCTTTCGGACAAGCACCGTCTGGTGGGTACCGGCGCCTACATCACCAAGTACACTTCGTTCGTGAAGCTTGCCGACAAGGGCAAGGTCGCGAAGAAGGAACTGACCGAAGTGTGGGGCGTGAAGCGCGGCAAGGGCGTGGTCAAGTAACCGCGAAACACACAAAAAACTTACATCGCTGAAATTGAGTGATTTTACTTAAGTCTCCCGAAAGGGAGGCTTTTTTTTGCGCGAAAAAAAAGTAAATTTCCCCGCAAGTGTGGCATGTTGGGTTATCCCGTATGCTACTGGTTTGAAGCAGTTATGGATAAAAGGTATGAAACATAATAAGACCTCCATCTTAGGGATTGTATTGGGTATCATGGGGCTCCTTGCAGGGGTGCAGGGCGCTTTTGCTTCGTGCGTGGGAAACGTCTACTTCAGGGCGCCTAGCGACTGGACTCAGGCGGTGTTCTTCGTGGAAAACGGCACAATGCCAAAGACCGTTACCACCAAGGACGAAAACGGGTTTTTCTCCGTTGACCTTTCCACCATAACGCAAGAACCTTACATGGCGAAGTTCGGCATAGCGAACTCCACGACCAACGGTGCGGGCAACATCGTGGTACTGGATTCGGTATGGTCGTTCCAGAACATGTACAACCAGATTAGCAACCTTGCTACCATCCCGTGCCCGAACAGTGCGACAGCCCAGGTGTATGTGGCAGAAGACGCTCTCCATCCGGGTTCGACCTACGTGGGTTCCGCTCCCCCCGATGCGAAGTTCTTCTACATATTGCTGCCCGAAGAAAAGGAATGGCAGTCCGATGACCTGATGATTAGCTATACCACTGCGCAGGGAGTAAAGAAGGATACTGCCATGCTTCCTTCGCCGGACTATTGCGGTTGGCACTATATGGTGTTCGATACTCCGCCTTCCGATGCTGTGCTGTACCTGAAGAACAACAAGGATGTGCAGTTGGGCATCAACGGCCTGTGGGACGATGATGGCGAAGCTGACCCGATAGACTTGGGTACCGTTTTTGAAGCATACAGTGTGGAACAGCTGTTCTTTATCCCCGACGACGCCTTGTGGCCCGATGACGGTTCGGGTGGTTGGTACGTGGAATACCCCAATGTGGAAGGTACGTGCACATTCTCTCTCGCCGCAATCATCTACGATAGCGACCAAGAGTTGCTGAACGTGTTTACTTCTGACCCTGATGCGAGTGGGTTTGGCGCCTGCGTGGGCGTGCATACGGGTATTGTCAACGAGGACCTCGGCCCGGACGGCAAGCCCGTGTTCTCGGGTTCTCCGAATGCGGTGAAATGCTTTGGTACTGCACAGAACTTCAATATGCTGTTCAACTACACGCCGGGCGTTAACGAGATGCAGTGCTACGATATGCCCTTCCGTCATTACGGCATGGATACCCGCTGGGGGTTCGATTCCGATTCCACGCACTACGATGCGGATGGCAACGAACTTGCTAAGGGTGGCTTTACGGGCGGGTTCTACCCGCTGGAAAATTCCACGGACGCCTCTGTAGTCGTTATAAACGGTGTGCCGCAGGGTCCGACTCCGAAAGCGCGTAAGAAGCGCAAGGCCGATGCTCCGGTGGGTATCAAGATTGAATATGCCGACCTTGACCATTACTGCAATACTCCGGGCTGGTTTGGCGGTATAGACTGCGGTGCCACGAACGAGTTCAGCAGTGGCGAGAATCCTTCGGCATGGGACTGGGGTGTTCGTGAAGACTGGGCGAAGATGAATAGCAATGTGGCCCTGGAACGTAACCAGCAGTACTGCTTCCAGTCGCATGCGACGTTCACCTACAACGAGGACCAGGAATTCACGTTCCGTGGTGACGATGACATCTGGGTGTTCATCAACAAGAAACTTGCCGTGGATAACGGCGGTGCCCACCTTGCCGCTCCGGGCCACGTGGTGCTGAAGAACCTGAACACCACCTACGGTGCTGGCTTCCTTGTGCCGGGCCAGGACTATGACCTGGATATCTTCTTCTGTGACCGTCGCACCACGATGACGAACGTCATTATCAAGACGAACATGTACATCAAGCAGTCTACCGGTCTTGACTTCTCGACCCAGCAGACGAGCACGGGTGGCCTGCAGATGAATATCTGCGTGGAAACCTCCGGCGGTGGCGACTGCGCCTCCGTGGCTCTCGGTACCGCTGGGCAGGCGGGCCAGCAAGTTACTAAGGAATGCGGTGGCGATATATCGGTGCCGATTGCTTACTCCATTTCTACCCGCAAGGGCGAAATTCCGGCTAACTGCAGCGACTGTGCGGCGCTCCCGCTCGGTACAATCAGCCACGGCGGTATCGACCTGACCAACCCGAAGGTGCCTGTTGTGTACCCGGATAAGATTGGTGGCCTCGCTCCCGGCTCTTACCGCCTTGTCATCGAAGTCAATGGCAAGAAGACTTACTACTCTTTCCGCATCAAGGGTAACCTCGGTATTGTTTCCCGCGACGTGGTGTTCGATAACGTCGACAAGGAAGCTTCGGTCTACAATTCCGGAACCAAGTGGAAGTTTATTGACAAGGCTATGGCGGGTACGCGCATTCCGGTGTATATCTCCGCTCCCGATGACCAGGGCGGTGTTGACCTGATTTCGGCTCCGGGCCAGAACTACTCGCTATCCCTTACTGCGGGCGCAGCGCTCTACAAGACGAACGACCCTGCCGACCAGACCCCGCTGACAACGCCCTACTCCGGAACGGTGAATCCGACGGGTATCGATACCCTCTGGGTGGAAGTCCCGCTGGCAGGCCTTGCAAGCGGTACGCAGGAGGTGACCGCTTCCGTGGGCAACACTTCGGCTAAGCTTACGTTCTATGCACCGACAATCACGTTTGCGGAACCCGCTACCAAGGATTCCTTGGGTAACGTGCTTACCTGGAACCCGGTTACGCAGGACCCGGATACGGATGCGGACGGTGATGAGTACTTCCACTGGGTAAGCGCCGACGTGGACTTCTACGTTATCGCGATGAACCCGATAACCAACAGCGTGTGCAAGGAATGCTCGTTCGTGCTTGACGTCATCGACGCATCGAACGGTATTGTTTCGCAGGTGTCGCCGTTTAACGAGGGCGTGGCTCTCGTGCGCATTCGCAGCAACGTGGAGTATTCTACTACTGCGGCCTCGATGGTAGTTGCTGCCCTCGACAACAACGCGATTGCTGCCCCCTATGGCAACATGCACTTCTACAAGCCGCCTGCACCGATGCCGCTCATTGTCGACATGTTCGACGTGAAGGGCGCCCCGCTTGGCGAAATGAACATTTACCATGACTTCCATAGCGAAAGCCAGGAATACCTTGACGGTAAGGCGGATTCGATGGCGATTATCTACGACCGTGCGATTCATGCGGACTCCGTCCCGACGTACATCTGCCTGCATTTTGACGAGAGCAACCTCGACAAGATTAACCCGTACGATATGGGCATTTCGAACAACTCTCGCGACACCGAGATGTATTGCTCTACGCAGTTTGACTCCGCGACTGTCAGGAAGGCCTACGACCGTAGCCCGGATGGTGGACAGACGCTCGTGTTTGCCGTGGATGACGCGTTTACGAAGGACGTGAAGACCAAGGTGAACCCCGACAACAAGATTGCCTCGTTCACGAAGTACGAATGGAAGGGCAAGGAAGTGAAGACCTTCTTCGAGAAGGGCCTTACTGACCGCATGGCTCCGGTGATTCTTGCGGCCCGCGTGTCTAACGAAGGTGACGGCGCTGTTTATGACCAGGTGAGGATTATCATTTCTGAACCGGTGACTGTACTGGATGCGGGCTTTGGCGCGCAGGCGTTCAGCTATTACCTGAACTCCGCCATCGATATCGCGAGCGAGTCTGCCCGTTACATGCACTCGACGGCGGGTAACGTGCCGCAGCCGAAGAAAGATACCATCAATCTTCGCTACTACAACGCCGACCCGAACAACCCGACTCCGCACGTGGGCGACTACATCCGCTTCCGTGCCGATGCCCTGATTTGGGCCGATACCTCGAACGGTTTTGCTCCGGGTGCCGATACGCTGCGTTCTGCGGATGATGCTTCTTGGACCTGGAATTCCCCGACGAACTACAACTCCACCAAGCGCTTGCCTTCTCCGTGGGTGCAGGTCGTGGGTGATGCCAAGATTACCGTGACCACGATTTCGTACAACATTGCCGATCCGTCGAGGGTGACGCCCGACATGCCGGTGGGCGAGATATTCCCCGTGAAGACGAACGAGAACATGGACAAGGTAAAGGCTGCCCATCCGGGTACGCTCGGTCATTTTGTGCAGTCCGACATGGGCTCCATTATCGGGTCTAAGGATGAATATGCCTCGGTGGACAAGAGCGAAGTGTACTTCCAGTACGAAGTGGACTACTTTACCAACCTGGGAACGTTTGTTGCACACCAGAGCGGTAAGCTCTACTGCAACGACAAGTTCTTCTCGCCCGACCCGAAGACCACTCCGGATGGCATGGGTGACTGCGTGAAGAACCCGCGCAACTTCTACGTGGCCTGGAACATGCTTTCGGACAAGCACCGTCTGGTGGGTACTGGCGCCTACATCACCAAGTACAGTTCGTTCGTGAAGCTTGCCGACAAGGGCAAGAAGGCCAAGAAGGAACTGACCGAAGTCTGGGGCGTGAAGCGCGGCAAGGGCGTGGTCAAGTAAAGTGTCACACCGAAGCTGGGGTCTTTTTTTCTAAATTATTGATATGCGAAAGATTGCTATAAGCCTGTTTGCGTGCGCCCTCTCTACCCTCGTGTGGGCGGGCGAACCTACCGATATCGATTCCCTCTTCCGTGGCAAGGAATACAAGCCCGAACTCAGCGCATCGCTCCGCGATACGACCAACGTGAATTCGGCGGTTCCGGGCAAGAAGGACTCGAAGGATTCGAAGGGCAATGGGCTCTACGTGCTCCAGTTCGAAGCCGTGGGTGACTTTGATGCCGCCCAGCGCCGCAGGGCACAGATTTCTGCCGCGACCGGCTACAACATCAACGTGGTGTTCGATGCCCCGTTCTACAAGCTGCGTGGCGGTGGCTGGACCACGAAGAAGGCCGCCGACGACAAGGCTCGCGAACTTTCCGTTTATAACATCAACGCGCTCGTAGTTAAACTAAGGTAAATCGGGCCTTGCCCGTGAATGAAAAGGCTCGTGCTAAACGAGCCTTTGCTTTTTCTGTTTTATAAAAGTCCTAGTAACTGCTTTACGGCGAAGTCGTCCAGGTTCGTCGGTATGAGGGCGCGTTCTTCGGGCGAAACGTAGGTGAACTTGCGCTCGCTATCGGGGCGCATGCTCCTGTCGCGTAGCACTACGGGCAGGTTCTTCGTAGAATAGAAGAACTTGCCGGTCTTGATGAACTTGTGCCTCTGGCAACCCTGCTTGATGGCGTCGTTCAATGCCTGCAGAATCTTCGGGCCCGCGCGGTCCACGTGGTGGAGCTCCAGCAGGCGGGATAGCAGCATCTCTTCGTGAATGGGCGCCTCGTGGTCCACGTAGAACTTCATCTGCACAATAAGCGCGATGCAGTCAAGTTCGGCAATCGGCTTGTCGTGTGCCGTCCCTTCGATTTTCGGGTGAACGACCTGGTACGGGACTGCCGTTACCTCGGGCTCGTTGCCGTCGTTTGTCGCATCGCCCGTTTCGGATTCTTCGGGTGGCGGCGGGGCCACGCTCTGCTCAATCGCGATGGTCGTTACGATGTGGCTTGTCTCGTCGTTGTATGAGAGGTACCAGAATGGAGTCCAGATAGAAATAACCTTCCAGCCCAGCTGGCGGAGTATTATCGGGCGGATGTATTCGCGGTCTTCCACGGATTCGCGGAACCGCTCGCTGGTACAGTCGTCCTCGATGACGGCGAGGAAGCGGTTCGCGTTGTTCGCGTCCACCACGACGGGCCCGACCGGGATGCCGCCTTCGGAGAAACTTTCCTCCGCATTGATGTTCTCGCGCTTCAGCAAGTCTATGACCTGTTCGCGGAGTTCTGAATCTGCGATGTGCGATTCGGCGGGTGCGTCATCCGATTTGCCCTGCAGGTAGCTGATCCAGTCCCAGAAAATCGAGGGCTTTGCCGTTTTTTGCATGGCGAGGTCTTGCTTCGTGATGAAGGTAACCGTCTCGTTGCGCGCAAGCGTCGTGCATACGGCGAACTTGCGGTCTGCCGTAATCTTGTCTATGCCCTCGTTTTCTGCGCAAATGAATATCACGTCGCGGTAGCGGTCTACGGCGCGGTCGGGAGTCTTCACGTAGAAACTGATGGGCATCTCCGACTGCACGAAGAACGATTTCTTTGCGGACTTTTCGGCGAGCGTGCTGATTGCCGTTTCGATTTCGTGGCAGCGGTCCTCGCTGAATGCGATGATTCCGAGGGTCTGGCCCGGGTGCTTTTCGGCATGCTGGACGGCTGCCTTCGCGATATCGAGAACCTTGTCTGCGGTAACCTTCAGCTGGCAGTTCTTGGCCTTGCTCTTGAACGGGAGCGGGAACTGCTTGATGCCGCCGTTGTAGATATGCGAGTTCGCGAACTGGAAGAGCGTGGGGTTTGTGTAGAATTCCGAGTGCCAGAGTTCGCGCGTGGGAATACCGCGACGGAGCGTAGCCGTCATGATATTTTCCATAAAGAACGTCGTGTGCGGGGGAGCCACGTCGAGGAACGCGTCGTAGGCGTGCTGCTCGATGGTGGGCACGTGCGGGTTCCCGACCAGGATGGTCTTTTTTGCAAGAAGCACGAGCGGGATTGCCTCTGCGACCGAGATGCAGTCCGCATCGAGCAGAATCACGGTATCGAACTGCCTGTCCTTGCTGAGCGAGAACGCCTCGTCGATACTGAGTATGGCGAGCTTGCCCGTGTCGGCAATGGCATGGACTTCGCGGAAGTTCGCGTTGCAGAACTGGTCGAGCAGTGTGCGGTACTGCTTGCTCAGCTGGGAATGGGCCTTGGGCGATTTCGCGAACAGTTCTGGGTTCGTCTTGCCAATCTTCTGTATCTGCGTGCCTGCCCAGTTGTAGGTGCAGGCCTTCACGATTTCTTCGTTGATGGCGCCCGGGTTCTGCAGGTAGCGTACGAGGCTCGTGCACCCGAGTTCTGCGACCTTCTGGAACAGTACGGAAAGTTCAATGTGAGAATCAATGCTGTTCCAGTTTTCGCGCCAGGTGGCAATCTGCGCAAGCCATTTTTCGAAGGTGAGGCTCTCGAGCGGTGTCGTGAGGTTCAATGCCTGCGAAAGCGAACGCGTTGTAGAAAGCAGTTCCTGGAGGGTATTCCCGTATTCGTCTAATTGCGGGAGAATCGCCTTGATCTTGTGCCAGTGCCCGAGAACGGTGAGCATCAGGTCGAACTGCGGTGCATCCTTGAATTTTTCCCGGAATTCGTAGAGGTAGGTAATCTTCTTGTTCAGGCTTACCCAGTTCGATTTCTCGTAGAGCCAGTCCTTTCCGAGCAGATGGTTCCCGAGGACCGCCGTATCCTTGTAGGCGCGCTTGTTGTCTTGCAGCTCGAGGAGCGTGTCGATAAGGTCGAGCAGGTGCGCGTCCGACGTGACTTCTTTCGGGTTCTTGAGCACCTTCATGAGGCGCCTTCTGGAACTGCGGTAACGGTCCGAAAGCCCCTTGAGCGTTGTCTTCAGGCTTTCTGCAAATTCGTCGCGGAACGAGAGGATGTTCTCGTCGATGGCATCTTCGGTGTAGATGTCGGATGTCTGCCTGTGGTAGCGCACCCAGCTGTCACCTGCTTCGGGGAGCGCGCGGAGAGTATCCTGGTAGGCACTCCAGCTGGAGGACTTGAGGTCCCAGTCTTCAAATTCGGGAGTCTGCGCGTCGAAGTTGTTGCGGATGAGTTCGATGACATCGGCAAGAACGTTGAGGTAGACGCCCGTGGGGAAGAATTTTTCTTTCTCGAAAAGTTCAATCAGCGGGCAGAGCGCGCGTGCCTTCTCTTCGGCGGTCTGGAGTATGGCTTCGATCTCGGCCTTCTTTTCGGGAGTGAGGTCTGCGACCTTCACGTTTTCAAAAGTCTTGCGCGCGGTGATGCCGTTCTGGCTGAAGTACAGGGCGACAATCTGTTCAAGCGTGTTGCGCAACTGGTTGAAGCGTTCGTAGTCGAGCGCGCTCGATTCCTGGAATATGGAATCAACGAACTTGGCCCGCACTTTCGGCGTGAAGGCGAATTCCTTGAGCACGTTCGTGAGGCTCGTATTGCTGGGCTCGACAACCTGGTTTATGGACTTGTAGTAAGAGCGGAAGTAGTTCCTCGCCTCGTTCACCTGTTCGACCAGCGTGTCGCGTTCCGGTCCGCTGAACTGGCGGAACTGCGGGTCCCATTCCTGCAAGAATGCCTGCCTGCTCAGGTTGCGGCGGGTAACGACCAGCGTGCTCTTGCCCTGTGCGAGTGTTTCGGCGACGATGTTCGCGGCGACCCGCATCTTTTGCGTGCCGGGCAGCGTCTGTATGGCATAGCCGAGCGTGCTTTCTTGCAGGGCGTCTATCGTTACCTTCGTGGTATGCGAGTCCGTCGTGTAGAGGAAGTGGTGCTCGGTCGGGTTGAATATCTGGTCAAAATCTGCATCGTCGAATACGGATTCCTTGATCTGGAACCCTTCGTCGTTGAGGAGGGAATTCAGGAAGGAGTTCGCCGCAATGCGTTTTTCGCTGTGGAAATTCTCCATGCATTTCTTGAGCCTGAGCCTGCTCGAGTTGAGGAAGGCAAGGCAGATGCCGTGGCGGGTGAATTTCCAGTTGCGCTCGGTCGAAACGGCCTTTTCGAAAAGCGAAAAGTAGAGCGATATGCTGAACTGCCCGTTGACTATCGCGTCTTCGGCGCTCGGGAGCCCGATATCGGGCATGCGTTCACGCAACACGATGTTTTCCATCGGGAGCGTCTTGGAAAGCGTAAGCGACTTGCCTTTGGCATCCACATCGATAGGGACAAGCAGGCTCGGTGCGAGCGCGTTGCCGTCCCACTTGAGGAACCCGAGGAGCAGGTAGAGGTCGGACTTCCCGAAATCCTGGCGCTTTTCCCGGAACACGGAGGAAAGGATTTGCTCGCGTTCCTGTTTCTGCTTCGCGGTGAATGTCTGCGATTCGGGAAGGAACGTATCCAGCGGGATAGGCGTACCGGAATGGAGCCACCTGTCGTAGAAGGCGTCTCCGGCTTCAAGCAGCAGGGGTGTCTGGAATTCGTTCTTGATAGAAAAATGCAACAGCCTGTCCTTGTTTTCGAAAAGGGCGGCTTCCTCGCATATCTTCTTCACGGTAGACACTTGTGTTGCTTGCGGCATATTAAGAATATAAGATTTTTTGCTGTTTAGGCAAGTTTACAGGGATTGTTCTACAATCGAAATGGCATTTTCAAGGCTCAGGGGGGTGCTGTTCGGCAGAAAACCCGCCTTGTGGCATACCCTGCCCAGCAGTTCGCTGGCGGTAATGCCCGCATCGCGGTCTTGGCGCAGGCTGTGGGCGCGTTCCCGCTTGGAAAGCTTTTTGCCTGCGGGGTCCACGATAAGCGGGTGGTGCAGGTACAGCGGTGGGGTTTCGCGCCCGAGCAGGCGCATGAGGGCGATTTGCCTTGCGGTTGAACTGCGAATGTCCTCGCCGCGCACGATATGGGTGATTCCTTCCTCGATGTCGTCGACGCAGACGGCGAACTGGTATGTCCATTGCCCCTCGCGGTCACGGATGGGGAAGTCGCCGCATTGCAGTTTCGGATTCTCATTGAAGTCGCCGAGGCGCATGTCGTGCCAGTGTATTACTTTGTCAGGAATTACGATGCGGAGGTTGTGCGGTTGCTCGTCACACCGCAGTCGCGAAGCGACAAGTGTGTCCATGGAGTTTTTTGCCTTGCTGTGCAAGGCTTCGGTATGACGCAGGAAACACTTCCCGCGATAAACGATTTCGCCGGTCTCGCTCTTGGGGTTTTCTGCTTCCAGCTGTTTGCGGCTGCAGTAGCACGGGTACACGAGTCCCCTTTTCTGCAGGCCTTCGAGCGCGGCTTCGTAGAGGGCTGTTCGCGCGCTCTGGATACTTTGGGAATCCCACCGGAATCCGAACCATTCCAGGTCTTCGTAAATGCTGTCGATGTATTCGGGGCGGGCGCGTCCCTGGTCGTGGTCCTCGATGCGCAGGTGTATTTGCAGGCCCCATTTGCGAGCGGCCGCCCACACATAGAGTGCCGAAAGCAGGTGGCCTTCGTGCAGGTAGCCCGTGGGGCTCGGCGCGAATCGTATTTTTCCTTCCATGCAGGGAAATGTAACAAATGTGGCGGTTTTAGGGGGCGATAAGTGCAGTTTTGGGCGAAATTGGGAATTGAATGTGCCTAAAACGAGGCTTTTAATCCCCATTTTTGCGTACAAATTAACGCTTTTTGCTGCTGGAGGAATGCAAAAGTACTCGTTTTTGGTGTATGATGGGGATTAAACTGAACAAAAACAGGTTTTTTATCCCCACCGTGCGGATTTTTTTCACGAATGTACAGCATACAAAGTAAAAAAATGGGGATTGGATGGGGCTAAAAAGGGCCGTTTAATCCCCAATTTTCGGCTTTTTTGTGTTTTTACGGCGCTAAATCCGCATTTTTTATTTATATTCAGAGCGTGAGGGCGTTTGTGCCCGCAAACAGGATTTTGGGTAATGCAAATGAATTTTATGCGCGCTTTTAGGATTGCCGTCGTCGCTGTGGCGGCCTGCACGGTGTTCTCCTTTGCAGAAGATATTGTCGCGAAGACTTCGAACGGCTCGACCGTGATTCTGCACGATAACGGCCGTTGGGAATATTACCAGAATAATGCGAACATTCGCGATGTGCGCGAATCCGCCGTGCCGAAGGATGCCCGTTTCGAGGTTTCCGTGCTGTACGAAAGTCCGGACAAGGTAAAGAAGAACGTGCGCATGGCGCTCGAGGCGGACTTCGCTACCGAAGAAGAAATCAAGGATAGCCTCCGCAAGGTACCGAAGGGAGGCTACGTGTACTTCCAAGTGCCCACGAAGCAGATTAAGCCCGGGCTTACGCGTGAACTCACGTACTCGCTGTACGATGGCGGCAAGAAGGCGATATTCACGAAGACGGTCCGTGATTCCGAGGCCACCCCGAGCGAGGATGCCGGTATATCGAATCTGCTGGTGGTGCCCGTTTACGGTCGCCCGAAGTCGAAGGTGATGCAGGCGAAGGTCGAGGACCGCGCAAATCACGCCACGCTCGATATAGACATCCCGATACGCTGATGACTGCCGCACAACCTGAACTACTGAAATTTGCGGTCGTTGATGTGGAAACGACCGGCGGAGCGGGCGACTCGAATCGCATTACCGAAATAGGGATTGCCCTGCTGGATGGCGACGAGCAGGTAGGGGAGTTCCATAGCCTTGTAGACCCGGGCGTGCCCATAACGCCGTTTGTCAAGAACCTGACCGGCATTACCGATGAGATGGTAAGCGGTCAGCCGCAGTTCCAGGCGCTTGCCGAAAAGATTGCGGAACTCCTGGACGGGCGAATCTTTGTCGCACATAACGTGCAGTTCGATTGCCGGATGGTGCGCGCGGAGCTCAAGCGTTGCTGTGTTAAGTTTGACCCGCCGAGACTATGCACCGTGAAGACTTCGCGCAAGTTTTTCCCAGGATTGCCTAGCTACAGCCTGCACAACCTGACGGAATCGCTCGGGCTCAGCGACTTTAGGCATCACCGCGCGATGGACGACACGCTTGCCTGTGCGGAAATTCTGAAACTCGCCTACAGGAAGGTCGGACCGGAACGTATTTTGAAAGAGGTGAAGAACCTTTCCACCCCCAAGAAGGCGCGTGTCTTGAGCCCCAAAGTCTAATTTGCAATAAACATTGCCCAACCCGAACCAACTAGCAACCAATAACCATTGACTAATAACTAACAACTAATGACTAGTCAATAGTCCGGCCCGGAACTTCATCTTCAATATGCGGGCGACAGACTTCTCGATACATACAAGGTAATCGCTGCTTTGCAGGGCGAGTTCGATCAGGGTGTTCTTCATGTCTACCGCTTTTGTGGGGTAGGTCGTCATGAACATATCGTTGCCGGCATCGAGTGCCGCCTTCACCACCTTCTTGAATTCCGATGCGGGGTAGGGGTTCGGGAGCGGAGCTTCGGGACCGCTTATCCATGAACGCAGATTCGTTCCCCAAAGGTCGTCGGTAAGCACCACGATATCGTCGTCGATGTCGTGGGCCATCTTCACGATTTTCGGTTCAAAGACCGCGGGTGCATCAGAAATTTTCGTGTATCGCACGCTGCTCATCATGATGACGGGGGCATCCGGGGCGAGCGCCTTGAATGGCGCCACGTTCTCGCGGATTTTATCTTCGGTCGCATCGCTTTCTGCCATCTGCAGGTCGCTATTGGTTTCGCTGTCATAGCCCGGGAAATGCTTTGCGGCGCTGATGATTCCGCTAGCCTTCATTCCCTTCACGAACGCGCGGGCCTTCTCGATATTCTCGATGCCACCCCAGGAACGTCCATGGAGTTCCATGAAGGTTTCCCTGCCGTTTATATCGGAGGGCGGGTCGATAGCCGGGGCGAGGTTCAGGTTGATTCCCGTCTTCTTGAGGGTGGCGCCGATTTCACGTGCGGTTCGCTCGATTTTTTCGGGCGCCATCTCGCGCATTTCCTTCGCACTCAAGGCCTTTTCCCACTTGCGGTCAAGACTTCGTATGCGGTTCACGTGGCCACCTTCTTGGTCGATGGTCACAAGAAGCGGAATTTTTGCCCTCGAGGCGATGTTCTTGAGGTTCTTCTGGAGCTGGTTCCTGGTCGAGAGATGCGCGCCCATCACGAGTACGCCGCCAAGGTTATTCTCGATGACAAAATCCGGGGGCGACATGTACACCATGATCATCTGCCCGACCTTTTCTTCGAGAGTCATTGAATCCCACAGCGGCTGGAGCTCTTGGGGGAGCCCCTGTGGTGTTGCCGTCGCAAGCCCGCAGAGCGTCAATGCCATTGCAACGATAAAGAGGATTCTTTTTCTCACAACAAACATCTCGCAACCCTAGCCAACCAGCAACCAATAACTAATAACCAGCAACTAACAACTAATAACTAATAACTAATAACTAATAACTAATAACTATTGACCAATGACCAACCAACTACCCTTCGCTTTTTGCGGCACTCTTCTTGAAGAACCTGCGCGGCTTGAACTCGCGCGGCGGGAAGTCGAACTTGAGCTTGCCCTTTTCGAGCGTGAGGTAGGCGTCAAATAGCCTGCGCGTCTTGTTGCTGCGGAAACCCTTGATGAGTTCGGTCTTTTCGCCCGCGAGGAGCTTCTGGATGGCTTCCATCGGGATTTCCTTGCCGAGCAGCACCTTGGGCAGGTTCAGGCCCGAGGGTTTCTTGTCGATGTAGCTCTGGCTCACGTAGCCGGTGAGCGTCTCGAACACGTCGGTGTTGTCGATGGGCGACTTGCCCACCTTCTCGCCGATTTCGATTTCCTCGGGTTTTTCCTCGAACTTGAACTCGATTTTGTTCTGGTCGTTGATGATGAGCACCGCGGTGAATTCCGCGCCGCGCTTGCTGCGGAACCCGGGCAGCGGGCCAATCTTACGCTTGGTGAGGAGTTCCACGATTTCTTCGTCGGAGAGGTGCTTGCCGCCAATCATCTTGCGGATGACGATGCCGTCTTCGGTGGTGTAGCGGCTCACGGTCTCGAACACCTTCTTGCCGTTCACGGGGCTGAACTTCGCCTCGCCGGTGGTGTTCTCTTCCTTGAATCCCTTGATGTTCTTCACCATGTTCTTCGTCATGTCGACGATGCCCTTCATGAAGTTCTCGCGGGATTCCTTGCCCTTGCTGATGAGGTCCATCTTGTATTCCCACTCGCCGGTGAGTTCCGGGCTCGTGAGCGCCTCGCAGTTCATGGCCGAGAGGACCTTGATGAGGTCGAATGCCTTCGCCGTCGGGATCATTTCCTTCCCGTCACGGACAACATACTTGTCGCTTACCAGTTTCTCGATAATGGCGGCGCGTGTCGCAGGCGTACCAAGCCCGCGCTCCTTCATGGCGTCGCGCAGCTCGTCGTCCTCGACGAGCTTGCCTGCGCTTTCCATCATGGAAAGGAGCGTGCTTTCGGTGTAGTGCGCAGGCGGCTTGGTGAAGTCCTCGTTACTGCGCATGTCAAGCGTCTTCGCGTCGGCTCCCTTCAGGGGCGGCACGTTCGATTCGTCATCGCTGTCCTTGCCGTAGACCGCCTTGAAACCCGGGTCCACGAGAATCTTGCCTTCGGTAATGAACGTTTCGCCCTCGACGGTCGTGATGCGCGTCGTGTTCAGGTACTGTGCCGGCGGGAAGAACACCGCGATAAAACGCTGGCACACCATCGTGTAGATTTTCTCTTCGGCTTCGGAGAGTCCCTTCGGGGCAACGCCCGTGGGGATAATGGCGAAGTGGTCCGAAATCTTCGTGTTGTCAAAGACCTTCGGGGTGCGTTTCACGTAGTTCTTGTCGAGAGCCTCCTGTGCGAACTTGGCGAGCGGGCCTTCGATTTTGGCGAGGGTCGCCTTCACGGGGGCCACGTAGTCTTCGGGCAAGCAGCGGCTGTCGGTACGCGGGTAGGTCGTGGCCTTGTGCTTTTCGTACAGGGCCTGCGCAATCGAGAGCGTAGTCTTGGCGCTAAAGCCGAAGCGGTTGTTCGCCTCGCGCTGGAGCGTGGTGAGGTCGTAGAGCTGCCCGCACTTCTGCTGGCTGGGCGCGGTCGATTCCTCGATCTTGCCGGGCTTGCCCTTGCACTTCTTGAGAATCTCGTTCGCCTTCTTCTCGTCAAAAATCTGCTTGATGCGGTCCTTGCCGTCGCCTTCGAACCATTTGCCCAGGTAGTTCACGCCGCCGTTGTCGAAGTCCGCATCGATGGTCCAGAACTTTTCGGGCTTGAACTGCTGGCGTTCTTCCTCGCGCTTCACGATGATGGCGAGTGTCGGGGTCTGCACGCGGCCGCACGGCGTAATCTGGAACCCGCCCATGCTGCTGTTGTAGGCGGTGAGCCCGCGGCTCCCGTTCATGCCCACGAGCCAGTCGGCCTCGCTGCGGCAGAGGGCGGCATTCTTCAGGTTCTCCATCTCTTCGGCGGTGCGCAGGTGCTCGAACGCGTCCTTGATGGCGGTAGGGGTCATGCTCTGCATCCACAGGCGCTTGATGGTCTTGCCCGTGAACTTGCCCTTGAGTACGTAGTCGAGGATGTAGAAGAAAATCAGTTCACCTTCGCGGCCCGCATCGCATGCGTTCACGATGGTCGTCACGTCCTTGCGCTTGATGAGCTTGCCCACGATGGAAAGCTGCGACTTGGTGGCGGGGGTGGCAACGAGCGGGAATTTTTCGGGGAGCATCGGGAGCGTCTTCATGTCCCATGCCTTGTAGCGCTCGTCAATATCTTTCGGGTCGGCGATGGTTACCAGGTGGCCGATGGCGTGGCTCACGATGGTCGTGTCGCTTTCGTAGTATCCGTTGTTCTTCTTGAACGACTTGGCGCCGAGTACCTTCACGAGGTCGGCCGCAACGCTCGGTTTTTCTGCGATGATGAGGGTTATGCCCTCGCTGGCGGGTTTTGTCGCCTTCTTTGTCGTGGCGGTCTTTGCCGCAGTCTTTGCTGTAGATTCTGTCTTTGTCGTTTTCTTTGTCGTAGTTGCCATCGTTATTTCCACTTGAAGCGTCCGAACAGGCCGAAGAGTACGGCTAGCACGGTGAAGGGGGCGTGGATGAATTCCACAGGGATGCACCACTTTAGCAGGTGCTCCTGCCGGAATACCCTAAGCCCGCGGAGTATTAAAACCAGGTCGCCGACGCACTTTGCCACGAATGTGGCAGCGAAGGCTATGAAAATTTCGAAACTGAAGGGCGAGAGTGCCGCCGCGACGCACTGCATCACGAGGAACAGGAACACCATGGAGAGCACGAACACGATTTTCGGCGTGTAGTAGATGGTCTTCGAAGCCCAGCGCTTGCGCTGTTCCCAGAGTTCCTTGAGGGTCTCCTTGCCGTTCGTCGTCACGAAGGTCGATTCGGCGATGCAGTAGCGCATGGCCCAGGGGCGGTCGGCGGCGAGTTTCTGCATCAGCAGGTCGTCATCGCCGCTCTGGATCTTGAGCACGTTGTCGAACCCGTGAACGCTCTTGAAGAAACTCTTGCGGTAGGCGAGGTTGTTGCCGGTGCTTGTGAGCGGCAGGTGCATGGCGAGGCCTGCGGTACCCGCGACGCGGTAGATGAGGGTTTCTACGGCCTGCATGCAGATAAGCACGCTCGACTTGCCGGGAACGGTCGGAATGTACGAATGCCCCGCTACGAGCTCGATGCCCGGTTCAAATTCTGCCACGATTCCGGCGACCCAGGTGGGCTTCACGATGCAGTCGGCGTCGGTAAGGCAGAGAATCTCGCCCTCGCAGGCGTCGATAAGCTGGCTGAGGGCGTGCTTCTTGGGGCTTACCCCTTCGGGAATCTCCCGGATGGTCAAAATGTGCAGCCGCGGGTTCTTGGCGGCGTATTCCTCGAGGATTTTCGGCGTATCGTCGTCGCTCCGGTCGTCGGCGACCCACACGTCCCACTGCCCTGCATAGTCCTGCGCGAGAACGGAATCGAGCGTCGCCCGGATACCCGCCGACTCGTTGCGGGCTGAAATCAGCACGCTCACGCGCGGTTTTGGTTCCACGTCGGACTGCCCGAGGCGCACCGTACCCAGCGCGCGGTAAAAACGCGCCTCCAGGGCTATGTAGAATAGCCCGAATATGGCAATGAGGCCGATTACCAGGTATGTGAGCACAGTAAAGATCATTTTTCGGGCAAAATTTAGTTCATCGAATCTGAATCTTGGACTGCGGGTGCCGGAACGGGGCGGTGATTTTTCGATACATATATATATGTTAATGTATCGGGTGGAAGCGAAATTTCGCGAATTCGGCGAAAATTTACGTTTTTCGGGGTGGACGCTATTCTTTCACGAGTTCGGGGTGCTTGTCGGCGATGCGCCGTGCGAGGTACACGAACGGTGTATCCATCAGGGAGGTCACGATGAAGATACCGTACCCGAAGACGAGGATTTCGCCGATGGTGTTCCACGGGAATACGCCCGCGAAGGCAAGCAGGTTGAACACCACCACGTTGATAAGCTGGCTTACGAGGGTGGAACCGTTGTTGCGGAGCCACAGGAACCCGCGCTTGTCACCGAACTTCTTTTCGGTCCATTTCCACCAGGCATGGTAGGCCCACACGTCGAACATCTCGCAGACGGCATAGGCGAACAGGCTTGCGAGCATCACGCGCGGGGTATTCGCGAATACGGTGCGGATGGGTTCTGCCATCGTGTCGCCCTCGGCGGGAATGTACAGGAACCAGCTCTGTGAAATCAAAATGAATGTGATGTTCGCGAGGATGCCGATTTTCACGCAGCGGTTGGCTTCTTTTTTTCCGAAGATTTCGCTCATGATGTCGGTCGCGAGGAACGAGGACGCGAAGATGACGTTCCCGAGCGTGGTATCGAGCCCGAAGGCGTGCACCAGGATAAGCACCTCGATGTTTGCCGCGATGGTGCAGATGACGGTCCAGGCGAAGATGCCCTGCTTACCGAAGAAGCGGAAGAAGGCGACGAGGCCGCCGAAGAACGCGAAGATGGAGGCGACGAGAATGATTTCGTTCTGCATGCTTATTTCCTCCTGTCGATGGCAGTGAACAGGCGGGTCTTGGCGAGCGATTCGAATTCGGTGCCGGGCTTGCCGTAGTTCGCGAACGGGTAGAGCGAGATGCCCCCGCGCGGCATGAAGATGCCTTCGACTTCAAGGTACTTGGGGTCGAGCAACTTCACTAGGTCCTTCATGATGATGTTCACGCAGTCCTCGTGGAAATCGCCGTGATTGCGGAACGAGAACAGGTACAGCTTGAGGGACTTGGATTCCACCAGGAACTGGTCCGGAATGTAGTTGATCTTGATTTCCGCGAAGTCGGGCTGGCCGGTTTTCGGGCAGAGGCTCGTGAATTCCGGGCAGTTGAAGGTGACCATGTAGTCGTTTCCCGGGTGCTTGTTCGGGAACTTCTCGAGCACTTCGGGGCTGTATGTGGTCTTGTACTGTGTCTTGTTGTTGCCGAGCAGCGTGACGCCCTCGAGTTCTGTTTCAGAACGCATGCAAATCTCCTAGTTTTGGTTTATAGGCTGGCGAGGCATCTTGTATACTGATGTTGCCGCCTAAAGTCAGGATGGAATTTCGAACTGACTGGCCCAAAGATAGAAAATTAAAGCGTGCCGATGCCTGCCCTCCAGGCATCCACTGCCGCACTCGACGTGTCGAGCGCCCAGTCCGCCTCGAAGCTCTTGCTCTGGTTGAACCACATGACGGCGGAAATCCTCGGGAATTCCACGGGCAGCACCCTGAACATGTCGGTTATCCATTCAGCCTTGTTCCCGCCCGATTCCGTGCACGACGTCTCGGCGATAAACATCGGCTTGTCGATGCCCGCGAGCGCGTTGTACGACTTCCGGAATACCTCCGAGAAGCTCTTCCAGCGGGACCAGCATTTCTTGTCGCCCCAGTTGTAGCCGTCGATGGAGATGTAGTCCACGAAGTCGTCGCCGGGGTAGGTTCCCGTGAAGGTCGTGTTTTCGCCCACGTTCGAGGAATTTGTCGTCCACACCCACTTGACGTTCTTGACGGATTCCTCGCGGAATATCCTTACGATGTGCCGGAAGGCTTCGGCGACGTCCGCGTCGGTGTTGCCTGCGCCGAGCTTGCCCACGCCCCAGTCGTACCAGTCCCCGTTCGCCTCGTGCAGCGGGCGGAGCCAGATTTCGTAGCCGTACTTCTTGACGCCCTTTGCGAAATGGCGTATGTAGGGGTCGGCCTCCCCGTCAATGATTTTGCGTGCACTGTAGCCGTTCGGCATCCACGTGATAACGAGCGTTGAACCGTTCTCGCGTGCCGTTTCGGCGAATGGCTCTACCCAGTCCCATGTGTTTATATCGAACAGTGCGAACAGGCTCAAGAGTTCTGCACGACCTCCTTGGAGAGCCTGAAATGCCTGGATGTTGCCTGCCGTGGGTTGCGGATACTGTCCGTTTCCGCCAACCCATGCCCCTATCTGGATTGTTTTTTGCATGTAACCTCCGGTGTTAGGGTAAAGATATTTTTTCGTTTGCTGTTGGCGAAGGGCGCGTTTTTTTATTATTTTCCAAAGTGTATCTAGTGTTTTACACCGGTGTGACGCAGGTTACAGGACGATAGGAAAGAGGTTGAAATGACAGTAGAAGAAATCTGCAAGTGGCTGGAGTCCTCGAACTACAGGGAAGGTGACCGCCTGCCATCAGTGCGCAGCGTGTCGGAACAGCTTTCGACGTCTACCTGCACGGTGTTCCGTGCCTACCGCAAGCTCATCGACAAGAAGAAGGTTTATGGCGAGCAGGGCAACGGCTATTTCTGGGGCGCCGTCAAGGTCGCCTTGCCGGAGCCGCCCGTGCGCGAGCAGGTGGTGGAACGGCTGGAACGCCTGCTGCAGGAGGACTGGAAATCCGGGCGCTTTGCGACCGATGCCCCTCTCCCGACCATCAAGGAACTTTGTTCGCAGTACGAAACCTCGGTCGGCTCCATGCGGCGTACCCTCGAGAAGTTGCAGGCGGTTGGAATTCTTTCGCGCCGTGGTCGCGGGCGGTTCTTTTTCCGTACGGCGCATGCCCCGAAGGCGAAGGAGATATTGCTGGTAATGCGCGCTAACCCGACGGGGGATTTCTACTGCCTGGGGGAGCGTGAACTGGAATTTATGCAGAAGGTGTACGCCGAGGCCGAGAAGCGAAAGTTGCGTGTGCACGTTCTTGGGTACCACGAGGATTCGGGCAAGTTCTTGGATTCGGCGGGCAAGGCCGTTGCGCCCGAATCGTTCCGCGATGCCTTCGGGGCGATACTTTCCACGATGCTCGTCTTTAAACCGGGCCGCCTCTTTATGCATTTTGCAAGGACTCGGTTCCCCATATCGGTCTGGTGGGAACACCCGCTTTCTGAAATCCCGCGCGCCCTCAAGAAGGAACCGCGGTACGCCTTCTTCAACCTCGCCTTCGGAGAGTTCCCGGGAAGGGCGGTGGGGCGTTTCTTGCGTGAAAGGGGCTGCTCGAACGTTGCCTACATCTCTCCCTACCACTTGAGTTCCTGGTCCATCGACCGCCTGAACGGGCTCAAGAAATCGGGCCTGAATGTTTTCGAGGCGGTGGATGCCGAGCATGCGAGCCCTTACGATTTCAGGGACAAGACGCAGGAGGAATTCGAGCAGATCCTGGCGCGCCTCATAGCGGATATCCCGCACGATGTCGATGCCTGGGTGCTCGTGAACGATGAAGTCGGGAATGCTCTCCACCGCATGTTCATGCGCGGGGAACTTGCACGCCCGCCCTATGTGGTCTCGTTCGACAATACGGTGGACAGCTACCGCATCCGTCTGGATTCCTTCAGGTTCAACCTCGATACTCTTGCCGAACAGTCGGTATTCCACATCGTGTCGCCTGGGGTGACGCTCTACAAGAAGGACGACTTCCGCGAACTCTCCGGCCGCGTGGTAGAGAAGTAGGCTCTTTTGGATTAAGGAACTTGACTTTTTAGATTCAGAAATATAGTTTAGGGAAAGGGCGTAATCGGGTAGAATATGAAACGCTTTTTGGCCATATATTTTTTCCTCGTGTTCGGCCTTGCCTGGTCGAGCCCTTCGGTGCTGTTGACAAGCGACCGACATGTAACGGCATGGAACTTCGTTAATTACCGATTTAGGCTTACGAATACCTCTTCTGCGCCAGTCCTGAATCCTGAAATCAATTATTACGCTGCTCAGGCTCCGCTTGGGGCTGAAGTGGATGTTTCCTCCGGTCTAAATCCCGTAACGGCATCCGTGGTGCAGGCGGGGCAATACACTGTAGTCAAGTTCTCCCTTCACGGTCTTCTTTTCCCTGGGGATTCCGTTGAAATTCATTGCCGCATCTATAGCGAAGGTTTTTTGACAGGCTGGGATTCGTCTAACGACTGGTCATACCAGCATAATGCCGAGGTCTACGAGCCGAACTACTTCATGGCGGTCTATGACGCATCGCACAATATTCTTTGGGGCTCGGACCCACTAGGCGGCAACCAGAATGCATCCGATGTTGTGCTGTGGACTGACCGTGGTAGCAATTTTGCGGTTGAACGGTATGATGGAGACTCGACCGAGGTTGTCCCGGCGGGGCGTTTCTGGCTGCTCAAGGACACGCCCATCTCTCCGAAGGAACGGGACCTGCTTACCGAGCGGGGAATCGTCAAGCATTCCGTCGGCAGGCATCAGGGCAAGACGCTGACCCTGTTTCGCAGCGAAACCGCCGTGCGCAAGCGGCTGCTGGACAGCCTTATTGCGGGGTTCTACAACACGGTTGCCGTGGACGATTCCACTCCGGTAGAGATAGAGTTCTATCAGGATAGTTTATACGTAGATTCATCAAGGATTGACATGGAAATCTACTGCTGGCCTGATGTTTCCGTCAATACGTGCGTTGAAGAAATCGCTGCATGTGGAGGCGACGATATTGGCGTTGCTCGCGGTTTGTTGATTGCGAAGGTCAGGAAGGATTCGCTCCAATGCCTTGCGCAAAGCCGGAATATCGATGGCTTGGTTGTGCAGCACGAACTGGGCTTGGCTAGCAGCGCCGTTGATCGTGATGCCGTCAACATATCCAGCTTGCAGAACAACGACACTGCATGGCAGCGCGCTTTACAGATGGATAGTGCGACAAAAGAATGGCTGTCTGGCGTTAAGTATACGGGAGAGGGGATTGTTGTGGGGGTGTATGATCATGGCGTTGATTTTAATCATCCTGATTTTAATGAGTATGATTCTGTTGGAAATATGAATTCGAGAATAATGCAGGACGAAGAATTTTTTGGAATTCAAATGCAGCGACTTCCTGTTCCTATAACAGATTCGCATGGAACCAATGTTACAGGTGTTCTTGGAGGTAATGGAAATGCCTTTGAGAATTTTTTATATCGAGGGATTTCTCCAAAAATTCATTTTTTTACTTCTTTAGCAAACTATTTGAATCAGGTTGGTCATGTTGTTAATCATTCACATGTTTTTTCAAATTATTATGATGCTTCCGCATTTTCTATAGATGCTGCGATATTTAATAATTGGAAAAGCGCTTGCACAAAAATTGATTCAACTACGGAAACGATAATGATCAACTGTATTGAAGGTGATACTCTTGTTAAAACGGCCGTTGTGGCTGCTGGGAATAATGGTGCATTTACGAAAGATGGTAATGTTCATGGCTTTTATTCTGTTATGTCCAATACAAAAAATGCTCTTGTTGTTGGCAATATGACTAGTGAAGAAAAAGTTAGATTCTATCATTCCAGCATGGGCCCTACATGGGATGGGCGAATTAAACCGGATATTATGGCTCCAGGTGCAACAAGTCAGTTGATTGTTAATGATGATAATCCTGCGGAAATAACGATTGACTATGTAAAACTTTATAGACAAGGAAGTGATTCAAGCTATTTTGAACTTGATTTTAATGGGGATAATTGGGCGGTTAATCCAGAAATTAATACATGCACATCGTATTCAATTGACTTAATTGATGAAAATAATGCGTGTTTTGATTGCATTAGCAAAACAACTAATGATTTGGGGATAACAATGGGCTGGAAACTCATAAATGGTGTTGAAATTCTTAAAACAGATAAAATGGAAATTCGTTTGAAAAAGACTCGAGGATGGAATGAAAAAAATGTCGTACATGGAAATATTTTTTTTGGAAAACATGAATCTTCTTTTTATAGCCCGGTAAACGCGGAAAATAAAACATGGTATAGTAAAATTCCTGTTGTGTGGGATGTGAAAGATACTTTTGGGATTAAAACAATTTATTTAAACTCTTTGAAAGAAAATCTGAAAGCTTTTTTTATTCGACTTGATTTTAATTATATACAAGGCGTTATCTTCCCAACAAATTGTAGTAACAATTATTGTGGTTATGATTTTTCTACGGATGGTGGTACCTCTGTGGCGGCTCCCTTCGTAAGTGGTATTGCCGCCCTTATGTATCAGAAGTTCCGCGACACTACAGGGGATTCCCTGCACAGGCATTCAATGCGAAATTCTACCGTCAAGGCACTCCTGATTCATACAGCAATAGATATGGAAGATTCCGAACAGGCCCATTTTTCTGGCAATCCGGATTTGTATGCAGCACATCACGATGGTACGCCTCACTATACTCCCTATGGCAAGGGACCCGATTTTGCGACGGGCTGGGGGAGGGTTGACGGGGCAGCCGCGCTCGGCCTTATTTCTGGGTATAACAAAAAGACTCGTGAATTCTCCAATTTCAAGGAAATTGAGATAGGGAACGGGTTCGAGAAACGCTGGACGACTGTTGTCGCTAACGAGCAAAACCGACTTAGGGTGACGTTGGTATGGGATGATGCTCCCGGTGAAAGGGGCAAGGCTACGGATTCGCTGAATTTCAAGGAATCTAAGCTAGTCAACGACCTGGATATGTATCTGGTGAGCCCGTCCGGTGAATACCACTACCCCTGGAGGCTAGACCCGTTACCGACGGAATACATTGACACAAGTGGAAATCACTTCGATGCTTCGACAGGGTTTGAAAGAATCCTGGAGGGAAATGTCCACGACGCATATAATGGTTGTGGCTCGGGCGACAGGCTCGACGTGGCGTGCTTCGACCACCTAAACAATGTCGAGGTCGTGGACGTGGATAATCCTGAGCCGGGTCGGTGGCAGGTTGTCGTGATGGGCAGACGACTCGAGGACTACAACAATGCAGACAGCAACGCACAGGTGGCAACACTTGTCAGCGATTCTGCCCTTAAGGAAAGTAATTTCTGCAGCATAGTTCACGATTACGCCCCGCAGACGACATATCGCTGCTCGTATGTACTTGGCGACGACGCCATATCCTACGTCACGTTTGACGAGCGCACACTTGTCGGTGCCGGGGATGATATCCAACTCTTTGACGAGAACGGGACCCTGCTGGGGACTTACGTCGAAAACCAGCTTGCCGGGAAAAGGCTGAAATTCCGCTCAAGGTTGCTTACGGTCGTACTCCATAGTGACAACGACAATTCGCAGGGCTGGGGATTTGGTGTCACGAAAATAAAGGTCTATCCGATGTCGGTTCTGAAAATGCCGTTTGAATTTACAAAGAAGGTGGAGTAGTGTTTTGTAATTAATATTTTTTGGAGAATGTTTATGTTTAGATATGCTTATTTTTTGTCATTTATTTGCACTTGCTTGTTCCTTGTCGCCTGTGGCGACGAAGGAACGTCGGAACCTATCCTGTATCCTGAGCAGTCTATAGCCAAGTCATCGTCTTCTGATGTGCCAGAATCTTCGGAAACACAATCATCTAGTGATAATGTCTCCAGTTCTAGTTCATTTGTTGAGTATTCCTCAAGCAAGGAGAAAAGCAGTTCTTCAGTTGGATTGTACTTGTCTCACGCTGAAATGACTGATGAACGAGATGGTAATGTCTACAAAACATTAACGATAGAAGGTGTGTTTAGTGATAAATATATTCCTAAACAAACTTGGATGATAGAAAATTTGAATTTTGCCTATTTACAACCGACTTCAACATTAGATTCCTCAAGTTGGTGCTTGGGCAACAATCCTGTTAACTGCGAAAAGTTTGGTCGATTGTATCTTTGGTCTGCTGCCATAGATAGTGCGGCGCTGTTTAGTGAAGATGCCGATGGTTGCGGCTTTTTTTCTTTAGAAGAAAACTGGCATAAATGTCAGGGAATATCGATATCGCTTTGGGATGACGAAAAAATTCCTTTTACGCGAGGTGTTTGTCCTGAAGGATGGCACTTGCCAACATATGATGAGGAACTTAGTGTAATGCACTGGCGATACTGCTGTGACATGCATGATGAGTTTAATTATCAAAAGGCTCAGTTCAGCATTTATGATTTGATGTCAGATTATTTTGATGAATATCTAGGACACCCTGCGTTGTGGGTGGCCATGGAATCTGATTACCAACAGGCGTATATAGATATAATGTCATATAATGATATTTTAGTATCGGAAGGCTATGACGTTATTGTCCCAGTAAGCAAACAATATGCTGTTGCCGTCCGTTGCGTTAAGGATGTTCCTGATATAGAATAAAGGTCTAGTCGATGTCGGTTCTGAAAATGCCGTTCGAATTTACAAAAAAGATGGGAGGTAATCCATGAACAAGGTAATCTTTCTGGTGGTGGCGTTGGCGATGTCTGTTCTTGCCGAGGACGGGCCAACAAGCAGTAGCAGTGTAACCCCTGCGAGTTCTAGTAGCTCGGAACAGGTGATGGGTATCGAAGACTGCGATGTGCCGGGGAATCCTGCTAATTCGTGCCAGATGAATGGTTACGTATGTAATCTCGGGTTCAATGTTGCTGAAGAGAAGAATATGCTTTTCTTCAACATGGGGAAGAATGCGTGGTGTGATACATTGGTCGGCAGTTCACTGATGCAATCTTCCTCATCTTCCTTATCATCCACATCTTCATCTTCTTCCTCGCATGCGACATTCTTCCTGGTCGAGGATGAATACAATGCGGGACCCCTTTCACTGACATTGGCAGGCTCTCTTGCCATGTCCGCATCGCTCAACGGACGTGCAGTCTCGATAATCTATAAACGGGTGAGGTATGATGTTGAGTATGGAGCAATACGGCTGCTATCCATTCTTCTTTATAACCACTAGTTATATATATTGGATGGTTAGGTGTTTTGTCCGTAAAAAATGCCGCTTATCCGAAACATGCAAAAAAGCGCCCTCAAACTGCACTACAATTCTATATTGGTACACATGAATTCGTTAGTTCGCTGTGGTTTTATGGCTATGCTGTTTTGCACCGCAATGCTTTGCGGGTGTTCCAAGGTGTACATGCCCCCGGTGCAAGTAGAAGGAGTGCACCCGGATTACGGCGAGCGCCTGCGCGTGTTGACCAAGCAGTACGTGGCCATTGATGACAACGTGACTCTGGTCGAGGACGAGCGGCAGAGTGACCGCAAACTGCAACTGCAGCTGGTTCGTGATACGGCGGGCGTCGTTGTCGTGTTCGAGATGCGCAAGTCGAAGGACAATTCCCTTATATGGGTTTACCGCCACATCGCGTACGACCCGAACGAATTCATCCCCATCGTGAGCCGCGTCTCGAAGGAGAAAATCCGATGAAGAAGATTCTCCTTGTGGCGGCGTGTGGCGCTGTGCCCGCGATGCTTGCCGGCTGTGCGACCGTGAAGGTCGAGGTGGACGATGCCCGCGAAGGCTATGCCATCTACAGTAACGGCAAGAAGGTCTGCGACGACTCCAGGAACTGCAATGCCCCGGTTGCCAAAGGCGACGAGATGTACCTGGAGGCCGAAAAGAACGGTGTCGTGTACGGGGAGGCGGTGATACACCGTGGCGATGGCGGGTATAGCACGCAGACCATTCTGCGCAGGGGGACGACCGAGAGCGCGACCAAGGTCGCGGTCAAGGCGGTCGGGATGCCGATGGGCATTGCTGCCGGAGCGTTGCTGCCTCTGGAATACATCACCACGACTACGGAATACTTCCCGACTGAGGTCATGATACCCGTGATGCCGCCCGAAAACGACGGAAAACAGTTCCCCTGGGACCAGCCCGACCCGAGCAAGTAGAACGGCTAAAACTCCGAGCTGTCCGCCCTCCCGCATATAGTTTAAGCCTGAATATTGAAATCAAGTCTAGTTTTTATTAAATTTGGACCACTTTGAGAATCGATATCGCACAGAAACTTACTGAACCCGAAGACCGCCGAGCAGTCTGGTCCCATGCCGACGCTCCCGAAATCTTCGACGAACTGCACCTCAAGGGCGATCTGGTAGCCGAGGTGCTGGTGAGCCCCGAAGGCCCCGGTAAGTGTCTCGTGACCGGTACGCTCTCCGGAGTGCAAACTCTGACCTGTTCCAGGACGCTGGACTTGTTCGACCGCCCGTTTACGACCGAAATCGTGGCGGAGGTCGAGAGGCTCCCCATCGCAAAGCAGGAGCTGGACGAGGACGATGCAGATGTCTTCGCCTACAAGATTCCCCAGGGGCAGGACTTCGTAGATGTATCCGAGTGCATCCGACAGCTGGTTTTACTGCAAGAACCGGTCGCGCCCGTGAAAAATCCTGACGAAGATTTTATCTTTGTATCAAACAATCCGCCCGACGAAGGTTCCGACGGGGCCGCAAAGCCCATGGACCCGCGCTGGGAGAAACTCAAGGCTCTCAAGAGCAAAATGGAAAATAGGAGTTAAAAATGGCAGTACCTAAAAGAAAAACCTCGACCGCCCGTCGTGACAAGCGCCGCACCCACTGGAAGATGGAAGTGCCCGCGATGGCTACCTGCGACCACTGCGGTTCTGCAAAGCGCCCGCACCGTGTGTGCCCGGTTTGCGGCTACTACAATGGTGTCGAAGTTGTCAACATGAAGGATGCCGAAGCCTAATTTGTTGATGCAGCGTTCAGTTGCAAGGAGATGTTCATGGTAAAAGTTGCTCTTGATGCTCTGGGTGGCGATTTCGCTCCCGACGTCGTGGTTGAAGGTGCGGTAAACGCCGTCAACAAGAATGCAAACCTGCATGTGGTCCTGTGCGGACCGGAGGCCGTGGTCAAGGCTAAACTCGAGTCGCTCGGTTACGCCGGCAACGGGATTTCGGTCATCGACGCTCCGGACCCTGTCGCCATGGACGAACACCCTGTTCAGGTTCTCAAGAAGAAGCCCCACTCCGGCCTGGTGACGTGTGTCGCCCTGCAGAAGAAGGGCATGGTCGATGCTTCCGTGAGCGCCGGCAACTCCGGTGCCATGATGGCTAGCTGCCTCATGCTTCTCGGAAAGTCGAGCGAAAAGTTCAGCCGTCCGCCTATCGGTTGTGTCATTCCGACCGCCGACCGTCCGATCATCCTGGTCGATGCCGGCGCGAACGTCGATGAACGCGCCTCCACGCTGGTGGATTTCGCCATCGCGGGTTCCGCATTCGCCGAGACCTACTTCGGATATCAGAACCCGAAGGTCGGCCTCCTCAACATGGGCGAAGAAGAACACAAGGGTCCGGCTGTGCTCCAGGAAGCGCACCAGCTGTTGAAGTCCGCCCCGGTGAACTTCATCGGCAACATCGAAGGCGAAACGCTTATCGAAGGCGAAACGCTTATCGAAGGCGTCGCCGACGTGGTGGTGACCTCCGGCTTCACGGGCAACGTTGTCCTGAAGATGCTCGAAGGTTTCTACGAACTCCACAAGAAGATGTTCGGTTTCATCGATACCCCCAACGGCCGTCGCTTCGACGAGATGTGGGACTACCGCATGACGGGTGGCGCTCTGCTCCTCGGCCTCAACGGCACAGGCATCATCGCTCACGGCCGCTCCGATGCCCTCGCAATCGAGAAGGCTGTGGAAGTTGCCGCCAAGTACGCTGAGAAGGGTGTCTCGAAGAACGTCAACGAACGCCTGCTCGCCATCAAGGACGAACCCGCCGAAGCCAAGTAATCGGCTTTCGTTAGTTTGTCTGCGAAAGGCTTTTAGGGACGGAACCGCAAGGTTCCGTTCCTGTTTTTTTGACTAGGGAGGGGCCGTCGTGCGAGTTCCTCCCTAGTCTTATGCACACCGAAGGTGTGCGCACGTTCGTATTCGCCCATTGAATTTCTAAACAAGAGGTTAAGGCGAATTCAACGTGTTGGGAGGGTCTTAGGGAGGGGCCGTCATACGAGCCCCTCCCTAGTCTCATTTGACACCTGCTTACAAAAACATTCTATTTTCCTTTCATTTGCGGGGATTGTGTGCTTTTTGCCCGGCGGCTCTAGAAATCCCTCCGTTCTTTTTTAAATTTGGGGGGAACAAAAATTGCGGGCTAACCGCAGAGGTATGTATATAATGTCTAAGACGATTTTGCTTTTCCCGGGTCAGGGCGCCCAGTACGTGGGCATGGGCCAGACCCTCGCTTCCACGTTCGAACCGGCCAAGAAACTCATGATGCAGGCCGACGAAATTCTCGGTTTCTCGCTTTCCAAGCTCATGGCTGAAGGTCCGGAAGATGTTTTGAAGAGCACCGACAACACGCAGCCGGCCCTCTTTACAGTCTCTGCAATGGTGATGGAACTTCTCAAGTCCGAAGGTTTCGCGTTCGACTACGTGGCAGGGCATTCCCTCGGTGAATATTCCGCCATCTATGCTGCCGGCGGTTTCAGCTTCGAAGACGGCCTCCGTTTGGTGCGTACCCGTGGCGAACTTATGGCTAGCGCCGGTAGCAAGAACCCGGGTGCTATGGCTGCCATCATGGGCCAGGACGAAGCCAAGATTCTTGAACTTTGCGAAGCCGTGAAGGCCGAAGGTGTCGTGGTTCCGGCAAACATCAACTGCCCGGGCCAGATTGTGGTGTCCGGTGCGGTCGCCGGCGTGAACAAGCTCGTCGAAAACTGCGCTGCTGCAGGCATCAAGGCCATTCCGCTCGCTGTGTCTGGCGCCTTCCACAGCCCGCTCATGCAGTTCGCACAGGCTGGCCTTGCCGAAGCGATTGCCAAGACCAAGTTCAACGACGTGGAAAAGCCGGTCATCGCCAACGTGATTGCCGAACCGGTCACGAAGGGTAGCGAAATTGCCGACCTGCTGGTGCGCCAACTGGTGTCTCCGGTCCGCTGGAACGATTGCATGAACAAGGCTATCTCCCTCGGGGTTACCCAGGGCGTGGAAGTGGGCTCGGGCAAGGTGCTCATGGGCCTCATGCGCAAGATTAGCCGCGACGTGAAGGTCACGCCGGTCGAAACCATCGAGGCCTTCCAGACACTTAAGGGATAAATTAATGGCTATTGGTCATTGGTCAATGGTCATTAGCCTTTTATAATCGCGGCTGTGCCGCCAAACATGAAACTAATAACTAACAACTAATGACTAGGGACTATTATGGGTAAACTTACAGGTAAAAAAGCCATCGTGACTGGCGCTTCCCGCGGTATCGGTCTCGCTATCGCGACCAAGCTCGCCAGTGAAGGTGCTGACGTCGCCATCCTCTCCACCTCGGTCAAGGAAGACCTGGCGGCCAAACTTTCCGCCGAACTTGGGGTGCAGGTCAAGAGCTACGCATGCAACGTGGCCGACTCCGAAACGGTGCAGAACGTGTTCAAGCAGATTATTGCCGACATGGGTACGGTCGATATCCTGGTGAACAACGCCGGTATTACCCGTGACGGCCTCCTGATGCGCATGAAGGACGAGGAATTTGACGCCGTGATTGCCACGAACCTGCGTTCCGTGTTCCTTTGCACCCGCGCGGTCGCCCGCACCATGATGGGCAAGCGCACCGGCCGAATCATCAATATTTCGAGCATCAATGCCCTGCGTGGCCAGGCCGGCCAGGCCAACTACGCCGCCGCCAAGGCGGGCATTATCGGTATGACCCGCTCGAATTCCAGGGAATTTGCCTCCCGCGGCATTACGGTGAACGCCATCGCCCCCGGCTTTATCGGGACGGACATGACTGCCGCCATGGACGATGCCACCAAGGAAAAATATGCAGCCCAGATCCCCCTCGGACGTATCGGAAAGCCCGAAGATGTGGCCAATGCGGTCGCTTTTTTGGCCTCCGACGATGCCTGCTACATCACAGGCCAGATTCTGGGGGTTGACGGGGGGTTGAACGCCTAGGCGTTTTTTACTAAATTTTAAGTCAAACAATCAATCCAAATGGAGATTACAATGAACGAAGAAATTTTCAAGAAGGTCACCGCTGTTATCGTTGACAAGCTGGGCGTTAAGGCCGAAGACGTGAAGCCCGAATCCGAATTCGGCAACGATCTCGGTGCTGACTCTCTCGATCGCGTCGAACTCGTGATGGCTATCGAAGACGAATTCGAAGTCGAAATCCTCGATTCTGACGCCGAAAAGTTCCAGAAGGTTGCTGACGTGGTCGCCTTCATCGAAGCCAAGAAGGCTTAATTAGCCGGGTTCTTCGAAAACAGGACTAAATAGGGTGACCCCGGACGGGTTGCCCTTTTTCTTTACCGCCTATGGAAAATCAAACTCTTTTGCATAAAGTCTTAAAACTCTGGTTTCGCCAGAAGTCCGGTGACGGGCTTGAGGCGAAGCTCGGGTACCGGTTCCGCGAACCGGAACTGCTGGCTCACGCCCTGGTTCACCGGTCCTACCTGATGGGGAAGGACATCTCGTACACGAGCAACAACGAACGGCTCGAGTTTTTGGGCGATTCCGTGCTGAACATGCTCACCACGGAGTACCTGTACAAGGCCTTCCCGAACGACCCGGAGGGCGAACTCTCAAAGCGGAAGAGCGCCATCGTCTCGGGGCACGCCTGCGCGCAGTCCTCGAAGGAATGGGATTTGGGCGAGTACGTCAAGATAGGCAAGTCCGAGGCCAAGATGGGCGGTCGGGGCAAGGAAAGCATCCTGGCCGACGCCTACGAGGCGGTTCTTGGGGCGGTTTACCTGGATGGCGGGCTCGACGAGGTCCGGGCGATTCTCAACCGTTTCCATTTCCCGCGGGTAGCAGAAATCATGAGTGCCGAGGACTTCGTGAACTACAAGAGTGCCCTGCTGGAATACACCCAGGGGAGCTCTATTCACGTGGCGCCGGAATACAAGATTGTGGACGAGTCGGGGCCGGAACACGAGAAGGTGTTCACCGCCGAGGTCCATGTGAACGGCAAGGTCTACGGCCGCGGGACGGGCCCGAACAAGAAGAAGGCCGAACAGGAAGCGGCCCGCACGACGCTCGAAATGCTCAAGGCTGAGGAGGCGGAGCGCGAGAAGAATGCCCCGCAGCCGTCCGGCGAGAAACCGGTCAAGCCCAAGAGGTACTTTAGACCGTAGATTATCCAGAATGTCACCCCGGCCCTAGTGCCGGGGTCGTCGTTTCTATGCCTGCGTTAGGCATTTGTTTTTTAAAGCCGTTTTGTGTATATTCGTCGTATGCGGTTTCATAACTACTATGTCTACCTTCTAACTACAAGTGACAATTCCGTCTTTTATACGGGAGTTACAAATGATCTTGTCCGTAGAATCGTAGAACATAAAGTCCATTTAAACAAGGGATTTACAGACAAATACAACATCACAAAACTTGTTTATTATGAACTGTTTCATAATGTTGATGAAGCCATCAAAAGGGAAAAGCAACTAAAACGTTACCCACGTACATGGAAGGCTCATCTTATTGCGTCGATGAATGCTGAATGGAATGACCTGTCGGAATCTATTGGCGTTACAAAGAAGATAATTGAGTCTGCTCGTAATGGAATCGGCGTTCCCGGGACAAGCCCGGGAAGACAATGCTAGTTTTATCTATCTTTCGTAGCATGAAGAAGTATTCTATTGTTCGCATTTGCGCCGTGTCTTTGACTGCGGCATTGACTTTATTCCTTACCGCCTGCAACGAGCAGGGCTCTGCGGGCGCGAAGCCTGCGGGCAAGAATGCCGAGTTGAACTGCCCGGAACTGCCGGTCGATTCCACCGCCACGGGCGAGTTCGACCCGGTTGCCTCTAAGGATGCCCGCCCCTGCGGGACGATTACCCTCTGGGGCTCTGCGATGCCGAAGTCGTTCAACATGTGGGAAGACTACAACAGCTTCTCCGCCGAGCTCATGGGCATGATGTTCGAGCCGCTCGTGAGTCTGCACTCCACCGAGGACCGCGAAGTGGGCATTCTCGCCGATAGTTGGAACGTCAGCGAAGACGGCAAGACGTTCACTTTCCATGTAGATGCGCGGGCCCGGTGGAGTGACGGCAAGCCCGTCACCGCCGAGGATGTGCAGTACTACTACGACGTCATCATGGACGAGAAGAACCTCACGCCGATTTTCAAGGTCGGGCTTAGCCGTTTCGACCGCCCGGAGGTGGTCGACAGCCTCACGGTGAAGATGACCGCGAAGGAATCCCACTGGGGGAACTTCTGGGAAGCCGCGGGCATGCTCGCGTTCCCGAAGCACGCCTGGGCAGGGAAGGACTTCAACCAGATCCGCTACGAGTTCCCGGTAGTCTCGGGCCCGTACAAGATCAAGACCTTCCGCGAAGACCGCTATGTGGAACTGGAACGTCGCGCCGACTGGTGGGGCTTCCACAAGAACTGGAACCGCGGCAAGTACAACTTCCAGAAAATCCGCTACCGCTTCATGAACGACCAGACGAAGGCGCTCGAAGCCTTCAAGAAGCAGGATTTCAACGCTTATGCGATTTACACCAGCAGTATTTGGATGAAGCAGACCGACTTCGACGCCGTGAAGAAGGGCTGGGCCGTGAAGCAGCGTATCTTTAACAAGGAGCCCATCGGATTCCAGGGCATGGCCATCAACCTGCGCAAGCCGCAGTTCCAGGACGTTCGCGTGCGCCGCGCTCTTTCGATGCTCCTGAACCGCGAGGCGATGAACGAGAAGTACATGTTCGGCCAGTACTTCTTGCTGAACAGCTACTACCCCGACCTGTGGGAAGGCAACAAGAACCCGACGGCGCCGCTCTACACGTTCAACCCGGATAGCGCCCGCGCGCTCTTTGCGGAGGCGGGCTACAAGGTGAACGGCCAGGGGGTGCTCGAGAAGGATGGCAAGCCGTTTGCGATTAACTTCATCACGAGCCAGGAAGACCTGCGCCACCTCACGCTGTTCCAGGAAGACCTGAAGAAGGTGGGCGTGGTGGCGACCATCGAGCAGATGTCGCAGAGTACTTTGCGCAAGCGTCTGGACGATGCCGACTTTGACCTTTACTGGGTGAACTGGGGCGCTGGCCGTCTCCGCGACCCGGAAGCGAGCTGGTCTTCGGCAACGGCCCTGCAGAAAGGCACGAACAACCTCGCCGGCGTGCAGGACAAGGTGGTCGATAGCTTAATCAACCTCCAGAAGACGGAATTTGATTTGGCCAAGCGGAACGAAATCCTGAAGGCGCTCGATAACCGCCTCGCCGAAATCGTGCCCTACGTGCTCATGTGGCAGTGCGACCACCACCGCATCCTCTACTGGAACCGCTACGGCACTCCCGAGAAGGTGCTGGACCATTTCAACCGCGAAGACGCCATTCCCGTCTACTGGTGGCTTGACCCGGAGAAGTCCAAGAAACTCGACGCCGCCATGAAATCCGGCGAGAGTTTGCCGGTCCCGGTGTATGACGTGAAGTGACACGACCTTTGGTCGTGTCATCCTGAGCGAGTGTAACGAGTCGAAGGATCTAACAAAAAGACGTCACACCGCAAAATGCGTCACACCGCAGCCTTGCATAGCAAGGCAAGTGTGTCCATTACATTCATTTGACAAGGACATCTAGGCACACTTGCCCCTACGGGGCTTCGGTATAACGAAGGTACAAAAAAAGACCCTCGCCTGCGCGAGGGTGACAATGAGCAAATAAAAGAGACGTGCATCGCTGCACGTCTTTTAAATGCTATGCGCTAGCAGTTTCGGTTAGAACCAGTAGGTTGCGCCGAGAACGAACTGCATGTTGGCGATGTCAAGCGGATCGCCGAGCTTCGGGTCGTCGAAGAAGTTGGTCATGCCGAGAACCACGCGGAAGTCGATGTCAACCAGCGGGACGATGCCGGTACCGACACCGAACACCAGGTCGAATTCGAAGGTGTTGAAATCCGGCAGGAACGTTTCCAGGGTCTTCTCGGAAATCTCATTTCCGTCGTCATCTTCTGCAGTTGTGCTCAGGTTGAATGCGAATTCCGGACCGGCTTCGAGGTAGAGAATCGGAAGCAGGGAGAAGCGGACGAGCACCGGGATGTCCAATGCCCATTCGGTCAGGGTAACGTTTTCATTCACGTCAAAGTTACGCATGTCGATCACGACTTCCGGTGCCACGGTGATCGGCAGGAGGGGGAGAGAAACCTTCATTGCTGCACCGGCCTGGAAACCGATACCACTAGAGGCGTCTTCGGTGTCGTCACCCCAGAAGGTGTTCATGTCGACGCCTGCGCGGACACCGACGTTGATTTGTGCAAAGGAAGCCGTCGCTGCGACAACCGCTGCCAAAATGATTTTCTTGAGCATATTGAATCCTTTTGTTTGTGGTTTTCAAAAAATATAATATAAAAAGCGCACATTTGCCATAAAAAAGTGTGCAGGTTCCGAAAAATGTGATTTACCCCAAAAATAAAAAACGACGCGGATTTTTGCCCGCGCCGTCCTAATGACTTCTAACTAATACGTAGTTCGCTGTTAAATTGTGCGAAAAGGCTAGAAATTGAAGACAGCCGCCATGTAGAGCCCGTCTGCGTCGCCACCGAGGTGGTGCGGGTTCTCGTCAGTCCATACACCCTTGTACTTCTCGTTGCGGAATATGAAATGCGCCTTCACGGTAATCATCGGCGTGATGTCGTAGGCGATGCCGAACCAGAGGTTGTACTGGCGGGACCTGCGGTCTGCATATCCGTATTCCTTGTCGTTGTTGTCGTACCGTACGCTTTCGGTGAGGCGGAACTTGAGGAGCATACCGATATAGGGGGTGAGTCCGACTTTCGGGATGGTGTAACCCACTTCGGCGCCCACATGGATGTCGAGCCCGCGTTCTTGGTTATCGTGCTCGAATCCCCAGAGGAAACCCGCCTCCGTACCGAACTTGAGGCCTTCCATCTTGGTCGGTGCCGAGAACTGTGCGCCAAAGTAGAGGGAGGTCTCACCGCTAGAAGGTGGATTCGAACCTTCTCCATCGTCTTCGTCGTCGCCTACGGGGAGGTTCAAGTCAAGGAATGCCGTAACCATTGGGGCAACTTCGTAGCGCGCGCCGATTGTGAGGTCGCGGACGCCATCACCACCATTTACGCAGTTCGAACAGTCGGTCTCGTTCCAGAACTGGTAGCCCCATTCGGTCAGCGCGATTTCGAGGTGCTTGATCATGGTAAAACGGGCGCCCATCTTGAGGCCTGCCTGGGACCACTTGTGGTCCTTGTCATAGTAGAGGCCCGCTTCTGCGCCTCCGTTCTTGTTTTGCGGAATGGGGTAATAGTCCCATGTGGCAAAACTTGCACAGGCGAGCACTGCGAGCGCGAGAAGAATTTTCTTGAACATCCTGACTCCTTGGAATTGGTTCAAAACCGCCGAAAAATTTAGAAAAATGGGACGTCCTTGCCTGGTTGTCGGGGCAAAATGTGTGCTTTAACACTTTATTGGAGGCTTTGAATGTGAATTCGGGCACAACGGCAAAAGAATTTTTACCGAGCTGTCTTTTTTTTATTTATCTTGTTAGAAAAAAGCGAGGCATCTATGAAGTTGAACTCGAAATGTTTCTTGTTGGCAGCCCTTATGGTTTGGGGCTTTGTTTCTGGGGCGTCTGCCGCAGAAAAATGGACCGGAATCAAGTGTAATGACGAGTATCCGGAGCCTTCTTACCCGGATGAAATCATTCAAACATTTACGAAGGTCTGCTATATAAGCCAGTTTGGCAACCAAGACGAGGCTATTGAAAAAGGCTTTCGTGTGGGTGACTTGTTTTCCGTTTGGAGCGGAACAGGTGGCTTCCGCGAAAAACTCAATAACGAAATTCAAGAAGCAATGCAAATTTGCAGTGGGGACGGCATGTGCAATGGATTTGAGCTCCGTTTTGAAACCGACCTTGACTTGGGCGGTTTCGAAGTCTCTAACGGTGATACGGTATGCGTGAGCGCTTTTGACCCGGTGCTTATTCCTGTAGACGTTCTTACGAACTATGTTACGGAGATAAATGGCAATGGCAAGACAATCAAGGGCTATTGCGATATCGGGCAGGGGGATAAGTCTTTTTTCAAGGGTGTTCAAAGTTTCGGAACTCCTAACGAAGTAATTGTAGACGTTCAAAATGCTCGGTTCAATGACATTCATTTCGATAGCGCCTACGTAAAGGCGACCGGTACCGAAGCCCGTGCGGCGGTGCTCGCGGATACGGCGACGGGAATAAGCTTGTCGAACGTGTCCGTGAACAATTCCCGTGTGAGCGCAAACGGTGTGGCTGCCGGCCTTGTGGCTCGGTATTATACCAATTCTGCAAATGTAGTTCGTAATGTTTCCGTGAATGCCGAGTTGCGTGGACAGACTGTGGGTGGCGTATTTGGACGTGCTACATATTTGGGGGATTCTGATGAAACGTCTGTTTTTAGTTTGTTGAATTCTTCGGTAAACGTTAATGCTTACCCCTATGATGAAAATGCCTTTAATGCGGGGGGCTTAATCGGGATGCTTAGTGCTAGGGACGGTAGCGTGCTGATCCAGGACGACACGGTAGGTGTAAAGGTTGTTGACTCTCGTAGCGAGGATAATGAAAATTCGGTAGGCGGTCTCATTGCCAAGGTGGAAGTGGGAAATGTGGGTAGTAATGATTGGGGATATGGTCTGAAATTCTATGAAAATGTTGTTGACTTGGATTTTAAGGGGACGACCAGTGTTGCTGCTGGGGGTATTGTTGGTTACGTTTCCAGGGCGACCATGCCAATCCGAGATTCTCTTAACACGCTGCGTTCGGTTAAACTTGATGTAGAACTTGACCAGCCACAGGGGTCGATACATCTTGGGGGTGGATATGGAATTATACGTTCTGTACATGAAGCGTATGTTACTGGTGTTCAGGGCAATGTGGGGATAAGCGTTGATTCAAAGAGTGCCCAGTCGATAGGTGGTTATGTTGGTACTGTAGATGGACTCGCTGTTGCAAAGGTTACGATTGAGAATAGCAAACTGGTTGCGAATCTTGATAGCAAGAATGCGTCGGCGTCTAACGTGTACATGGGAGGGCTTGTTGCTTGGGGATATGAAACTGTAGATGAACAGGAAGACTATCACGGGGTATCATTGCATGCGAATGACGATATGCTTACCTTGTCCTCGAAAGTAGCAACCTCACAAAACGCCTATATGGGAGGCCTGTTTGGACGAGTCGATGTGACTTCGGGTAATTCTGCACCCGAAGGAGGCGTTTTTTCTAGTCGTACATTGATTCAATCTCCTGAAGGAAAAAATTTGATTGAAAGTACTGCCGAAAGTATGGAGGAAATTGATGCGGGTTACGTTGTTGGCTATTTGTATGCCGCCAAAGGTCGTTTTAGCATCTTGAAGGATAGGGTAAATGGTGATATCGTGATTAATGCGAATTCTGCCACCATTGCTAATGTTGGTGGTATAGCCGGCTATGCTCTTGTGTATCAATCCAAAGTGACTAGTAATATTTTAAAGGGCGATATTATGGCGAACAACTCGAACGTTGGCTATGTTATCGGAAAGTTGGAATCAAACACTCCCGATGATTTGAATGTACATTTGAATTACCATATTGGAACAAAAGACGTGGGAGTGAAGGACGCCCTGGGGGCTCTTGTGCTGGGCGGGGAATCCTTTGCCGGTTGGCGAGAAGGTGCTGCAAACTATAATGGTTACGGCCTCGCTATAAAATACAACTACCGCAATGCGATACCCGACGGCCAGACGAAACTGGACGCGGATGGTGTGCTGAATTATTCGGGAGATGGAACAATCTTGACTCGTGATGAAAGTTGGTATAATGGAGTCCTTGAACTATCTACGATGAAGTCGCGTCTGTTTGCCTATACCATGAATGAAGCGTCTTTGCAATTTTTTCCCGATTCCGGTAAAACGGCATGGGAGAACGATGCAGATTCTTTGCTGACCATCTGTTCGGATGCTGATAACCGCACTGCATACAAGGTGGAACTTGATGTAACTGAACTCTACTCCAAGCTGACAGATGCGGACAAGGAATCCCTGGAGGGCATCCTGGATTCACTCTATGCCCCCGAAGACGATTATACGGCATACACGCTTGTTACCTATACGGGAAAGGACCGCCGCGTGAGCCCTGATTTTGTAAAGCGCATCCGGGCGCTGAGCGTTGATTTTGGCGTGTTCGAGGAAACCAATGAAATAGACCTTGAAACTTACACGATGTTGCAAAACGAGCTTTACCAAACGGAAGAAAACAGCAGTTTCGTCGTCGTCTACGAGACGGCGATAGTTGTTGTGGATCAACCTGCAACATCGTATGGAAACCTGGACGAAACCTTGCCGTACCCGGTGTATCTCTGGCCGAAGGTAACGAAGGTACGCCGTTATAACGAACATGCCGTTATCCCTCCCGTGTTCGTGATGAATGACGGTAAAAAAGTTGAGTTCGGCATAGATAGTTACTACATAAATTGTAGGGAAGGCGGGAACTGTGATGCTGATAAAATTGAAGGCGAACTTGGTGAGACTAGGAATTTTGCACGGATAATGGAAAATATTGCTGGCCGTTACGGTCCGGAGTACAGCGATACCATTCACTTGATTTATGCCCCGATTGGGGGAATTTCCGAGACTCCGACCATGGCTCTCGGCGTGAGCGGTAACCATGCAATCATGTATACTGCGTATGGTTACAAGGATGGCCTGTTGGCACAATTTGATACGGCAAGTGCGGGGTATTTTAACAATCCGTCTGTCCCGATGGCTTCCAAGTACAGCATTGCCGCCGATGCGGGATTTATCCTGAAAAAATGGAAGGCAGATTTCTGGGCGCACATGACAGGCTCCCGAAACATAGAGGAGTGCTACGAAGAAGGTCAGGCATCGGAAGAATGCTCCAAGGCGGTTACTTTTGAAACAACGAAAAACTATTTCGCGGAACCGTCGTCAATCAAGGCCGCCTTTATGGACAACATGGAGAACAGGTCGTTCTTGAAGTGGAGTGCGGAATTCGATGCCGACGGCGTTGTCGATATGGATAGCGTTATTGCCGCTATTGTGGAAATGGGTGATATGTTGACCAGTAATTTCCATTACTACTACCTCCTGCACGCGATTCCCGAACTCGAGGCGATTCCTTATGCAATCTCGTTCGATGTGAATGCCGCTGATATGGACGTGTTTGTGGCCGGCTATACGGATACGCTCGCAATCTATTCAAGGGATAACGACATGACAGCCAAGTTGCCGACGCTGTATACGACAGACACAACGAGGTGTTTTGGTGGCTGGAGCGTCAGTCCCGATAAGCAGGATTTCCTTGCGAGAGAACTGGATGCGAACGTGCTCAATGCGGTTGAACCCGTAGACAATGTGTTTAGTTTGTACGGAGCCTGGAATAATTCTCTTGTAACAGAAGCGGATGGTCAGCCCGGTAAGGAAACTTATGAAATGGGTGGCTGCGACAATATAGAGAATTCGCAGATTTTGCTGCACTACCAAGGCGATGTCGGCTCAGAGGGGGGCAAGGTCTACCTATGGCAGAAGCTCGTTAACCCGGTGGACACTTTGACGTTCAGGCACGATTTTGAAGATTCCACGATGGCGATTCCTGGAGCGTGGACGTTCTTCCGGTTCCACGTGGGTGCCGAACCCGAGCTGGGCTATGCGCTTTCGCACGTGAAATTGGTCCGTGGCATTATGGAAAACGCGGACGCACCTTCGGGCGAAGCCGATACAATCGATGTCGCCATGCAAGATGGCGATGGCGTGATTGAATTTTATAGCGGCTCCCGCTCGCCGGAACTTCTTGTCGAGTTCTCGAAGTTCATCTCTGTGGCGTTTGACCTGAACACGAAACAGGAAGACGTGTTCTACGATCTGGATTTTGTCCAGGGCGATTCCCTGAAGGTCTTGAACAACGATGACCAGGTGCTTTTGCCTGCATGGATATACACGGCGAATTCGTGCGTGCTCGGTTGGTCTGCCGAGAAGGATGCGGAAAAATACGATTACCGTGTCATGACCTATGGCGGCGAGCTGTATGAAAAACTCCAGGATACCCAGAAACTGTATGCCGTGTGGGGCGATGCTGACCTGTGTGTGGATAGCGCCCGCTATGCGCGTGTCAAGGCAGTTGCCGAGAACGGGAGCATAGAGCTGCTTGAAGGCGAGGGTGAACCGCGCGTGCACAGGTTCGGTACCGACGGAAGCATTATCCTGCCTCCTGAACAATACACGGGCGGTTTCAGGGTGCGCGCCATCCCGGATGATGGCTACGTGCTCGAAAAGATTCTGCTTATCCAGGACGGCGACACCATCCTGTTTGAAAACGGCGAATGGCTCGAGGGCCTTGTTGATGGTGCCGAAATCCGCGCCTACTTTATCGAAAGCGCAGAACCTGTCGTGACGGACGGTGCCAAGTTCTATCAGTCGGGCAATGCAGTTCGCTTCACGTTCCACAAGGATGGCTTCGTGAAGGATGGCAAGGCATCGATCCGCATTTCGCTTGAAAACGATGACGGGAAGGAACTTGACGGCAATGAGTACAGGTGTACCACGGATGCCTGTGACTTGGAATGGGAACGTTTCCCGCTTGCTGCCGGATTCTACCTGTTTACCGCCAGCGTGGTGCGCGATGATCACGACTCTCTCCTGCGAGAAGTGGATTTCGAAGTTGATGCTGCTATCGCTATTGCGGGCGAGTATTCCTGGCAGATGGTTTCGCTTGCCAATGTGGACATGGACAAGTTGTCGTGGGACGGCGACGAGACGTTCTACTGGTGGGCAGAGGACAGGAACTATGGCAAGTACTGGCAGTATCAGGAATTGGTCAAGTCGCAGACGCCCGAAAAGGAACGCGGCTACTGGTACAGTTCTATCGAGGGGCGCCCGCTCGTGCTTAAGGACTCTGCGTTCGCTGATGACATTACGTGGAACCTCACGAACGAGAACGGTGGCTGGAACCTTGTCGCGAACCCCTACGGCTGGCAAATAGACCTGGGCGTGGACGAGTACGACCTGGATGAACCCGAGGAAGAGTCCGAGGACAATCGCAAGAAGAGGGTTCCACTCGTGGAGTACAAACGCTGGAATCCGGAAGAGGGGCAGTACGTGCCTGTAAGCAAGCTCGGTCCCTACCAAGCGGTGTGGGCGCAACTGAACCGCTCCATGAGCACGACGATTGAGATTGCTGCGAGACCGTCGTTCGATAAAGACGAGAATGTGGACGCGAATGCGGAAATGGACAGGACGCTCAACCGCAGGTTTGCAAAGGTTGGTGACGCTGCGGGCTGGGCGTTGCAGGCTATGCTGAGCGACGGTCGCGGCAAGAAGGACAGCTGGAACGTGCTCGGCGTAGGCAATTTTGCAAGGCAGTCCGAGGAACCGCCTGCCGGTATGGGCGACCACGTGAACCTCTCGATACTTGATGGTGGCAAGAGGCTCATGAAGAGCGTGAAGGCGGCGGGCGAGGGCGCTTCGTATGAATGGAACATCGACCTCACGGCGACGAGCCCGCGCACGGGTTACCTGTCGTTTGCGGGTATTGACGGTTTGGAATCCCGCGGGCTTTCCGTGTACGTGACCGTGGACGGGAATACGACGCGCGTGCGGGAAGGCGAACCGCTGAAGGTCGCGCTTTCTTCCGAAGCGAAGGTCGCGACCGTGTTCGTGGGTTCTGCCCCGAAGGTCGCGCTGGTCAAGACGCTTGCCGGCCTCAAGGCGGTGCAGGCGGGCGCGACCCTCCAGGTGGACTTCGATGCGGGTGCGGGCCTTGCGGGCAGTGCAGTGCGCGTGGACGTGCTCGACCTGAAGGGGAATGTTGTCCGGAGTGTGGCTTCGAGTGCCCTTGCCGGCGTGAACCGCGTGACCCTCGATGCCCCGAAGCCGGGTATCTACATGCTCCGCGTGCGTGCGGGTAGCCAGATGAATGCCGGTCGTATTCTTGTGAAATAACCCCAAAATGGCGAAAATCGCCTAAAATGACCGAAATTACCTGAGACCCGCCACCCCTGGCGGGCCTTCTTGTAACGGACTTTTTCGTTGCCATGCCTACGGCCTTTTTCTAGATTTGGGCGCACTATGACAAAGGCTAAATTCATCAAATTCATTATTGCGTCGGTGCTCGCCATCGCCGCTCTCTTCTTGCCCTACGAATCCCTCGGATTCGATGCAGCAAGCCCCATGGGACCCCTGAACCCGCTCGAAATCCGCGTCATCGGCGTTTTCGTCATGGCCGCTCTTTTCTGGATCCTGCAACCGTTCCCGATCTGGTCCACCTCGATGCTTGTCATCGTGCTCATGATTGTCACGATGTCCGATTCGTCGCTCGCCCCGTTCCGCGTGGACGGTGTGACGATGATTAGCCACAAGTCCATCATGGCGACCTTTGCAAACCCCATCATCATGCTCTTCCTGGGTGGGTTCTTCCTTGCTGCCGCCGCCACCAAGTACAAGATGGACTTGAACCTGGCCCGCGTGCTCCTGAAGCCCTTCGGCAAGAACCCGAAGTTCGTGCTCCTCGGCCTCATGCTCATTACGGCTGTGTTCTCGATGTTCATGAGCAATACCGCTACCGCAGCCATGATGCTTGCCATCCTCGCCCCGGTGCTCAAGCTCTTTGATGAAGACGATCGCGGTAAGGCTGCTTTTGCCCTTGCTATTCCGCTCGGTGCCAACATCGGTGGTATGGGTACCCCGATCGGCACGCCTCCTAACGCCATCGCCCTTGGTGCCCTGAACGATGCCGTTGCCCGTGGTGACCTTGTTGCGAACCCGGTGACCTTCGGCCAGTGGATGGCCTTTGGTATTCCGTACGTGATTATTTTGATGGTGGTTGCTTGGCTCCTGCTCGTGAAGATTTACCCGATCAAGATGAAGCAGATGGTCCTGAATATTGAAGGTGCCGGCAAGTTCGATACGAGCCCCAAGGCTATCATTGTTTACATTACCTTTGTCGTGTGTGTGCTTTTGTGGGTGACGGGCAAGAACGTTCACGGTATTAACGATAACGCGATTGCAATGATCCCGATGGCCGTGTTTGCCCTTACCGGCGTGATTACCAAGAAGGATTTGAATGCGATGAGCTGGGACGTGCTCTGGCTCGTGGCTGGTGGTTTTGCCCTGGGTGTTGGCCTCAATGCGACTGGCCTTGCCGCTCACCTTATCAAGACGATCCCGTTTGCAAGCTGGTCTCCGCTTGCTCTCATGGTCGGCTGCGGTATCATTTGCTTGTTCATGGCGAACTTCATGAGCCATACCTCTACGGCTACGCTTTTGGTTCCGATTCTTTGTGCTGTGGGCATCGCTTGCCAAGACAACCTCGTTGGCCTCGGTGGCGTGACCGCTCTCCTCGTTTCCGTTGCGTTTGCTAGCTCTCTCGGCATGAGCCTCCCGATTTCGACTCCGCCTAACGCCCTTGCGCATGCAACGGGCTATACGGATACGCGCGGTATGGCGATTACGGGTGTTGTCATGGGACTGGTCGGTCTGGTTCTCTCTTGGGGAATGATGATTTTCCTCGCCCATGTGAACTTCTTTGGTACGCCGGCGCCGAAGGCTGCTGATAAGGTCGCAGAGCCTGCCGCAGTGACCAAGGTTGTGGAACAGCCTGCTCCGGAAGCACCTGCTGCCGTAGTCGCAGATTCTTCTGTTGTTGATACTACTGCTGTTGATAGCGCGGCTGTCGATTCTGCCGCTGTTGCCGATTCTGCAGTTGTTGATAGCAACGCTGCTGTCGTGGATAGCGCCGCTGCCGCTCAGGCTGCTGCAGATAGTGCTGCCGCGAAGGCCGCTGCTGATAGTGCCGCTGCCGCCCAGGCTACCGCCGATAGTATTGCTGCTGCAAAGGCTGCTGCTGATTCCATTGAACAGGTAAAGGCTGCTGAAGCCGCTGCTCTCGTTGCCGCTGCCGAAGCCAAGAAGGCTCGCCAGGATAGCATTGCCGCAGTGAAGAAAGCCAAGGCCGACAGCGTCGCTGCCGCCAAGAAGGCCGCTGCCGAAGCTAAGAAGGCAGAAGCAGAAAAGAAGAAGGCGGAAGCCGCTGAAGCCAAGAAGAAGGCCGCAGAAGAAAAGAAGGCCGCTGCTGCCGCGAAGAAGGCTCAGCAGGACAGCGTTGCCGCCGTGAAGAAGGCTAAGGCCGACAGCATTGCCGCAGTGAAGAAAGCCAAGGCCGACAGCGTCGCTGCCGCCAAGAAGGCCGCCGCTGAAGCCAAGAAGGCAGAAGCAGAAAAGAAGAAGGCAGAAGCCGCCGAAGCCAAGAAGAAGGCCGCAGAAGAAAAGAAGGCCGCTGCTGCTGCGAAGAAGGCTCAGCAGGATAGCATCGCCGCAGTGAAGAAGGCTAAGGCCGACAGCGTCGCCGCCGCCAAGAAGGCTGCTGCCGAAGCCAAGAAGGCGGAAGCAGAAAAGAAGAAGGCGGAAGCCGCTGAAGCCAAGAAGAAAGCTGAAGAAGAAAAGAAGGCTGCCGCTGCCGCGAAGAAGGCTCAGCAGGATAGCATCGCCGCCGTGAAGAAGGCCAAGGCCGACAGCGTCGCCGCTGCCAAGAAGGCAGAAGAGGCCAAGAAGAAGGCAGAAGCCGCTGAAGCCAAGAAGAAAGCCGCAGAAGAAAAGAAGGCTGCCGCTGCTGCGAAGAAAGCCCAGCAGGATAGCATCGCCGCTGTGAAGAAGGCAAAGGCCGACAGCATCGCCGCAGTGAAGAAGGCCAAGGCCGACAGCGTCGCCGCCGCCAAGAAGGCCGCTGCCGAAGCCAAGAAGGCAGAAGAAGCCAAGAAGAAGGCAGAAGCCGCTGAAGCCAAGAAGAAGGCCGCAGAAGAAAAGAAGGCCGCCGCTGCCGCAAAGAAAGCCCAGCAGGATAGCATCGCCGCAGTGAAGAAGGCCAAGGCCGATAGTGTCGCCGCCGCCAAGAAGGCCGCTGCCGAAGCAAAGAAGGCTGAGGAAGCTAAGAAGAAGGCAGAAGCTGCTGAAGCCAAGAAGAAAGCTGCCGAAGAAAAGAAAGCCGCAGCCGCTGCAAAGAAAGCCCAGCAGGATAGCATTGCTGCCGTGAAGAAGGCCAAGGCCGACAGCATTGCCGCCGCCAAGAAGGCCGCTGCCGAAGCAAAGAAGGCTGAGGAAGCTAAGAAGAAGGCTGAAGCCGCTGAAGCTAAGAAGAAGGCTGCCGAAGAAAAGAAGGCCGCCGCAGCCGCTAAGAAGGCACAGCAGGATAGCATCGCTGCTGCGAAGAAAGCCCAGCAGGATAGCATCGCCGCAGTGAAGAAGGCCAAGGCCGACAGCGTCGCCGCCGCCAGGAAGGCTGCTGCTGAAGCGAAGAAGGCTGAAGAGGCCAAGAAGAAGGCTGAAGCCGCTGAAGCTAAGAAGAAGGCCGCAGAAGAAAAGAAAGCCGCCGCTGCCGCGAAGAAGGCTCAGCAGGATAGCATCGCTGCCGTGAAGAAGGCCAAGGCCGACAGCGTCGCCGCTGCCAAGAAGGCCGCTGCCGAAGCAAAGAAGGCAGAAGAGGCCAAGAAGAAGGCGGAAGCCGCTGAAGCCAAGAAGAAGGCCGCAGAAGAAAAGAAGGCCGCCGCTGCCGCGAAGAAAGCCCAGCAGGATAGCATCGCTGCAGTGAAGAAGGCTAAGGCCGACAGCGTCGCCGCCGCCAAGAAGGCCGCTGCCGAAGCAAAGAAGGCAGAAGAAGCCAAGAAGAAGGCTGACGAAGCTGCTGCCAAGAAGGCAGAAGCAGAAGCCAAGAAGGCTGAAGCGGAAGCAAAGAAGGCAGAAGCCGAAGCCAAGAAGGCAGAGGCTGAGGCTAAGAAGGCCGAAGCTGAAGCTGCTAAGGCTCAGGCCGAGGCAAAGAAGGCAGAAGCGGCCGCTCCGGCCCCTGCTGCAAAGCCTGCCGAAGCGCCGAAGGCTGCCGCGCAGCCGGCTGCAAAGCCCGCTGCCGCAAAACCCGCAGCCGCTCCCGCCAAGAAGTAATTCTGGCCGGATCAAGGTTCAAAAGGACGCCCTCACCGGCGCCCTTTTTTTTCTATTTGAAAAAATTTCACTATATTTGTAGTATAAATCATAACTAGAAGGTGAATGTATGAAAAAACTGTTCGGACTTGCTATCTTGTTGTCTGTCATGGGGTTAATCGCCTGCAGTGGAAGCGGAACCAATACGGATGATGATTGTGATGACAATGCGGCCTCTTGCCAGACGACGGATGACGGCATCGATGTCGATACCCCGGAAGTAGACTCCGGTACGTAATCGTTTTTACCCTTTTACATTTTTTTGTTTTTCCCCGTTGCAAGACGGGGTTCTTTATTCTATATTTGCGCAAGTTTAAAACGACAGAACTTTAGCTGGTCAAAGATGATTTTGCACATGATGAATAAGGCAAAGGCACCTTGCGGAACGGACGGTTCCGATGCAGTTAAAGTTTTTCCGTTTTCTGATTTTGATTTTGCTGAACCATTTGGTTCGGCATTTTTTTTACCCAGCGTCAAAGCGACGCACACCCCCTATGTCACCCTGGAGCGTAGCGATAGGGTCCAGGGCTGTTTAACACAAGAGTTTAATAATTAGTATCAACGGAGAAAACAAAATGAAGATTGAAGGCATCGACAAAGTCCTTATCATCGGTTCTGGCCCGATCGTGATCGGTCAGGCTTGCGAATTCGACTATTCCGGCACCCAGGCTTGCAAGGCCCTGCGCGAACAGGGTTACAAGATTGTGCTCGTGAACTCTAACCCGGCTACCATCATGACCGACCCGGTCATGGCCGATGCCACCTACATCGAACCGCTGAACGTCGCCCGCCTCACCCAGATTATCGAAAAGGAACGCCCGCAGGCACTCCTCCCGAACTTGGGCGGTCAGACCGGCCTGAACCTCGCTTCTGCTCTGAGCAAGGCCGGCGTGCTGGACAAGTACGGCGTGAAGGTCATCGGTGTGAACCTCGACGCTATCGAACGCGGCGAAGACCGTGAAATCTTCAAGGAAACCATGCAGAAGCTCGGCATCGACACCCCGCGCTCTGGCATTTGCCACTCTGTGGAAGAAGCCGAAAAGATTGTTTCCGAAATCGGCTACCCGGTGGTGGTTCGCCCGGCATACACCATGGGCGGTGCAGGCGGCGGTTTCTGCTACAACGTGGAAGAACTCCGCACCATTTGCTCCAACGGTCTTGAACTCTCCATGACGCACCAGTGCCTCATCGAAGAATCCATCCTCGGTTGGGAAGAACTGGAAGTTGAAGTCGTGCGCGACTCCAAGAACCAGATGATTGCCATCTGCTTCATCGAAAACATCGACCCGGTGGGCGTGCATACCGGCGACTCCTTCTGCGCAGCCCCGTTCCTCACCATCGACAAGAAGCTCGAAGAAGAACTGAAGGAAAAGGCCTTCAAGATTGTGGAATCCATCGGCGTGATTGGCGGTACCAACGTGCAGTTCGCTCACGATCCGAAGACCGGCCGTGTGGTGATTATCGAAATCAACCCGCGTACCTCTCGCTCTTCCGCTCTCGCTTCCAAGGCTACCGGCTTCCCGATCGCCCTCATTTCTGCGAAGCTTGCTGCAGGCCTCACCCTCGACCAGATTCCGTACTGGCGCGACGGAAGCCTCGAAAAGTACACCCCGAGCGGTGACTACGTTGTGCTCAAGTTCGCTCGCTGGGCATTCGAAAAGTTCCGCGGTGTGGATGACTGCCTCGGCACCCAGATGAAGGCCGTGGGCGAAGTCATGGCTATCGGCAAGACCTACAAGGAAACCCTCCAGAAGGCTATCCGCGGCCTCGAAAACGGTCGTTCCGGCCTCGGCTTTGCGAAGGACTTCAACAAGAAGAGCAAGGAAGAACTCCTCGAAATGCTCAAGACCCCGAGCTCCGAACGTCACTTCCAGATGTACGAAGCCATCCGTAAGGGCGCAACCGACGAAGAAATCTTCGTTGCCACCTACGAAAAGGCCTACTTCGTGCAACAGATGCGCGAACTCGTGGAACTCGAAGAAGAAATGCTCAAGACTCCGGGTCGCCTGCCTGCCGATGAACTCCTCATCAAGGCCAAGAAGGACGGCTTCAGCGACAAGTACATCGCGAAGATTCTCGGCATCCGCGAGAAGGACGTGCGCAAGAAGCGTACCGAACTCGGCGTGGTCGAAGGCTGGTGCGCAGTGCCGGTGAGCGGCGTGAAGGACCAGTACTATTACTACAGCACCTACAACTGCAAGGACGAATCTACCGCCAGTACGAACCCGAAGAAGATTATGATTCTCGGCGGTGGCCCGAACAGAATCGGCCAGGGCATCGAATTCGACTACTGCTGCTGCCACGCTGCCATGGCCCTCCGCGAAATGGGTTACGAAACCATCATGGTGAACTGCAACCCCGAAACGGTCTCTACCGACTACGATACCAGCGACAAGCTGTACTTCGAACCGGTCTGCCTCGAAGACGTTCTTCAGATTTACCACAAGGAAAAGCCGGCTGGCGTGATCGTGCAGTTCGGTGGTCAGACCCCGCTGAACATCGCCCGCGCTCTGAGCGACGAAGGCGTCAAGATTCTCGGTACCAGCATCGACTCCATCGACATCGCTGAAGACCGCGACTTGTTCCGCAAGATGATGGACCAGCTTGGCATCCCGATGCCGGAAAGCGGCATGGCCACGAACATCGACGAAGCCCTCGCTTGCGTCAAGCAGATCGGTGGCTATCCGGTGATGATCCGCCCGAGCTTCGTGCTTGGCGGCCGCGGCATGGAAGTCATCTACGACGAGAACATGCTCCGCGAATACGTGGCGAAGGCCGTGGGCGTGACCCCGGATCGCCCGCTCCTCATCGACCGCTTCCTCCACAACGCTCTCGAATGCGAAGCCGACGCCCTCTCCGACGGTGAACACGTTTACATCCCGTCCGTGATGGAACACGTCGAACTTGCCGGTGTCCACTCCGGTGACTCCGCTTGCATTATCCCGCCGGTAACCATCACGAAGGAAAACTTGGCAACCATCAAGGATTATACCAGGAAGATTGCTGAAGCCCTTCATGTGTGCGGCCTCATGAACATGCAGTACGCTATCGAAGACGGCAAGGTGTTCGTGCTCGAAGCGAACCCGCGCGCAAGCCGCACGGTGCCGCTGGTCTC
>NZ_FQWR01000013.1:0-98505 GCF_900129735.1 Fibrobacter sp. UWCM | reverse complement strand
AGGAATGGATGGAAGAAAAAGCTTACTTAACCGAGAAGGAAATGGAAAAATCTGCTTTTTGTGCATGAATTTACAGAAAAAGACTTGCCTAATCGTTGATGACGATGGTATTTATGAATTATCGTTGTCTAGACGAACATTCAAAAGAGTAATTCACTATCACATGGCTTTAGATATATTCGAAGACTGTAACGACGATAATATCATCGGGAGGCTTCCAAATCCACAAAAAAGTATTACCTCATCAGCTATTAGAGTATCTTTTCAAGACAGTAGCTTTTTTGAACTTACATCAAATGGGACTTTAAATATCCAGGTTGTTGACAGCAACAGTTGCTTAAAGGTGAAAGGCGAATACAATCAAGTTCACTATGATTATGCGGAGGGCAAAAAATGCAATGCAAGGATTCCTTTGTGCGAACCATTCTAATAGGGCGTAAACATAATTCTTCGCTATAACAAAAAGAAGCCCCGCATCTGCGGAACTTCTTTTAATTTGTTTGTGACCTGCGCTGAACTTATTCGAAATTCGAGCAGTTCTTGCGCAGAAGCAAATTACTTGAGCGTGCTGACCTGCACGTCCCAGCTCTGGTTGCCAAGGGCAATGCGGTAGGTGCTCGTTGCACCGGCCTTCATGTTCTTGGTGTCCACTGCCGGAGCGGCGTTCGGGTCCTTCTTCGGCACGCCAATGTGGCGGTTGCCCTTGAGGAATTCGATACCCTTGTTGCCAGCCTTCGTCTGGAGGCAGCCCGTGATGAAGATGGTCTCGTCGGTAACCGGCAGACCATTTTCTTCCAGGAGTTTCTTGGCGGCGGGGATGCCCGGCGGCAAGATTTCTTCGGCGCACTGGATGCCCGGATAGGCTTCCTTGAACGGCTTCATGTTGAACTGGTCGGCAGCAATCTTCACGAGTTCCGGATCCGGTTCGCAAGGAGTCTTGCCCTGGTAACCGAGGAGCATCTTGCCGTAGCCTTCGGTCATCTTGAACCACGTACCGCGGCCTGCGGCCTGGTTCAGGGTGTTCATGTAGGCCTGCTGGAAGTAGAACTGGGAAACCGGCGTCACGGAAGAAGCAAAGCCACCGCGGCGGACGCATTCACTCATGTTCTCGATAACCTTCGGGAACAGGTGGAAGGTCTTGGTTTCGCGCATCATGAGGGTGTTGGCGGTAAGAGCGCCACCCGGCATGGGGCTGAAGATCACGTCGGTCGTAATCTGGCGGGCCTCGGGCGGGAAGTTGTAGTCCTTGAGGCATTCGACGGCGACGTTGTTTGCTTCCATGAGTTCCGGAATGTGGTCGTCGACGATGCTGTCTTCACCGAGGGCGAGCTTGTATTCCGTGCCCTTGAGGGCGTGGAACATGGAGAACAGGTCGGGCTGAGCCGTACCGCCAGAAAGCGGCTTGCGGCCGAGGTCAACACCATCGGCGCCACCTTCGATAGCGGCCTTGTACTGGGCCACACCGGTACCGCAGGTGTCATGGCTGTGGATGCGGAGTTCGACGTTGTCGCCGAGGAGCTTACGAGCGCGCTTGAAGGTCTCGTACACCTTGGTCGGGTTAGTGGTACCGGAAGCGTCCTTGAAGCAGACGGAAGCGAACGGAACACCGGCGTCCAAAATGTTGCGGAGGATGCGTTCGTAGAATTCCGGGTTGTGGGCGGCGTTGAGGTCGCATCCCGGAGGCAGTTCCATCATGGTCACGACGACTTCGTGTTCCAGACCGGCGTCGGTGATGCACTTGCCGGAGTAGATGAGGTTGTTCACGTCGTTGAGGGCGTCAAAGTTACGGATGCGGGTCATGCCGTGCTTCTTGAACATGTCGGCATGGAGCTTGATCATGTCGCGCGGCTGCGGGGCGAGGGCCACCACGTTGATACCGCGGGCGAGGGTCTGCAGGCGGACGTTCGGGCCCACGACGCGACGGAATTCGTCCATCATGTCGAAGGCGTCTTCGCCGCAGTTCTGGTAAAGGGCCTGGAAACGGGCGCCACCACCAGCTTCAAAGTGGGTGATGCCGGCCTTGCAGGCAGCTTCGACGGCGGGCATGAAGTCCTTCGCGAAGACACGGGCACCGAAAATAGACTGGAAACCATCGCGGAACGAGGTATCCTGGAACTTGATCTTTTTCATAGTGTTTCCTTGTGGGATAAATCCCTTGTTTTACTGTACAATAAAATACGGGGCAAAAGATAGAAATAGTTGCTAGTTGCTAGTTATTCGTTACTAGGAAATGAGGGAAAAATGGGTTGGAAAAGGGCGCTAGTAGACCTAAAATGATGATTATTATATTTATAATAATTGCTTTTATAATAAGCCTGCTGGCCTACATCTCGGACGTTCCGACCCTTACGAGGACGTTCAGGGTGGCGTACCAGTTGTACCCGGTAATATTGAGGTCGGTATCCCCGAAGGTGGCTACCCCTATGCGTGCGCCGACACCGAAGATTTTAGGCGCGGCATTGCCTCCACCGAAATACTTGGCGCCCATAATGCCCGTGGTGTACCCGAACGAATAGAAGTCGTCCATGGTGCGCCCGTACTTTTCCTTGTACTTTTCGTCTGTCTTGCTGTCAATTTCGAGGGCGTGGAGCCTGAGCCCGCCAAAGACAGCGAGGTCGTAGTCGTAGGAGGTGAACACGTTGACCCTGAAAAGGCCTTCGATGGTGGTGTAAGAGATATCCTTCCCAGAGTAGGTGTAGCCATCCTGCACCACGTCTTCCTTGAGGTCGCACTTGATTCCTCCGATGTGGAAGTCGGTACAGTACCTCCCGTAAATGCAGTAGCCTATGTTCATGTCGACCGAGGGAGCGTTCTTGACTATATCGTCTGCACCGTTGCTAAAGAAGTTCGCTCCGACGCCGAATCCCAATAGCAGGCGACCATTATGGAGTTCTTCTGCTTCGGTTTTTATGTGGTAGATTTTTTTCAGGTAATTGAGTTGTTTTTCATCCGTAATCTTGGAAAGTTGAATTTGTGCGTAACGCCTGTCTACGTTGTTGAAAAATGCGTCGTAGACGATAATCCTAATGAAAGCGGCATCCCCTTCGGGGAGTTTTTCAAGGTCCTGTTCCCAGGCATCGCTATTGAGGTAGGCAAAGACGTTCTTGAAAAACTCTGCCCGTTCTGCGTTCCACTGGTACTGGCTAGCGTACCGGTATGCTATTTGGGATTTTTCTGCGGCTTCCCTTACGGAGTCGGCATTCGCGATAAACTTGAAGTCCTTGTTGAGCAGGCGTTCCCCAAGAGCCTCGTCGAATAGCGGGACTCTCGGGGTGTTGTTTGCGACCGTGCGGAACGACTCCTTCGGAAAATCCTCGCCGCCCCAGCCCCAGTTCTCTTCGCCTGCGGCATCTTGCGCAAGGGCGTACGTGAACGCCAGCGTGAGGATTAGAAAGGGAATGAATCGCATCGTCATTTTACTCCCCGTATTTCTTGAGCCTGCTTCCGTAGCCCTGGAATACAAGGCTCAGGGTTGCATAGAAGTTTCCGCCGTCCGCATTCTTGAAAAGATCCGTCGCGTAACCTGAGTATCCAACCAGCAGGCGGAGGCCCAAGCGACCGTGTCCCTTGTTCATGGCGCGCTTGTCATCCGGGTCATCGACCTTGATGCCGCTAAAGTAGAAGTCCAGGGATGTCGAGACGTTGTACCTGCAGAGAGTCTCTTCTTCGAGTACGGCGTCTTTTGAATCGGGAGGGTCCTTCAGCCTGATATCGGTAAAAATGACGGAGGGGCCCGCCATAATGCGGTGCTCGAAATGCGAGGTTCTGAAGGTCCTGTACCCAAGGAGCATGTCTATGTACATCGCTTCCGCGAACGTGGAGTCGGTCAGGTCGTCGCTGCTCATGCTGTGTATGGAGTACCCGATGTCGAATCCCCTGTAGGTGAAGGCAAGCCACAGGTAGGGTGTCCAGTCGGTGGGGAAGTAGTCGCGCGAGTCTCCCAGCGGGAGGCTTAGCCCCGCACCCAAGCCGACTTGTGCCGTCAGGTTGCTCAGGGTGGCTTCCTTGTAGTAGTTCTTGAGCACAAAGTCGCGCTGCTCGATTTTCTTGATGCTGTCGACGTTCGCCTTTACGAGCGTGTTCGTCTTGTCCTGGTCTGCAGAGAGCGATGCGATGACAATCCGCCAGAATGCCCTGTCTCCGGAGGGGAGGCTGGCGAGGTTCTTTTCGAGTTCACCGGACTGGTGCATGGCCTTGAGGGAATCGCGAAGCATTACATATATCAGGCCGTCGTTCGATCTGTTGTCAAGGGAAGTGGATATGCAATCCAGGTTGCCTTGCAGGTTGTCGTCGTATGTGCCCAGGTAGAAGTTCATGAATTGGCGCGTCTGGCAACTGAGATTCAGTACCGGGCCGATGACGAACGAGCCTTCTGCCTTGGTGGAGAAGGAATCGAGCAGGGCGACCGTTTTCCGGAGGACGTCCTTGTTGCCCTCTACAAGTGCCTGCTGTATGCGGGACATGTAGATGGGTGACATGTTCTTGATGACTTCCACGACGAAAGCCTGCGGCACGAAAGTCCCGCGTCTGCTTGCAAACGCGTCGAGGGAATCGAGCTTTTTCTCGTCGACAATCGTGGAGTTTCCGTTGCTCGTATAGATTCTGTCGTACTGCGAATTTGCCCGGATGGCGGACCTGTTCGCCCGTAGGCCAATCGGGTCGGTTACCACGAATACGCCCCTCCGGACAAGAATCTGCCGGGTGTATGTCTTCTGGCTATCCGCCGGAGCGACCCACTTCTTTGTGCTGCGGTCATAGACCTTCTTCACGTTGTAGGTCAGTTTCAGCAATGCGTAGTCGATATCCGGGGCTACCGCGCGGAAGGTTGTCTGCAGGTCCTTCGGTGCGGATTCAAGCCTTGCGTTTATGGTATCGATATGCGGCATGGCCCATGCGGCAAAGCGTTCCTTGTCTTGCTCGCTGGTGCTGTCGCCAAAGACGGTGTTGCCGTATTTGCTGTGCCCGAGTTGCTCGGTTGGCCCGCCCTGTTGGTATGGGTTCAGGTATGCTTCGACATCGAATTTCTCGATGGAGCCGTAGAACACGAAGGAGGTGTCGCGGTCGAGTTCCACCTGCAGGGTCGTGTTGATGGAATCGGGAACCTGATATATGGTGGAGGAATCCGCGTAGTCTTCGCACTCCTTCGTGTCGAACAAGCAATGAAGGCTTCCTTCTGCGAATACGTTCCCGGTGCCCGCAAGTAGCAGCATTGCCGCGAGAAAACGTGCTATACCCAATTTACCCATGACTCCTCCTTATAAACCCCAAACGCACAACACTAAACTACAAAAAACCAATAACCAATGACTAATGACTAATGACCAATAACCAATGACCACTAAATAAACATCATCGTGTTGAGCTTGGCGCGGTATTTCCACGTGAGTTCGTGCTTGGGCCCGAGTACCCCGAACAAGGTAAGCATCGCCTTCTTTGCGGCGCCGTCGTTCCATTCGGGTGCTTCTACGAACAAGTTAAGGAACGCCTGGAGTGCGCTTTCAAATTCTTCGGCACAGGCGAGCTTGCAGGCCTCGTGGTACACGATGGCTTCCTTGCCCTGGACATCCTTCTTCGCGGCTTCGGCGTGGAAGTCGAGGAGTTCCAGCAGGGATTTTGCCTCGCGGTACTGGTCATCGCCCTCGTTGAACTTCTGGAGCACGGCTTTCGCCTTCTCGGTGTCGCCCATGCCGAGGCTCGCCTTCGCCCACAATAACTGCAACTTCTTGTCGTCGGGGGTCTTCGCGAGGGCCTCGTCGAGCATCGGGAGCGCCTGGTCAAAGTTCTTCTGGGCAATAGCGTCTTCGAGGGCGGTCTGGAAGCGGGCCTCGTCCGAGATAAAGAACTTCTCGAGGCGCTTCTTCAGGTCGGCTTCGGGCAATACGCCCGCGATGACATCTGCAATCTGGCCTTTGTCCACCACGTGCACCTCCGGCACGGACTGCACGCGGAACGCCTGGATGAGCTGCATGTTTGCGCGGTCGTCGCAACTCACCACCCCGAGGGTAAAGTCCATGCTGGTGGAAAGCTGGCCCATCAACTGCGAGTAGGGGGCGCAGTCGGGGTATTCTGCGGAGGAAAAAAGCACCGCGACGGCGCGGGTCTCGGAGGCCTGGATGACCTCGGTCTCAAAATTTTCAGCGGTAATCTGTACTACTTTAGCCATATTACATAATATAGTTTTTTAAATAACTAACAACCAATGACTGATGACCAATGACTAATGACTAAAAACCATTTTATACTATATTATCTAGTATGAGTTGGGAATGCAAATATTTGCGCGAGACGTTCTGCGATAAGCGGAAACAGGAATGCTGCCCGGGTGCGAAGGGCTGCGTGCTTGAAGGGCGGTTTGTGTTCCCGCTACGCACGGATAAGCCTGAGAAAAAAACTAAATAAAAAGACTAGCCATATAAAAAAGATCCCCACCTTGGTGGGGATGACTGCGGAATATTTGCGTGGGCGCCTTCGGCGCTTTCTTTATTATATAAGGCGGAGGATTTCCTGGGTGGTCTGCTCGGCGAAGCTGTTGTCTTGCACGAAGCGGCGCACTTCGGTGGGGTTGATGCGCGCGTATTCCGAAAGCGCACGCCCGATTCCGTTCCTGATATAATAGTCGTCTTCCTTTGCGCAGGTAAGGCAGAACTGCCTGAGCAGCGGCCAGTCGGTACGGTCCTTGTACTGCACCTGGAAAATGATGGCGCTGCGCCTTACCCAGATGTTCGGGTCGCGGATCCACGAGCTAATCTTGGTGCGGAGTGCCGGCAGGCGGAGGGCGAGGTCGCCCAGGATGCAAGATGCAAGGATGTCGACCGTATCGCGCCAGGCGCGGGTCTTGATCAACTTCTTGAGGAAGTTGAGGTGCTGGCCACCGAGCATTTCCTTATGGCGGAAGAGGTAGTCGCAAGCGGCATACTGTATTTCGCGATAAGGCTGCGACCACATGTCTTCGACCCGGGTGACTAGCTCGGTATCGTTTTTGGGCGGGTTCTTATCAAAAATAGGGTAGGTGACTTCGCGGCGGGGGACAAGACGGACTCCAAGAAAATCGAACTGTTCGCGCGTCTTTTTGGACATCTCGTGAGCTTCTTCCTCGTTCGCGATGGCACGTAGTGCGAGTAGTATATCTTGCGTGAATCTTAACATGACCCCACAAAAATAGTCCTAAAAAAAATTTTTTTCTAGACCTTGACAAAACTTTTTTTCATTTTTTTTTAAATTTTCTCTGCAATTTTGCAAAAAAATGACAAAAATTACTCTTGACAAGCAAAAAAATTGATTTTTTGGGGCTATATGGGTACTGAAAAAACGGTTTTTGACAGTGGGGTTATCGAGGTTCCGCCGGAGCTTCGGGACCCTTCCAATGAAGAAATCCTGCAAAAAGAGGGGCGTGAAGATACCCCCAGGCGTCGCAGGGCGGCTGCCAGGCCCTCCAAGCGTGAACGCATGGACAAAAAACTCGGGATTTCGCGTGCGGAGATGTCGAAAATTGCCGCAAATTACGCCGAAAACGCCAAAAAGAGGGCCCCGCGCGTAGAAAAGAGGCATTACGCGAGTTTTTCAGCTTCTGTAAAGCCTGCGGGCGATTTTCCGGCACAGACGCCCTCCCGCCCGGCATCGAAGCTTTCCGTGGCCCGCAAGAAGCTGGAATCGCTGTTTACCTCGGTTACCCGCAGGCCGGTGGAACCCGAAACCCCTCGGGTCGAGCCCAAGCCGGAAGCCCCGAAGGCTGTTGCCCCGGCTGTCCCGCCCTCGGGCCGCGTGCTTCGTGGGTCTTTCGGGCAAAAGCCCAGCGATACGGCGAAGGCGCAGGTGTATTCCGCGGCTGAACTGAGCCGTATCCGCATGGAAGAACGTGCCAAGAAAATCCGTGCCGAACTTGCCCGCAGGAACGGTCCCGGCCCCCTCGTGGATGCCGACGGACAGCCCGTAAAGCGCCCGCGTGGACGCCCCCGCAAGAACCCCTTGCCGTAAATAAATCTTTGCGTCCTTATTGATTTTTTGTCCATAAAAACACCCCTTTTTGATGAAATTTCCGCCTTTTTCGGAGGTAATTTTAGAGAAGACAAAGGAGTGTGTTATGGATGTGAAAAAGTATTCCGAGATTCTGACTATCGCGCTGTGGCTCGTGGGCGGAATTTTAATGCTTGCGACGGTCGCGACTGCGGCCCCGAACCCCAATTTCCATATTTATATTGCCTACGGGCAGTCCAACATGGCCGGTAACGGCGATATCGTCCCTGCCGAAGACCAGGACAAGTATTCCGAAAAGTTCCTGATGCTTGCCTCGCATAACGCAAACGCGAGCCAGCGTAGCGGCAAGACGAACCAGTCCATCAAGACTGGCGAATGGTACACCGCGATTCCCCCGATGTTCCACCCGTTCGAGAACCTCTCCCCGGCGGACTATTTCGGCCGTGCGATGGTGGATTCCCTGCCGGGCGTAACCGTGGGCATTATCCCGGTCGCTATCGGTGCGGTGAGCATTCGTGCCTTCGACAAGGACCAGTATGAAAGTTACTTCAAGGGTGACGGCAAGGACATCATGAGTTGGGGCTGGCCCAAGGATTACGACAACAACCCTCCGGGACGCATTCTGGAACTCGCCAAGAAGGCTAAGGAAGTGGGCGTCATCAAGGGCTTCATTTTCCACCAGGGCGAAAGCGACGGCACCGACGACAACTGGCGCCGCACTGTCTACAAGACCTACAAGGATATTATCGACGCGCTCGACCTCGACGAGAACGAGGTTCCGTTCGTTGCCGGCGAACTCCTCCAGGAAGGCAACAACTGCTGCGGAAGCAAGAATGGCGGCATTGCCCAGCTCAAGAACAACTTCAAGAAGTTCGGGCTTGCATCATCGAAGGGCTTGCAGGGTAACGGCAAGGACCCGTACCACTTCGGGCGCGCGGGTGTGATTGAACTTGGCAGGCGCTACTGCTCCGAGATGCTCAAGCTTATCGACAAGACGATTGACCCGGATGCCCCGCCGGTAAACCTGGTGGACCCGAGCCAGTCTACGGTTCCTGACGAACCTCCCGAGGAATATGGACCCTATACCGACCCGATTGAAATCCCGGGCAAGGTGCAGGCCGAAAACTACAACAAGGGTGGTGCAAACGTTGCCTACTACGATTTGAACAAGGGTAACGAGGGCGGCAAGCTCCGCAAGGACGATGTGGACATTTACCAGCCGAACATGGGTATTGTCGTGGGCTACAACCAGAAGGGCGAATGGCTCAAGTACACCGTGAACGTGGCCGCCGACGGCGAATACGGAATTTCCGCCAACGTGGCGGGTGAAAACGGCACGGGCGGTTTTGTGCTCTATATCGACGGCGAACGCATCGGCGATGAAATCGTCAACGAGGGCAAGGGATTTGACGCGTATTCTGTCGTAAATGGTGGCAAGGCTTCGCTTAAGGCAGGCGAGCACGAACTGAAAATTGAAATAACCAACGACTGGATTGATATCGACTACGTGGAATTCAAGGAAGTTTCCTCCCAACAGCCTCTTGGATTTAAGGATGTACGCCTGGGCATGACCGAAGCAGAGAGCAATTTTGAACTGTTCGACCTTCGCGGCAACCGCGTGGCTCGCTTTAGTGCGGGCGGCATGGCTAGCGCGATGGATTACGTGAAGTCGGGTGCGCTCAAGGTTCGCGGCGGCGTGTACATGCTCCGCGGCAACACGGCAAACGGGATGGTTTCCAGGAAGGTAGGCGTTTATGCAAAGTAGTGAAATCAGGATTGTGAAGCAGATAGTCTTCTTTATGGTGATTGCCGTTTCCCTCGGCTTCATCTACGGATAGTCTTCTCCTAATCATATATCGGGCCCCGGCTAAGCCGGGGCTTTTTTGCGCGCCCCTCCCTAGTCAAACGCGTCTCCTATTGACAAAATATCAATGGAAAACATATCGGAACCCTATAAAAAAGCCTTTTTAGAGGGTAATTTTAGGGTTATAAGGAGTTTCTGTATGGGATGTTTCAAACTTCTGACTCGCGCAGCCCTCACTGCTGCTGCTTTTACCGGCATTTCCTTTGCCGTTACGGTCAATAATCCGATTATGTACGTCGATAGCCCGGACCCCTCGATTGTCCGCGTTGACGACGCTTACTACATGGTGACGACGACCATGCACTTTGCCCCGGGCGTGCCCGTCTTCAAGAGCACGGATTTGGCCCAGTGGCGCACGGTGGGGTATGCCTACCAGACTCTCACCAACAACGACCAACAGAACTTGAATGGCGGCAAGGATGCCTATGGTAAGGGCTCTTGGGCTTCGAGCATCCGTTACCACAAGGGATTCTTCTACGTGCTGACCCCGTCCTACACGACAGGCAAGACTCACCTGTACAAAACCGCCGACGTGGAAAGCGGCCAGTGGAGCGAAGTGCAGCTCCCGTTCTATCACGATCCGTCCCTCTTCTTCGATGACGACGGCACCGTGTGGGTGTTCTACGGCAGCGGCGACCAGATTAGCTACGTGCAGCTCAATGACGATGCGAGCGGCGTGAAGGCCGGCGGCAAGAGCGGCAAGCTCGGCGGCGTGAGCGTGAACCAGGTGACCGGCACCAGCAACTACTACGTGCAGCAGGAAGGCTCGCACATGGAAAAGGTGAACGGCGAATACTACCTGTTCACGATTTCCTGGCCGGCGGGCAAGAGCCGTAGCGAAATCGTTTACCGTTCCAAGAGCCTGCTCTCCGGATTTAGCGGAAGGTATTTCCTCTCCGATAACGGTGTTGCGCAGGGTGGCATCTTTGATACTCCCGATGGCAAGTGGTATGCCCTCCTGTTCCGCGATTCCGGCCCGGTCGGCCGTATGTCGCACTTGGTCCCGATGGAATGGAAAGACGGCTGGCCGGTTCCGACCAGCGGAAGCAAGGCTCCCTCCACGATTGACCTGCCGGAATCCCCGCTCCCGGGCTATGGCATGGTCACCAGCGATGATTTTGAATCCAGCGAACTTGCTCTTGAATGGCAGTTCAACCACAATCCCGATAACAAGAACTGGAGCTTGTCTGCAAATCCGGGCTTCTACCGCATTACTACGAGCCGCACCGATAGCCGCGTGGTGAATGCGAAGAACACCCTGACCCAGCGTTCCTTTGGCCCCAAGAGTTCTGGCCGTACGCTTGTCGACGGTACCGGCATGAAGGATGGCGACATGGCGGGCCTCGTTGCCCTGCAAGATGACAAGGGCTTTGTGGCGCTTGCTAAAGATGGCGGCAGCTACAAGGTGGTGATGTACACCGGGAATAAGGACGGTGAAAGCCTGAAGGACAGCAAGGCGATTTCGGGTTCCAAGGTTTACCTGCGTATCGATTTCGACCTGCCGATTGACCGCGGTACCGCATACTTCTATTACAGCACCGATGGCAATACCTGGACAAAGATTGGTAGCGACGTGAAGCTCAATTACGACCTGCACATGTTCGTGGGCGTGCGCTGGGGCCTCTTCAACTTTGCGACCAAGCAGGCGGGCGGCTATGCGGACTTTGACTGGTTCAAGGTCGGTGTTGATGCGAACGATGAAATTTACCTCGATGGCGCTGGCTCTGAACCTGTCCCGCAGACTCCGTTCTGTGCCGCCGGTGAAAACTGTCCCGCCGTTGCGCTCCCGGGCAAGATTGAGGCCGAAAACTTCGACGTGCCGGGCAAGGGCAAGGATGGTACCTCTTACTATGACGGCGATTCCGAGAACCACGGCGACAGCGATTACCGCGCAGGTACCGGTGTTGACCTTTACAAGAAGGCGACCGGAATCATCGTGGGCTACAACAGCGAAGGCGACTGGCTCGAATACACTGTGAACGTGAAGGAAGCGGGTGATTACACCATGTTCGCGGCTGTCGCTGCTGCAGGCAACACCTCGAGTTTCAAGCTCTCCCTGGATGGCAAGGACATTACCGAAGAAATCGCGGTGCCTGCGGCAAGTTCTGGCGAAGAGAATTACGACGACTACAACAAGGTGCAGGCCAACGTGACGCTCCCTGCTGGCGAACACGTGCTCCGCTTCACGGTTACTGGTGCCTGGCTTGATATCGACTACTTCACGTTCGTGAAGGGCAAGGACGCTACGGACCCGGAACCCATCGGGACTGATATTGCGCAGAAGGTGCGCTTCGGCGTGCAGGGCGTGCAGACCTATCGCGTGTTCAGCCTGAATGGCACGCTCGTGGGAACCGTAGATGCTACAAGCACGTACGAGGCCCAGTCCAAGGTGCGCGCGATGGTTTCTGAGAAGGGCGTGTACCTGATCAGGACCGCAACAGGCATGACTCGCCGCGTCCTTGTAACAAAGTAATTCCTTTTACAAAATGACAATGGTTTGTTATACCCCGCGGGTAATTTTCGACCCTGCGGGGTATATATTATGGTAGGGCAGTTTGGTGTTTTGCCCTTAAGGAGTCAATATGTTTGGTCATAAAATTTCCTCCGCGAAGGCGGTTTCTGTCCTTGCGCTAATAGCAGCGACTGCTTTCTCGGTTCCGGCACTTGCAGACAACATAACGGTCGATGGCAAGAGCCGCAGCATGCTTGTGTATGCGCCTTCGGGCATCGAGAAGAACCGCCCGCTCATCATCCAGATGCACGGCATGAACCAGGATGCGCCCTACCAGAAAAACGCCGCGAAGTGGGAATCCATTGCCGATACCGCGCGCTTTGTGGTGGTGTTCCCGAACGGCGAAAACAAGGCCTGGGATATCTCCGGCAACAAGGACCTCAACTTTATCAAGGCCATCATCAACGAGATGTACAATAAGTACGGTATCGACAAGAACCGCGTGTACGTTTCGGGATTTTCGATGGGCGGCATGATGAGCTATCACGTGGCAAACAAGATGGGCGACCAGATTGCGGCCATCGCGCCTGTTTCGGGTGGCGGCGGCGTGAATTCGCCCAAACGCGCCATGCCGATTATGCATACGCACGGTACCACCGACGACGTGGTGAACTACAACAGCACCGTGAATACCCTCAAGGGCTGGGTCAATGCACAGAAGTGCTCCAGCAATTCGCAAAAGATCAAGCCGTATCCCTCGACAAAGCCGGGCTCTGCCGCATCGCTTGAAATCTGGAGCGGCTGCACCGATGGCGTCGAAGTTCGCCTGCTGACGATTGACGGCAAGGGTCACTGGTATTCCATGGACGAGGCCGTGAGCGTCAATACGAGCGTGGAAATCTGGAACTTCGTGAAGAATTACTCGCTTGATGGTTCCAGCATCACGCCGCCGCCTCCCGCGATTGTGGTGCCCACGAATCGCGACAGCATCTTTAATGGCGGTTTCGATTCCACCTCCGTGGCTTGGGACCTGCAGGTGCACGGTGACGCGCAGGCGACGGGCGAGGCCAAAGGCGGCAAGTACCAGCTCGATATTTCTGCCATCGGTACCGAGAATTACCAGGTGCAACTTATCCAGCACGACTTGCACCTCGAAAAGGGCCAGTGGTACGAAATCAGTTTTGACGCGAGCGCGGGTGCGGCCCGTACGCTCGAGGTGAACGTGGAACAGCACAACGACCCGTGGGCATCTTACCTCAAGGAAAAGCAGAATTTTGAACTCGGCACTACGTCAAAGACGTTCACGTTCAAGTTCCAGATGACGGCCGCGACCGATACGAACAGCCGCCTGAGTTTCAATGCGGGCGCCGCCACCGGCACGCTCACGCTCGACAACGTGAAAATCGCAAAGACGGAAGCCCCCGCCGATACGGGAACGACTGCCCTGCGCGGGGTACAGTTTGTGCGCGAACAGCCGGCATCGTATGCCGTGTTCGACCTGCGCGGTCACAGGCTCGGGACTATCGAAATGCTCGATGCGACTGAGGCCGAAACGCTCCTGCGAGCGGGTTACACGAAGGGGGTCTACCTCCTGCGCGGCCTGAAGGGCGAAAAAACGCTTCTGGTACCCGTTTCCCGCTAAAAAACACTAAAAACACTAATAGCGCCATTGACAAATAATCAATGGCGCCTTCCGTTTTGGCGGGTATTTTGCCGTTTTTGGAGAGTATTTTTAGACCAGTAAATCAAAAAAAGTGGAGATGAAGATGTTTGGTTTAAAAAAATGCTCGCTCGGCGGGGCTTGTGCCCTTGCCTTTTTGGGTATGGCCTCCCTGGCCTTTGCACATCCGGATAGCCTGGTGCTTACGCCCCCGCTGGGGTGGAACAGCTGGAACGTGTTCCACGAAAACATCAACGAAAAGCAGATTCAGGAAATTGCCGATGCCATGGTCTCTTCTGGCTTGAGGGATGCGGGCTACATTTACCTGAACCTCGACGACAACTGGATGGATACCAAGCGCGATGCGCAAGGCAACCTCCAGAACAACCCGAAAACCTTCCCGAGCGGTATGAAGGCCATTGCCGACTACGTGCATAATAAGGGCCTGAAGTTCGGCCTTTACGGCGACCGCGGCAAGCGTACCTGTCACCATTACAATAGCAACTGGCAAAGCGAAAGTGGTTCCAATGGCCACGAAGAGCAGGATGCCAAGAAACTCGCCGAATGGGGCGTTGACTACTGGAAGTACGACAACTGCGACTCGGATCCGAGAACGCAGGAAAAAGATTACACTGCAATGTCCAACGCTCTCCGCAATTCCGGACGCGATATCGTGTTCAGCATTTGCATGTGGGAATACAAGGACTGGATGCCTAAAATCGCTAACCTCTGGCGTACTACATTTGACATCGGTCCCGAATGGATTTCTACCTCATGGTACCGCGGCGTCTACGAAATTATCGATGCCAACAACAAGTACTGGCAAATTGCAAAGCCCGGTCATTGGAACGACCCGGACATGCTTGAAGTCGGCAACAGGGGACTCTCTTACGAAGAACAGCGCTCCCAGATGACGATGTGGTCCATCATGGCCGCTCCCATCATGATCAGTTCCGACGTGCGCAACATGAGCAACGAGACCAAGGAACTCTACCTGAACAAGGACATGATTGCCATTAACCAGGATTCTCTGGGCGTTCAGGGACATCGCGTCTCCGACGTGAACGGCAAGCAGATTTGGACCAAGCCCTTGAAGAATGGCGATATTGCCGTGGCGCTCCTCAACAATAACAACTCTACCCAGACCGTTGAATGCAACTTTGCAGACATTGGCGTAGAAGGTGAAGTGGAAGTCCGCGATGCCTGGAAAAAGAAGGACTTGGGCCCGGTTTCTCACGTTTCTATTGAACTCCCGGCTCACGGCTCTGCACTCCTCCGCCTGGTTCTCAAGCCGGTTCCGCGCAAGCCGTTCAAGGGCGAGGCTCTCGCTATTCCAGGCAAGATCGAAATGGAAGACTTTGACGTGAACGGCGTGGGCCAGGGCAACACCACCTACAACGAAAGCGATACCGAAAACCATGGCGATAGCGATTACCGCCCGGGTACCGGTGTGGACCTTTACAAGAAGGCTACGGGAATCATCGTCGGCTACAACCAGGCGGGCGAATGGCTCGAATACACCGTGAAGGTCGCCAAGACGGGAACTTACACGATGAACGCTTCTGTGGCTTCTGCGAACAGCACTTCTAGCTTCAAGCTCTCCATGGACGGCAAGGATATCACCGAAGAAATTGCGGTGCCTGCGGCAACCTCGGGTGAAGAAAACTACGACGAATACAATACGGTTGAAGCCGAAGTGAGCCTGACCGAGGGCGAACACATTCTCCGCTTCACGGTTACCGGCGACTGGATGGATATCGACTGGATAAAGTTCAGCGAACCGGGGAGCACCGAACCGGGTACGGATGCAATCCGCCAGGTAATGCCTGCCGTTCGTGGCGATGCCTCTGCGCCGCGCCTTGTCAAGAAGGGCAATATGCTCTTTGTCGAGAAGAACGGCATGCGTTTCGACCTGACCGGCCACCGCCTCCGCTAACGTCGTCCGCAGGAGCCACTGCTAATGTCATCCCCGCGAAGGCGGGGATCTTGTAAAAGTTCCTCCTAACAAAAAGCGTCTCGCTAGCAATAGCGGGGCGTTTTTTTTTGAAAAATTTTACACCGGGGCTTTTGAATTTTTAGCAAAAGTGTTTTGTGTAAGGGGGTGTTTTTTGCCGTGCCGCGAATCTAATTTTTATGATGGTGCATGGTATAGGGAAAGGATGGTACAAGATGTTTGGTATTAAGACGAAGCGGCTCGCCGCCATTACCTTCGCTGCGGTGTGCGGATTGTTTTCACAGGGGTTCTCGCAGGATTTGCTTTACCCCGACATGTTCGCGCTGAGCGATGTGCAGCTCCTTGACGGGGTTCTGAAGGAACGTCAAGACCTGAATGCGGAAACGCTGCTAGCCTATGATGTAGACCGCCTGCTTGCGCCGTTCTACGAAGAGGCGGGAATGCGCCCGAAGGCATCCAAGTTCCCGAACTGGGCGGGCCTCGACGGCCACGTGCTGGGCCATTACCTGAGCGCCTTGGCCATGCACTATGCAGATAACGACGATATCATGATAAAGGAACGTCTGGAGTATATCCTGAACGAGCTCAAGACCATCCAGGACCAGAATTCCAAGGACGCGAACTTTGTGGGCTATATCAGCGGCGTGCCGAACGGGAAGCAGATGTGGCTCAAGATGAAGAACGGCGATGCCGGTGCGCAAAACGGCTATTGGGTCCCCTGGTACAACATCCACAAGCTTTACGCGGGCTTGCGTGATGCATACGTGTATGCGGGCTACGAACAGGCGAAGACGATGTTCCTCAAGCTCTGTGACTGGGGCATAACCATCACGAACGGCCTGAACGATTCCAAGATGCAGCAGATGCTCGGTACTGAACATGGCGGCATGCCCGAAGTCTATGCCGATGCGTATTACCTCACGAAAAACGAGAAGTACCTGAATGCGGCAAAGAAATGGTCTCACCAGTGGCTCTTGAACCCGATGTCGCAGGGCAATGACAACCTCACGAACGTGCACGCGAATACGCAGGTCCCGAAGGTGGTGGGTTTTGCCCGCATTGCGGAACTTTCCGGCGATCAGAACTACAAGAAGGGTTCCGATTTCTTCTGGCAGACTGTCGTGAACAAGAGGAGCATCGCGATTGGCGGCAACAGCATTTCGGAACATTTCCCGGCGCTCAACAACCACAAGAAGTTCGTGGAGGAACGCGAAGGGCCGGAATCTTGCAACACCTACAACATGCTCAAGCTGACGGAACGCCTGTTCAACATGAAACACGATGCGCATTACGCCGATTTTTACGAGCGGGCGCTTTTTAACCATATCCTTTCGACAATCCACCCGAAGCACGGCGGCTACGTGTACTTTACGCCCGCGCGCCCGCGCCATTACCGCGTGTATTCCAAGGTGAATGCGGGCATGTGGTGCTGCGTGGGTTCGGGCATGGAGAACCCCGCGAAGTACAACCAGTTTATCTACACGAAGGATAAATCTAGTTTGTATGTAAACCTGTTTGTGGCTTCGCTTTTGAACTGGAAGGATAAAGGCGTGAAAATTAAGCAGGAAACGGCCTTCCCGAAGGGCGAATCCTCCAAGTTCACGATTACGGGTAGCGGCGATTTCGATATGCAGATTCGCCACCCGTACTGGGTCAAGGAAGGCGATTTCAAGGTTATCGTGAACGGCGATACCGTCGTGAAGAAGTCCGATCCGTCGAGCTATGTGTCTGCGGGTAAGTCCTGGAAGTCCGGCGACGTGATTGAGGTCCTTTACCCGATGTACACGCATACCGAGGACTTGCCGGGCGTGAGCGACTACGTGGCGCTTATGTATGGCCCCATCGTGCTTTCCGCAAAGACGGGAACGGCGAACCTGAACGGCCTTGTTGCCGATGACGGACGCTGGAGCCATATCGCGTCGGGAGCGCTCGAATCCCTGGATCAGGCCCCCATGCTTGCGAGCAAGAAGGAAGATATCCCCTCGAAGGTGGAACCCGTGAAGGGAGAACCTCTGCACTTCAAGGCGCCCTACCTGTTTGCCGCCAAGAAGGATGCAAACCTGTTGCTGGAGCCGTTCTACGAGGTGCACGATGCCCGCTACATGATGTACTGGATGGTGCTTACCGACCCCTCCGTTTTGGAACGCCTGAAAAAGGAACAGGAAGAGGCCCTCGCGCTTGACGAGAAGACGGTTGACAAGGTGGCACCCGGCGAGCAGCAGCCCGAAGTGGACCACAAGATGAAAATCGAGAATTCCACGTCGGGAACGGCGAATGGGGAATTCTACCGCGATGCGGGCAAGTGCAGTGGCGGCGACGGCGGCCTCATCAGCTATGAATTCGAGACGAACAGCGAGGATTCCCTGAGCCTCATGGTGCGCTACTGGGGCAACGAGGGTTGCACCCGCATATTCGATATCGATATCGATGGCGAAAAACTTACGACCGAGACGATTTCGAATCGCTGGAACAAGAACGAGTTCGTGAACGTGATTTACCCGATTCCGGACAATATGGTGAAGGGCAAGAAGATTGTGCGCATCTCGTTTACAGCGACTTCCGGCATGGTGGGTGGCATTTACGGCGTGCGACTGCTCCGCAACAAGCCGAAGCCCGAAGTGCAGGATACCGTGCCGACGATTGCCGCACCCGCAAAAATGCCCGCACGCCCCGACTTGAAGGCGCGCGTGATGGGCGACGAACTGCAGATTGCCTCCGGAGCGGTGCTTTCGCAGGGCCTCACCGCGAGAATCTATGCGATGAACGGCCGTCTGGTAAAAACCGAGGCGCTACCGGCGGGGCAGTCCAGCTTCAGCATCGGAATTGCCGATATGAAAAATGGCATGTATATCCTGAAAATCCAGCGCGATGGATTTAGTTTCGCCAGTACGATATTCCGCAAAGACCGCTAACAGGAATTATCATCCCCGCGCAGAGCGGTTAGTGGGCACTTGCAATTTATTGCTTATGTGCCCACAATCCTCGGAACGGGGAGGATCTCTCTGCTTGAACAGGTTGGTCAGATTGTGTTTGTCGTTGACATCTTGTCCACGCAAATGGCAACGAAGAGGGTTCCATTCCGTAATTTTTAGAGGTATTTTTCTTATTGGTGTTAACAAGGAAGTTCTTATGATGTTTGGTTATGGTTTCAGGCGTGTAGCCTGTTCTGTTCTTGCTGCAACCGCACTTTCGGCAGTGAGTTCCTTCGCTGTCACGAGCCAGTTCCGCGGCGTAAACTGGGCGGACAAACGCGACAATTTCGTGTCTGACGTGCTTGTGCTTTCGGGCATGAGCCTTTCGGACAATTACCAGTCTGCATCGGTTGTTGCTGACCGCGTCATCGGGCAGTTCCAGGAACTGTTCGGTACCAACAGCGTGCGCATCCCGGTGAACGAACCCACGGTTCTCAAGTTCTGGGATACCTACACGGGCGTTATCGACATGGGCCTTTCCAAGGGCCGCATCGTGATGGGCTACTGGGGCCCCGCGCAGCCCTCCGGCCCCAAGAACATGAATGACTGGTGGAGCATGTGGGCGAAAATCGTCGAAAAATACGGCGACCACCCGAACGCCTATTTCGAGATTTTCAATGAGCCGCACATGTACAGCAAAACGGAACTGCGCGACCTTTACGCCCAGTGGCTGAGCAAGTTCCCGAATGTGCCGCGCGACCATATTCTGCTCGACGGCTCGGGCCTTGCATGGAACGTGCCCGACATTGCCGATGACCCGCGCTTTGAAGGCTGCCTTTTCGCGGTGCACGAATACACCTTCTGGAACATGAGCATCACCACCGAACAGGGCTGGAAGAACAGCTTCAAGGGCAAGGTGGGCAAGTATGCCGACCGCACCGTGTGTACGGAATGGGGCGGCGCGATGAGCCCTGGCGACAAGGCGGGCGTGCATTACGACTACATGGACTATAATTCTACTCCGACGAATTACTTTATGGCCTACATTCGCGGCATGTCCGACCAATTGCGCGAATGGGAAATGGGCAGCTTTTACTGGCCGGGCCTGCGCGATGGTGACTGGTACAGCATGACCAAGCGCACCGGCGAAGGGGCGAACATCAAGCTCGAAATCGTGAACCAGTCGGGCGTGGACCGCATGAAGATGGCCTGGGCCGACACGGTCGAGACGACACCGCTCGTGCGCGAGGCGTATAACGGCGAACCTGCGGCGATTCCGGGCGTGATCGAGGCCGAAAATTACGACAAGGGCGGAAACCGTTTCAGCTTTTACGACAAGGATGCTGCCAACAAGGGCGAGACCTACCGCGAAGACGCCGTGGATGTCGTTACCCTCGATGGCGCGACCTGCAACGGCGATGCCTGCAAGGGTTATGCCGTCGGCTACACTGAAGCGGGCGAGTGGCTCGAATACAGCGTGAAGGTCGCTACGAGCGGCAAGTACGCCATCCGCGCGAACGTGGCGACTGCATCCGAGACCTCGAAAATCCAACTGTTTGTCGACGGCGAGGCGATTGGCGATACGGTGACTTTCGAGAAGGTCGATACCACATGGAATGTGTACAAGGAAGTCGATATCGGTGTCGCGAACCTTACGGCGGGCGAACACATCCTGAAACTTGCCATTGCGGGTAGCTACGTGAACGTGGACTGGCTCAAGTTCTGCGAAGGCGAGGCCTGCGAGGCACCTACGGGAATCCGCGAAATCATGCCTGCACCTGTTACCAAGACTTCGGCCCCGCGCCTCCGCAAGCAGGGCGGCCAGCTGTTTGTCGAAAGGAACGGCATGCGCTTCGACCTGACGGGCCACCGCATCAAGTAAACCAGGTTGGTGCACTTCGGCAAGCTCAGTGACCTAAGTAGAATCATTGATAAGTTGTCAACGAGAACTCCCTTTCCGGGGGTTCTTTTTTTATTCGTAAATGGTAATTTTCAGGATAGGGATTCCCCCTTGGTGTAAAAAACGGGAAAAAGAGGAATTTATGAGGATGAAATCGTTACTTTCCTTATGTTTGGTAGCGGCCGGAGCCTCCTTTGCGGCAACTCAGGCAACTTTCTACGTGTCCCCTTCGGGTAGCGATGCCGCAGATGGCTCGAAGGATGCTCCGTTCAAGACGATTACGCAGGCCCAGAAGGCCGTGCGCGCCATAAACGGCTCCATGACGGGCGACATCGAGGTAATTTTACGCGAAGGCACCTACGCGCTCCCCGCAACCATTGCATTTGACGAACGCGACGGTGGCAAGGACGGCCATTACGTGCGTTATAAAGCTGCCGATGGCGAAAAACCGCTCATTACGGGCGGTATGCCCATTACGGGCTGGACCATTCACGACGAGGCGAACAACATCTGGAAAGCCGAAGGCGTGGAAGGCCGATTCCGCCAGCTTTACGTGAACAACCGTAAGGCTGTTCGCGCATGCTTCCCCAATGTGATTGACGCAAAGGAAAAAGGCAACGGCGGTTTCGACCACGATTTTGTGCGACTCACGAAGGTGGACTCTACGGGCCGTGCCTTCGATGTCTCTGCCGATTACATCAAGAATATCAAGAACATCGAGGATGTCGAAATCCACTTGATGATTGCCTGGTCCGAAAACATTTTGCGCTTGGAAAAGGCCCAGGTAAACGGCGGCACCGCAAAGCTCATCCCCAAGGATCCTGAACGCACCAAACTGTTCCACCGCGCTTTCCCCATGCTCGGCACCGCCTTCATGAGCAATCCGCCCAAGCAGCAGGTCTTTTATCTGGAAAATTCCTACGACCTGATTGACGCTCCGGGTGAATGGTACCTGGACGAAAAGAATCAAACGCTTTATTACAAGCCCCGTGAAGGCGAAAGCATGGCGACTGCCCACGTGGTAGCGCCCCGCCTTAATACCTTGTTCAGCGTTCTGGGTAAGGATACCAAGAACAAGGTGGGCTACATGTCTTTCGAAGGCCTGACCTTCGCCCATTCCAACTATACTCGCCCGAGCGAAGAAGGTTTTTTGGATTTGCAGGCGGCAAACTTCAACGTAGACGTTCTTCCGGATCCTGGCCGCGGGAACTGGGAAAAACTGAACAGCAACAAGTACTTGCTGTGGCGCCCCGATGCGGCTTTCCGTGTAGAAAATGCCCATCACTTTTTGGTGCAGGGCAACGTGTTCTCGCAGATTGCGGCTACGGGCCTCGACTTTGTCTCCGGCACCAACGACGACATGATTCAGGGCAACGCCTTCTTCGAAATCGGTGCAGCGGGCATTATGCTTGGCAAGTTCTATCAGGATTCTACCACCGAAATCCACATCGCCTATAATCCCAGCGACAAGGATGAAATCAGCACCCGCGATACGGTCAAGAACAACCTGGTCACCAACGTGACGAACGAGCATCAGGGTGCCGTAGGTATTGGCGCCGGTTACCCGCGCTATGTGGTGATTGAACACAACGAAGTCTCTTACACGTATTACTCCGGCATTTCCATCGGTTTTGGCTGGACAAAGGCTCAGACCGCCATGACCAACAACCATGTGAACTGGAACGAAATTCACCACATTGCCCGCCTGCTTTGTGACTCGGGCCCGATTTACACTTTGAGTAACCAGGGCACCGGTAGCGAAATCCAGCACAACTACATTCACGATAACGGAACTTCCAAGTGGGCCGATTACTGGAACGTGCCTATCTACCTGGACGAAGGCTCCAGCGGCTTTACCGTGAAAGAGAACGTGTTCAAGAATTCTCCCGCAGGTGTGGGTCAGAACCAGGCTGGTCAGAATAATCTCCAGCAGTCCAACAACTATTACAGCGACGAAGTCGTGAACAATGCTGGTATCGAAAAGGCCTTCCGTTACATCCGCGACATCAAGGAAATTCCGCTCGCTGACTTCAGCAACACCGTGACGCAGGAAGCCTTCAAGGCCGTGGCGACCCTTCCAGGAACCATCCAAGCCGAAGACTACGATGTGGGCGGCCAGAGCGTTTCTTACAGCGACAAGGACTTCGTGAACGAGGGCAACACCTATCGCGAAGACGGCGTGGACGTGGTGGGCTTCGGCTGCTCCGACACGCTCAATACCCAGGATTGCAAGGGATTTGCCATCGGTTACACGCAGGCGGGCGAATGGCTCGAATACAGCGTGAATGTGACTACGGCAAGCAAGTACGTGTTCCGTGCGAACGTGGCGACCGGCCTTGAGGGCGGTAGCTTCCGCCTGTTCCTTGACGGCAAGGCGGTTTCGGATACGATTCCTGTGCCGCAGGGCGAAGACTGGAATACCTATGCCACAATTGACGGCGAAACTAGCGAACTTGCGAAGGGCGAACACATCCTGAAAATTCAGTTCACCGGCAGTTACGTGAATCTTGACTGGATAAAGTTTGCGCTCACTGCCGAGGAACTTACTCCTGTCCGTCAGGTTTCCGGAATGCGCTTAGACCTCGGCGAACGCGGCTACGACGTGTTCGGCATGAACGGCAAGTTTGTCTGTAGAATCGAAGGCGTAGCGGCCGCGGGCGGCATCAAGGCGGCCCTCTCTGCGAAGGGCGTGAACCCCGGCATGTACGTGGTCCGCGGGCTCGACAGCAAGAAGGCGATTCGCGTCAACTTGCATTGATTCTTGTGAACGGCTATGTATGAAAAAGGTCTCCGCATTTGCGGAGGCCTTTTGGATTTGGAGTTAGTAAAGAAGCTTGTATTACTTCACGAAGCTTGCCGGGAGTGTGAACTGCTTGAGGAACGGCCAGCCGATGCTTGCGTCACCGTAGTCGTGGCCGCCACCCTGCTTGGTGCAGAGCACGACCTTCACGCCGTCCTGGCAGTTGGAGTATTCGTCACAGCCGTTGGAGTTCTTGCTCGGGGAGCCCGTGCAGCCATTCTTCTCTGCCCAGAACTTGAAGGTGCCTTCGGCGCCGAGGAAGTTCAGGCCGTCGTTGAATCCGCTATCGCCGCCCTGGTACTTGCAGACAGGGTCATTCGTGCCGCGGAAGTTGATGACAGAGATAGGACGAGACATCTTGCACTGTGCACTGTTGGTCTTGTTCAAGTCCATAGCTGCCGGAGCGACTGCAGCAAAGACATCGGACATCATGCAAGCCACGTGATTGCTCATACCGCCACCCATCGAGAAACCGGTTGCGTAGATACGCTGCGGGTCGATACAGGCGATTTCTTTGAGCTTATCAATCATTGCGTAAGAGAACTTGACGTCGTCGTCGTTAGAGCAGCAGGGACCGACGTTCCAGCCGTTACCCATTCCACCCGGTTTGCTGGTGCCGTCCGGGTAAAGCGTGATTACGCCTTCGGGGTCAGTCTTGGCCTTGTACGGAGAACTTCCGAATTCGCCATTGCCGGAACCGCCAATCGGGTGGTAGTCAATAACGAGCGGTACGGGCTTGTCGCCCTTGTAGGCACTCGGAATGTGCATAATAAAGGTGCGCTGCTTGCCATCAACGGTCACGGACATGTTTTGCTTATCTCCGACCTTTGCAGTCTTGCCGGAGCAATCGACTACGATAGGTTCGTCGCTGCCGATGTTGCTGGAGGACTTCGGCTGTTCAACAGAGCTAGAAGATTTCGGCGGTTCAACAGCTTCAGAGCTGGAAGATTCCACGGCCGAGGGCCTTACCATCTCGATGGTCACACCGGTTTCGACTTCAGCCTGCATCTGGTAAGCCAGGTTTGCATAGCCGTCCAACGCGAACTGGAGCATCGGCAACAGGTCGCCTTCTTTCTTGAGTGCCTTTACGCCCTTGCTGGTCACCATGTAGGTAGCCTTGTCGCTATCGGCATTGACGCGGATGAACTTGGCGCCGCGGGCGAGCTTGCCAAAGTTGAGAGTGACGATACCTTGGACGTGCCCGGGGTTGCTCTGTGCAAGGACCTTGCCCAGGGCGTCAATCACGGAAACCTTGAGGTTGTTGGCGTCCGCATTGTAGATGGTGAGCATGCCACCTTCCATGTGGATAGCCATGTTGGCAACCTTCGAGGTAGGCAGGGCGTCTGTGCCGCCGCTGAGGCTGAACGTGCCATCTTCTGCGGAGGTCGTTTCGTAGCCACCGAAATTGAAGGTGTTGATTTTTACGCCCGAAAGCAGTCTGCCGGATACCTTGGATTTTACAACCCCGTCGATACTCCAGGCGAACGCCAGGCTACTAGACAATGCCAATCCACTGGCAATGCCCAAAAGTTTGGGAAAATGCATATTTGACTCCTTTTTTTCCCAAACACCACATACATTCCATAGACAAATTTAATCTTTCGGCCTTGCGGGTAGGTGTTTTTTCTTTTGTAAAGATTTGGTTGTTTACATTTTGGTAACGGCAAATTTCGCTAAAAAAGCCATTTTTGCAAAAGGGTCATTTTTGTTGGGGCGATTAATCCCATTTTTTTTGTAAAAATCGCCATTTTGTGTCATGGCGAAAATGTAGGAGTTTGGGGCAACGCTTGAGTGTAAACTTTTGATTGTGGATAAAACGTCAATGGAATAGGTGTGCCGGTGTGAGATTTTCGTAATCTGAGGAGATATCTTTAGATTAGGCCGGTATTGGTGAGTCGGCCATAACACATAAGGGATGTGGTTATGAAAAATATTCTCTCAACGGCAACGAAGGTTGCTGCTGTCGCTCTTGCAGCGTCCTCTTTCTCCTTCGCGGGTCCCGGCATTGCCGATGGTGCGGCGAAGTTCGTGGGTAACATTACTCAGTCAAACACGGCTCCTGGTCCTAACGACCAATTTACCAAGCTGTGGAACCAGGCTACCGCCGAAAACGGTTGTAAGTGGGGTTCCATCGAAGGTACTCGCGGTCGCTACAACTGGGCCGGTTGCGACGCGGCCTACAACTGGGCAAAGAACAATGGCGGTCACTTTAAGTTCCACGCCCTCCTTTGGGGCGGCCAGTATCCTGGCTGGCTCGAAAGCCTGAGCGTTGAAGATACCAAGAAGGCGATTACCGACTGGTTCGACGCCGTCAAGAATCATTACCCCGATATCGAGATGATCGACGTGGCCAACGAGGCTATCCGTACTGGCAACAATCAGTATCATTCTGGTTATACCAGAACCAAGATTATTCCTGCACTGGGTGGCGACAACGGCGATTACGCCTTCTTGACGACCGCTTTCAAGATGGCCCGCGAACGTTGGCCCAAGGCTATCCTCATCTATAACGACTATAACACCATCCAGTGGCATGTGGACCAGGGCATTAATCTGATCAACACCATCCGGAAGAATGGCGCTCCTGTTGATGCTTATGGCCTCCAGGCTCACGACTTGATGAGTGACGGTGGTCAGGCTGGCGGTACTGGCGGCGGCGGCGTCTGCATGAATTACAATAATTTCGTTGCTACCATGCAGAAGATCCATAAGGAAACTAATAATTTCCCGGTTCTCATCTCTGAATATGACGTCCCGTCTACTGACGATGGCATCCAGAAGCAGTGCTATCAGGAACAGGTCAAGTACTGGATGGAAGACCCCCATGTTGCAGGAATCACCATTTGGGGGTGGGTCTACGGTCAGACCTGGCTTAACTGTAATGGTAAGGCGAACGGTTGCTCTGGTCTTGTGAGAAATGGTCAGGATCGTCCGGCTCTGACATGGATGAAGGAATATCTGGCTTCCAACAAGGGCGTGAACACTACCGGCCTCAAGACTGGCGTGCTCACTCCGGTCGAACCTGTGCCGCGCAAGTTGTTCAAGGGTTCTGCATTCGAAATCCCGGGCAAGATCGAGGCCGAAGACTTCGATATTTCCGGTGTCGGCGAAACTAACGGCGTGAGCAACGTCTCTTACAGCGAAGGTGATATCGAAAACCACGGCGACGTGAAGGATTACCGCAAGGACACGACGGGTGTGGACCTCTACAAGAAGGCTACCGGCATCATCGTGGGCTACAACAGCGAAGGCGACTGGCTCGAATACACGGTCAACGTGAAGGAAGCGGGCGACTACACCATGTTCGCTGCCGTGGCTGCTGCCGGTTCTACCTCCAGCTTCCAGCTTTCTCTCGATGGCAAGGCCCTTACCGATGTCATCAGCGTTCCGGCTGCCAAGCAGGGCGAGGAGAACTACGACGACTATAACAAGGTTTCTGCCAACGTTTCCCTCACTGCGGGGACGCATATCCTCCGCATGACGGTAACCGGCTCCTGGTTTGACGTGGACTACTTCACCTTCGTGAAGGGCAAGAATGCGACCGACCCCGAACCGATCGTGTCTGAAGAACCGGGCGACGATAATCCGGGTGAAGGTACGACGGTTATTGGCCAGAACATCAACTACAACCCGAACGCAATCCAGCACTACTTCGTGTTTGACATGCACGGCGTCAATATGGGTGTCATGAGTGCCTACGGTTTCGACGGTGCCGCGGAAATCCTCCGTACCTCCGCCGACGTGAAGTCCTCGGGGGTGTACCTGCTGCGCAACCGCTTTACCGGCGAAATGCAGAAGGTCCGTGTAATCAAGTAAAACATCAAAAATTCGCGAAATTTTGCAAAAAAGAGCAGATTCCGGGATTCTCCGGAACCTGCCTTTTGGGGTGTTATGGACATTTTGTCAATGGGAAATGTCTATAAACGGGAGAAAAAGTGCTGTTTTGAGGATAATTTAATGTCCAGATGGTTATAAAACCAAAGGATGTGGATATGAAAAAGATTCTCTCAACAGCAACGAAGGTCGTGGCGCTCGCTCTTGCAGCGTCCACTCTCTCGTTTGGCGTCGGCTTGGCAGAAAACGCTTCCAAGTTCGTCGGAAACATCACCACTCGCGGTCAGGTGCGTTCGGACTTCGGTCAGTACTGGAACCAGATTACTGCTGAAAACGAATGCAAGTGGGCCTCTATCGAAGGTTCCCGTGGCAACCGCAATTTCAGCGGTTGTAAGGCGGCCTATAACTGGGCAAAGCAGAACGGCGGCTACTTCAAGTTCCACGCACTGCTTTGGGGCTCGCAGTATCCGAACTGGCTCGAAAGCCTGAGCGTTGACGATACCAAGAAGGCCATCATGGACTGGTTCGATGCCGTCAAGCAGAATTTCCCCGAACTTGACATGATTGACGTGGTGAACGAGGCTATCCGTACGGGTAATAACCAGTACCACTCCAACTACCCGAAGACCAAGATTATCCAGGCTATGGGTGGCGATAACAATGGTGACTACACGTTTATTGTAAATGCGTTCAAGGAAGCCAGGAAGCGCTGGCCGGATGCCGTCCTGATTTACAACGACTACAATACTGTCCAGTGGCAGAAGAACGAAGGTATCCAGCTTATCCAGACCATCAAGAAAGCCGGTGCCCCGGTTGATGCCTATGGCCTTCAGGCTCACGATATGCAGGTCGGTGGCGGTGGAAACAACGGAACCGGTGCCAATGGTTCCTGCTTGGCTCTGAGCACGCTCAAGAGTGCTATTGAAGAAATCTGGAACAAGACCCAGATTCCGATGTTCATCTCCGAATATGACATCGCCAGTAACGATGACCAGGACCAGAAGAATTGTTACGAACAGCAGATTTCCTACTTCATGGAAAATGAACACATCGCAGGTATCACCATCTGGGGTTATATCTACGGTGCAACCTGGACCTCTGGCGGTAACTCTGGCATTATCAGGGATGGTCAGGACAGGCCTGCCATGACTTGGCTCAAGTCCTACCTGCCGTCTCACCCGGGTAACAACACTACGGGCTTGCTGAACAGCACGCCGGTCGATCCCGAACCGCAGACTCCGTTCAAGGGCCAGCCGTTCGATCTGTCCGCCAAGATTGAAGCAGAGGACTTCGACGTTCCGGGCAAGGGTCGTAACGAAGATGGTACGAACAACAACTCCTACTCTGTTACCGGTGAATGCAGCGATACCTGGAATACGGAATACAGAAAGGGTACGACTGTAAGCATTGGTGAAAAGAACGGTGGTCTTGTTCTCGGCTGCAATCCGACAGGAAACTCTTTCGAGTACACAATCAACGTTGCCGAGGGTGGTACGTTTGATGTTACTGCAATGGTCGCTGCAGACGGTGACGGCGCATTGGTGTTCAAGGTTGGCGACAAGGTCGTGTCTGATTCTCTGAAATACAGCGGCTCTTCATGGACTGATTTTGACAAGGTTTCTGGTTCCATTACCCTTGAAAAGGGTCAACAGATTCTCACGTTGGAAGTTGCCAAGGGCTACATCGACGTTGACTGGTTCCAGATTTCGAAGGCTGGCGAAGGTCCGGGCACGGGCCCGGGTACGGACGCTATCGCTCGTACGGTGAAGTACGACCCGAATGCCCTCCAGGATTACTTCGTGTTCGACATGCACGGTGCTAACCTGGGTGTGCTGAGCGCCTACGGCTTCGATGCGGCTTCCACGATTCTCAAGTCCTCTAGCTACGTGAAGTCTTCCGGCGTGTACGTGCTCCGCAACCGCTTCACGGGCGAAATGCAGAGGGTTCGCGTTACCCGCTAATCGCAAACAAAAAGGTTTAGCATTTTAGAGACGGGTCTCGAAACGAAAGTTTCGGGATCCGTTTCTTTTATTCCTATGGATAATCTATCCATAGAAACATCTTCCCGACATGCTTTTTTGGGCGTTTTTCAAGATAATTTTGGAGTATAGACAATAAATAAGGATGTGGTGTATGAAAAAGCTTTCCCTTTCTCTTGCTGTCGCTGCCATCGCTGGCCTTGTAACCGTGGCGAATGCCGCATTGGCCGATGGTGGCGCAAAATTCCTGGGCAATATTACTACGGGTGGCCAGATCCGTAGCGACTTTGCTCAATACTGGAATCAGATTACTCCCGAAAATGGCTGTAAGTGGGGGTCCATCCATTCCCTTTCTAACGGCAACAGCGGTACAAGCAAGTTCGCCTGGGACAACTTCGACAAGTGCGAAAGCGCCTACAAGTGGGCCAAGGAAAAGCCCGGTGAGCGTCACTTCAAGTTCCATGCCCTCGTTTGGGGTTCTCAGTACCCGAACTTCCTCTGCAAGAAAAAGAATCCGAGCATCACGGTAGAAAAGACCAAGCAGTACATCACCGAATGGTTCGATGCCGTTGCGGCCAAGTTCCCGGACCTCGAATACATCGACGTGGTGAACGAAGCCATTTGGGCCGGTGACAACTACCACTCCGGTTACGGCAAGCCTGCTGCAGGTGCCGAAGGCCACAGCACCGACGATACGGAATGCGGTGGCTCCTACATTATCGAGGCCCTCGGTGGCGACCGTGTGGTGAATGGCAAGCACCAGTACGACTTTATCACGAACGCCTTCAAGATGGCCCGCGAACGTTGGCCGAAGGCTGTGCTTATCTATAACGACTATAACACGCTTTCCTGGCAGATCAACGAAGGTATCGAACTCATCCAGACCATCCTCAAGAATGGCGCTCCGGTCGATGCTTACGGCCAGCAGGCTCACGACTGCAAGGGCATGAGCAAGAACGATTTCGAAAGCAAGATGACTCGAATCCATAACGAGACGGGCCTCCCGCTCCTGGTTTCGGAATACGATATCGGCGAAGCCGACGATACCAAGCAGAAAAATGACTATGCAAACCAGGTTCCCTTCATGTGGGAAACTCCTTGGGTCGCGGGCATCACCATCTGGGGTTACATCAACGGCTCTACTTGGGTGGCAAACACCGGCCTTATCGAAAAGGATGGCCGCAAGCGCGCTTCCATGAACTGGCTCGAAGACTACTTCGCGAAGAACCTCAACAAGGGCCAGAATGAAGTGACCTTCACGCCGGTCGAGCCCGAACCGCAGCTTCCGTTCAAGGGCCAGCCGATTGCGCTCCCGGGCAAGGTGGAAGCCGAAGATTTCGATATCCCGGGCGTGGGCGTCAATGAAGACGGCACGAGCAACCAGTCCTATAGCGACGATTCCGAAAATCACGGCGATAGCGACTACCGCAAGGATACGGGTGTCGACCTGTACAAGAAGGCGACCGGCGTGATCGTGGGCTACAACAGCGAAGGCGACTGGCTCGAATGGACCGTGAACGTGAAGGAAGCGGGCGACTACACGATGTTTGCTGCCGTGGCTGCCGCAGGTTCTACCTCCAGTTTCCAGCTCTCCCTCGATGGCAAGGCCCTCACCGACGTGATTACGGTTCCTGCGGCCAAGTCCGGCGAAGAGAACTACGATGACTACAACAAGGTCAGCGCCAACGTGACCCTCCCGGAAGGCACGCATATCCTCCGCATGGACGTGACCGGCGCCTGGTTCGATGTGGACTACTTCACCTTCGTGAAGGGCAAGGACGCGACCGACCCCGAACCGATTATCGGTGAAGACGACCCGGGTACGACCTCCATTGCTAACGTGAATTTTGATGCGGGCAAGCTCCAGGACTACTACGTGTTCGACCAGAACGGCGTACGCCTCGGCCTGATGAGCGCCTACGGGTTTAACGCCGCAGCCGATATGCTCCGCTCTTCCAGCATGGTGAAGACTTCCGGCGTGTACTACCTGCGCAACCGCTTTACCGGCGCAATGCAGAGCGTCCGCGTGACCCGCTAAGGCAAAAGAGAAATCCTAATCCATACACCCAATGCCCCGAAACTTGTTTTCGGGGCATTTTTGGTGGTGACGCTTTTTCTATCTTTACTTTTGTATGAATACGAAGATTTATTACACGCTTACTGATGAGTCGCCGTTCCTGGCGACTCAATCCCTGCTCCCCATCGTTCGCGGTTTTGCAAAGGCCGCCGATATCGATGTGAAAACCAAGAACATCTCCCTGCCGGGCCGCATTCTGGCCGCCTTCGGCAAGGCGAGCGACGACCTAGACTTTTTGGGTAAGCTTACGCTTGAACCGGACGCGAACATCATCAAGCTCCCGAATATTTCGGCTTCTGTGCCGCAGCTCAAGGCCGCCATCGCCGAACTGCAGAAGAACGGCTTTGACGTGCCCGACTATCCGGATGCTCCAGCGAACGACGAAGAGAAGGCAATCCGAGCCAAGTACGACAAGGTGAAGGGTTCCGCCGTGAACCCGGTGCTCCGCCAGGGCAACTCTGACCGTCGCGCCCCCAAGGCAGTGAAGAACTTCGCCCGCAACAACCCACACAGCAATGGCAACTGGAACACTTCTGTAAAGACGCATGTGGCAAGCATGCAGGCCGACGACTTTTACGGAAACGAAAAGTCCATCACCATGGCTGACGCCGACACGTTCAAGATTGAATTTGTCAATGAAGCGGGCGAAGTCACAGAACTCCGCGCCGCAAAGCCGCTCCTGAAGGGTGAAATCATCGATGCGACCGTGATGCGCATGGCATCGCTCGAAAAGTTCATCGCCAATGCCATGGCCGAAGCGAAGGCGAAGGGCCTGCTGTTCTCGGTGCACCTGAAGGCTACCATGATGAAGGTCTCTGACCCGGTGCTGTTCGGTGCATTCGTGCGCGTGTTCTTCAAGGATGTATTCACGAAGTACGTCGACTTGTTCAAGGAACTGGGCATCGATGCCAACAACGGTCTGGGTGATTTGTACAAGCGCCTCGAAGGCAACGCGAAGGAAGCAGAAGTCAAGGCCGCTATCGATGCAGCGCTCGCTGCGGGTCCGGACCTCGCGATGGTCGATTCTGCCAAGGGCGTTACGAATTTGCATGTGCCGAGCGACGTGATTATCGACGCCTCGATGCCTGCGATGATCCGCAATTCCGGCTGCATGTGGAACAAGGAAGGCAAGCTGCAAGAGACAATCGCCTGCATTCCGGACCGCTGCTACGCCGGCATTTACGACGAAACGATTGAATTCTGCAAGCAGAACGGCGCGTTCGACCCGAAGACGATGGGAACTGTGCCGAACGTGGGCCTCATGGCCCAGGGCGCCGAAGAATACGGCAGCCACGACAAGACTTTCGTTGCAAAGGGCAAGGGCGTTATCCGCGCCGTGAACAGCAAGGGCGAAGTCCTTTTGCAGCAGAATGTAGAAGCGGGCGACATTTTCCGCATGTGCCAGGCCAAGGACGCTCCGGTGCGCGACTGGGTGAAGCTCGCCGTCACGCGCGCACGCCTCAGCAACACGCCCGCGATTTTCTGGCTGGACCCGGAACGCGCCCATGACCGCGAAATCCAGAAGAAGGTGGAAGCCTACTTGCCCAAACACGACTTGAACGGCCTCGACATCAAGATCATGAGCCCGCGCAAGGCTATTGTCGAAACGATGAAGCGCGCCAAGGCAGGCCTCGATACCATCGGCGTCACGGGCAACGTGATGCGCGACTACCTCACGGACCTTTTCCCGATTCTTGAAGTCGGAACATCAGCTAAGATGCTCAGCATCGTGCCCTTGATGGCAGGTGGCGGCCTCTACGAGACGGGTGCAGGTGGATCCGCCCCCAAGCAGGTGCAGCAGTTCCTCGCCGAAAACTACCTCCGCTGGGATTCCCTCGGCGAATACTTCGCACTGGTGCCCGCTTTTGAACAGGTCGCGCTGAAGGACGGCAACAAGAAGGCGAAAGTTCTCGCCGACACGCTGGACGAAGCGAACGGCAAGATTCTCGAATTCAACCGCACGCCGGCCCGCAAAATCGGCGAGCTGGACAACCGCGGCTCACACTTCTACTTGGCGCTCTACTGGTCCGAGGCTCTTGCCGCCCAGAAGGACGATGCGGAACTTGCCAAGAAGTTCGCCCCGGTGGCCGACGCATTGAAGGCCCGCGAAGCCGAAATTGTCGCCGCGTTTGCCGCCGAGCAGGGCAAACCCGCCGACATCGGTGGCTACTACCTGCCCAAGGCCGATCTCTTGAAGAAGTGGATGCGTCCGGTAGCGGAATTCAACGCCGTCATCGACGCGCTGTAGCCCACCCGCAAAAAAAATTATATGTTTAAGGCAGAGCATTCCCTTTGTGGGGCTGTTCTGCTTTTTCGTCGTAGAACCGGAGGCTTGAAATGAAAGTTTCGATCGGAAAGTCTTTGTTTGCATTTGCATGCATTTTCGCTGCATTCCTGCTTGTGGCGTGTACCTCGGACCTTTCGCCCGAAGCGATTGCGCCGGATGGTTTTACCTACAGCCAGGATGAGTACGATTCTCTCGTGGCGTCGGGCAAGATGGACAAGACCGGTCATGTGATAAAGTCCTCCGCCGCTACGAAGCAGTCCAGTTCCTCGGTTGCCACGAGCTCCGAAACTGGCGGAAGTTCCAGTTCTGAGGAAGGCAGTTCCTCTTCGGGCGCTGAAGATGCGTCCAGTTCCTCGGAAGATGACGACTGGATAGAATCCTCTTCGTCTGCGGAACCTGAAAGTTCCAGCGCCTACGAGGCCACCTTCGGCGAGAACAAGTCCATTGTCGCAAAAGAAGGCGTGCTGAGCATCGGTGTGGATGCCTTTGCCGATGTGGACGATGAATATGCGGAAGAATTGGAACAAGTTAAGGCGTCCATCGAGGATTCCGAAAAGCAGGCTCCCGAAGGTTACAGCGACTTTGGCCTGGAATCTACGACAAGCGAGTTCAACTACGAGGCATACATCGATAACGAGTTTTTCTGCCTTGATAAGGAAGGAAACTGGTCCGAAATTTCGCGCGCGAAGCTGGCGGAGTTCATCCCGCACTTCAAGAATGGTGCAGATTTAGGGCCGCTCGATGGCTTCAAGGTCAGTTTTGCGGATGCCTGCAAGGCTGTTTTTGCACGAAAAGACGCTGAATAGTTAGCTGATAACTCCGTCCATAATCCAACTTGGAATGCTCTATTCTGTGCGACAAAATGTTCAAAATTGTCATTTGAACGCGAAAAACGGCCTTTTTACAAAACCGAACCGATATGCACTTGTGATATAGTGCATATTTTTTTTGTAGTGCTCTCTTGAGCCCGGTCAAAAGGTCTTTTTTTTAATTATTTTAGGCAAAAAAAGGGAATTACGATGAAAACTGCAGTCCAATCCCATTTTATTTTGTTTGTATCGCTCCTGTTTTTGGCGGGTGTCGGCCAGTCGTTTGCTGCGTGGGACGGCAAGTCCATGGAAAAACCGGAAATCCAGAAGATTGACGGCAAGGACTTTTACCTTATCGCAAGTGAGGCGAACCTAGCGTGGTTTACCGATTCAATTTACCGCGCGGGTGGAACGGCTACGTTGAACGCGAAACTCACGAGGTCGCTGGATATGGGAGGCAAGCTCTTTATGCCGATTTCCGCGGGCATGGGGCGCAACCAGTTTGCCGGAACTATTGACGGTGACGGCTTTACCATATCGAACCTCTATATCGATGCGGGCAAGATTGCCGAAATCAAGAATCCTTTCTGTGACGCGTCGGTTGCGAATTGCAACGCCCAGAATGCTGCGTTTATTGCGGTCATGTCGGGTGGCGTGGTCAAGAACCTCAATTTCAATAACCTCTATATTACCGCATCGGCGAGTGCCGGCGAAATTCTCGGTGCCCAGCAGCCGGTTTCTGTCGGCGGCGTTGTCGCCTGGCAGAAAGGCGGCACTATTGAGGGCTGCACCGTTTCGGGCAAGATCCTTACGAGCGGAAACGGTAATGGTGTCGGCGGCATTGTCGGCAATGCCTGGAACGGGACAATCAAGAACAGCCTGAGCTCGGTTTCTATTTATGCCAGCGGAAACCAAACCTATATCGGCGGCATTGCCGGGTTCATTAGGGGTAAAAATGAAAATGATAAGGTGGCTGTTGAATCCTGCGCATACGATGGAACCGCCCTTGTCAATAGTGGAGACGGCAAGTTGGGCGGTATTGTCGGTAATTTCGAGTACGGCGTCTTGAATGTCGGTGCCGCTTACTTTGACAAGGATGTCGCTTCGGAAGGCGTTGGCAAAAAGACGGATTCGCTCGAGGTGGATGGCACGACGTTGGGTGAAGAAGAACTGAATGTCGGTAAGGTGACGTGCGCGTTGAATGGTGGCGAACTCAAAGATGGCGCCTGCAGCGAGGACGGAGTCTGGTCCGTGGGCGAGGTGCACCTGGTGGTGAACGGCGTGTCGCGTAACGAGAGCGGTGCGCTCATGTTCGAAGTCAAGTTCGATGCTAATGGCGGCGTGTTCCGTGATGGCGACAAGACGAGCAAGCTTTTGAAGGTCGGCGACAAGATTACGGCCACAGAAATTATTCCGCCGACCCGCGGCGATACCGTATTTGCGGGCTGGGCGCTTACAAGCGACGCCACGAAGCCGGATAGCGTGCTGGGTGTTGCCGACAAGGCGAAGACTGTTTATGCCGTGTGGAAGAAAATGTTCAAGGTGACCTTCGATGCAAACGGGAGCGCATTCCCGGGCGAGGGTGCCGTGAAGTCGATGTCCAAGCTGGTCGCGGAAGGCGAGGCAATCAGTGTGGATGGTATCGGCCTGCCGGAAAGCTATACGGCAGATGATGTGAAGTACTACTTCAAAGGCTGGGCGTTTGCGGCCGATGCAGAAGCGTCTCTGGCATCGCTCGGAGAGGTAAAGGGCGATACAACGTTGTATGCAGTGTGGACCGAGGCTCCGACCTGGACGGTAACGTTCGATGCTCGCGGGTTCGGAGTGAACGTCGCCTACGTGCAGGATGGCGAGAAGGTGGTACTGCCCGAAGCCCCGAAGGCTGCCGGCTACAAGTTTGTGGGCTGGTTTACCGATTCCTCGTTCGCGGAAGGTACGGAATTCGATACCAGCAAGGTGATTGAAGAAAACGTCGTGGTGTATGCCAAGTGGAAACTGCAGGAATATGATATCGTGTACCTTATGGGCTCGGGCGCGAACAACGAGGTGAACCCGGTTTCGTATAATGTTGAGACTCCGACCATCAAGTTGCGCCCGCCTACCAAGAAGGGTTACAATTTTGACGGCTGGTACTACGATGCCGACTTCGTGAATGCTGCGACCCAGATTACCGAGGGCTCTACAGGCAAGGTGAAGCTGTACGCCAAGTGGGAAGTGAAGACGTTCACGGTTACCTACATGGGTGGCGAATTCGCTCTGGAGATTGTCGAGCCGCAGGTCAAGGTGTTCGGCGATACGGTGAAGCTGAAAGATGCCGTGTTCACGCGCGAGGGCTACCTGCAGGATGGCTGGTCTACCGAAGATGGAGGCAAGGGCGTGTACAGGCTGGGCGTGGACTATGTGGCCGATGCCGACGTGGTGCTTTACCCGCACTGGCGGGTGGACCCGGATGCCATTCCCACTGTCGCGGGTTCGAGTGTTGCCCGCTTCAGTGTGGTGGCGCACGCGCGTTCGCTCGAAATTTCGGGTGTACGTGCCGGCTCCGGCGTAGTCGTGTACGATATGCGCGGGCATATCGTGGCGAAAGCTTCAGCAAGTGCGGGCACGTTCAGCATGGGAACGTTTGTGCCGGGAATGTACCTGGTTCGCGTGGGTAGCGACGCACAGCGCGTGCTAGTGCGGTAATACCTGCTTTTGTCATCCTCGCAAGCCCCGTCGTCATCCTCGCAAGCCCCGTCGTCATCCTCGCGAGCCCCGTCGTCATCCTCGCGTAGGCGAGGATCTATTAGAAGTTCTTGCTAAGTTTTAATTTAAAGTAACCTGCAATCTGTAGCGGATGGTTGAACGTGCCGTCCGCCATTTTCTTTTGCAGTTCTTCGTCGGAAAGCTCGAGAGACTCGATGTCCTCGGTGCTGTCGAAATGCGTTTCGCCGGATTTTACGACCCCGTCAATGAATACCACGTGAAATACGCCGCGGTGCCTGTCCGGATTCACGGGGAATGTCCCGATGAACCTGACTGTGTCATTCTGAGCGGACCCTGGAGCGCATGGCGCGATAGGGGTAGTCGAAGAATCTAGACCTGTTCGACTTGCCTTCGATGCTTTGCCTTTGTCATCCTCGCGTAGGCGAGGATCTATGCGATACCCGCATTCTTCCTGCAGTTCGCGGAGCGCGGCCTGTTCCGGCGTTTCGCCCTTGTCGATGATGCCTGCGGGGAATTCAAGCGCGATTTTTCCGGTGCCGTGGCGATACTGTTCTGTCATGACCCACTTGCCTCCTGCGGTACGTGCGAGAATCAGCACCCAGTCGGGTTGCCATAGCGTGTAGAAGTCGTCGATGACCTTGCCGTTCGGGAGTTCGCAGGTTTCCTTCGCGACCTTGAGCCAGGGGGCGTCTACCAGGTATTCCGTCTTGAGCAGTTTCCAGGGTTTCATAGTGCAAAATTTACAAATGTTTGACGGGAAGTCCGTTGACTTTCCTGTGAATTTTCTATTTATGAGTTAAGGAGGATGTGAAAGATGTCGAAATATAAAATGGCATGCAAATGGGGCGCTTTCCTTATTCTTTCCCTGTTTGTCGGCTGTAGCGACGATTCTTCCGGTGTTGGTCCGGGTTCAAACTATCCTGTGGCGAAATCTGCCGAGGATCTTGGTGCCTGTGGAGAAGAACAACAGGGCGATTCCGTCTACGTGTCGCGTGAAGATGCCTATCTCACTTGTCAGGACGGGTTCTGGATGATGTTTGAACCTATCGAGGGCAAGCCGAGCGGTTCCCGAGACAAGAATTCGAGTTCTGGAGAAAGTAGCAGTTCCGGTAAGAGTAATGCGGGTCCTTCTAGCTCGGAAAAAAAGTCGGGCACTACAAGTTCAAGTTCTGCACAGGTGAGCGCTGCTTCCACTACAACTTTGAATCTCTATGTTGCTGCAGACGACACTATGCCTTCCCTCGAGTACTTGCAGGAATGCAACAGTTCCCATGAAGGGCGCTACGTCTTTATAGCATCGCTGAACGGTTACATGAAATGTACCGATGAAAAATGGGTTGAATATACTCCGCCAAATGATGCTTCTCCATTTGTTCCGTGGACTTTGGATCCGGTTGACAAAGACGGCAAGTCGGACCTCGACAACTATTTTGAAATTCCCGATTCGCTAATGCAATACAGCAGCAGTAGCGCCTATTATTATGTCCGCAATGATTCGTCCATTGTAAATGCGGAGAAGGTTCTCGGCAAGTGTGACAACGAAAACGACGGTGCCATTGTGCAGGACACGGCAAGAACAATCCGTGTTTCTTACGACCACCTGTATTATTGCAAGAAGGGCGTCTGGTCGGGCGTCTCGAAAAAGGTTGCCGACACGCTGGGCTTCGGGGCGGGCACACAAGGTGCCTTTAAGGAGGGGCGCCTGAATGCACCGAAGAAGAACATGTCGGAATATTGCGATGCAACCCTGATGAATGCGACGCACCTTCTTTATATTTATGATGACGGGTGGAGAGTCGCTGATTCTACGGAAGTCTGTTTCAAGAAGGCCTGCTCGAAGAAGAATGTTGGCGCAACACTGGATTTTAAAGGCTATCCGTTTATTTGCCGTGGGAAAAATCAGTGGGAATACATGACCATCTATGAACGCCCTCGCGAAAATTATTTTAACGAAAGTATTGCGTATGGAACCATGACTGATGACCGCGACGGAAAGGAATACAAGACCGTAAAAGCGGGCGGATTAGTGTGGATGGCAGAAAACCTGAACTATGCAGGCGATGATTCGGAAGTGGGCAAGTGTTATGGCGACAACCCCAAGAATTGCGAAATCACGGGACGTTTTTACAGCTGGCTCGAAGCGATGCAGGTGGATTCGACGTATATGTCGAAAAAGATTACGGACACATTGAGCCATCAGGGACTATGCCCCGAAGGCTGGAGAATCCCGTCCCTTTCAAATTGGAGCGCCTCTTTTAAATTTGGCTTTACAAAGGCGCTGGCAAAAGATATTTGGGGGTATGTGGCCGATGGAACTTCAGTTACGTATCGTGATAGCTATAATGAGTCTGGTCTGACACTCTTGCCTAGTGGGGAGTACGGGACGGATGACTGGGTCCATCGAAGGGCAAAATTCTGCACAACATCGAGTTTAAGTAATACTCAGGCCTACTATGCGTTGGCGTACACCTATTCCGACGATAAACGTTCGGCGCTTACGTCGGGCTATGCGGAGAAGGATTTTTATTGTCACTTGCGCTGCATCAAGAAAATTGAAAGCGGGGAGGACTAATGAAGTTGGTGGTGAAATCTGTAACGGCCTTCCTGTTTGCCGTCCTGTGTCTCGGCTGTAGCGACGATGAATCTTTTGCCGAATTGTACGAGGCGGATGGCTCGTATGCAAAGAATGAATCTGACCTGAAAAAATATGAATGCAATCAAGACAGGAAGGGAATAGTCGTTTATTTGTCCGAAGAAAATGCTGCGATGATTTGCGATGGCGACGAATGGGAAGACTACGAGGACTGGCAGAAGGCGGATGAATCGTCTAGTTCGGATGAAGAGGACGGTTTTGAAGGCGTTTCCAGTTCCAGCAAGAAGTCAAGTTCAAGTACACGGTCGAGTTCCAGTACAAAAAGCAATTCGTCGAGCAGCGCAGGTACGGTGGCGGATTCTGTTTTGTCGTATGCAGATTTGCCCGATTGTGATTCTTCGTACCGTTTCAAGGTTATTTATGTCGAAGCCTTGAATCGCAACATGAAATGTACCTCAAAAAATGTTTGGCTCGAGCAAAATCTTGTTGAGATTAGAGATACGCTGACGTATTTTCCTGAATGCAATGCAGATTGGGAAGGTGCAGAATTCTACAATCGTAAAGAACGGGGCTCCTTTACTTGCAATGAAGGCGAATGGGTAGAAAGTTACAAATGGTTCCTTGGCGAAAGAGGTGATGGCAACTCGGCTGATATTTGGGATTCGGCATTGCTGGATCACGAAATTACAAGTGTCATCAAGGATGCCCGCGATTCGGTACTTGAAAAGTGTACCGGCGAAAAGGAAGGGAAATTCGTGCGGGATACGTCCATCGGGTTCTCTAAAAATGGCTATTATCGGTGTAGCGAAGGCCATTGGTTTGTCGTTCCCGATTCCGTTGCCGATACGGTTGGCCTCGAATCCCTAGGCGAAGGCTCTTTTGCTATTGCGCGTTTTTCTAAGGATACCGTGTGGTCTAGGCCCAATCTGCCGGCGGCGTGCCTTGTGAGCGGAACGCCGAAGGCAATTTATTACGTGTATGATGGTGGGGCATGGCGTCGCGCATCCTATATCGAGATGTGCCAGCTTCACCCCTGCCTGAAGGCAAACGAGGGCGACATCTATGAAATGCTTGGATTCAGGTTCCGCTGCGAGAATAGTGCTTGGGTGCAGGATTCGCTTTTCGATTATGATAAGGAAGATGTTTTCAACAAGAATTATGAATATGGCGTTTTGACAGACGACCGCGATGGGAAAAAATATAAGACAGTTGTCATCGACGGCAAAAAGTGGATGGCGGAAAACTTGAACTATTACGACGGATCGCGAAGCATGTATATCCAGAGCCGTTGCTATGTCAAGGATGGCGATGACTGCGGTATTGGGGGCAGAAACTATTCCTGGTCGGCTCTGATGGATCTCGATACGGTTTACGCCGATACTACTGTCCCGGATACCTTGATAAACCATCCGCACAGGGGAATTTGCCCTAGCGGGTGGCATGTTCCCGATACCAGCGAATGGAAGGCCCTTTTGAACGGCAATAGCGCGGCATCGCTTGCTTCAGATGTGGGTTGGATTCTGAATTGGGGTTCCGTTGCCGAAGGCCCTCTCAATACGACGGGATTTTCTGGCTTGCCTTTGGACTTTGGTGGGACTAGTTCCACGGCAAAGAAATGGTCTTTTTATATCCAAACGGCCCATGCAGAATTTTGCAGCGCTTCACAACTTGATTACAGGCGTGCATATACGGCGAATTTCTTTTTGGGTAGAACATTCGTGAGTAACTTGGCCAAGCGATCTGGCTGCTTTGTCAGATGTGTTCAGGATGGAGAATAGGGGAGGGAACGTATGAACAAGTTTGCTTTAATCATTTGCGCTTTATTTTTCTATGTCGGGCACGTTCTTGCGGAGCCTGTTCCTTGGCCGGTCAAGCCCGCAAAAACATTCTTTAAGCAGAGTGGAAACATCGTTCAAATTACGACGCCCGAAGAATTTGCCTTGATGGTGAAATATGCCACGGACTCGACGAAGTCGAACTATTATTTTACCTTGATGACCGATATTGTCATTAACGAAGGCGATGCCTCGACTTGGGGCAAGAATCCGCCTAAGTATAAATGGACTTCCGTAGGCGATACTACGAGGCCCGCAAAGCTTAGTTTGAATGGAAATGGCCATACCATCAGTGGTCTTTATGTGAATTCCGAAGACGATTTCCAAGGCCTGTTCGGTTACTTGGATGGTGGTGTTTACAACCTGAATATTGTCAATTCCTTTATCAAGGGACGAAACTTTGTTGGTTCCGCTGCAGGGGCTATGGCTTCGTCAGTACACAAAATTTTTGTTGATGCGATAGTCGAAGGAAACAATTATGTTGGAGGCGTTGTTGGGTATCCGGGGTACGCTTCCGATGCGGTAAGCGTCAATCAATGCATTTTTAAGGGATCCGTAAAGGGGCGTGGCCATGTTGGAGGAATCTTTGGCTATGGATCGATTTTTTATGGAGATGGTGGCGGAGTATCTGAATGCGACAACTACGGTTCCGTCTACGGAGGGCAGACGGTAGGCGGCATTGTTGGGGGCTTTTCTGTTGATGTGCCCGAATCGAGTGTCTATTTTACCAAATTGAGGAACTACGGAACTGTCTCGGGGAACAAATATGTGGGAGGGCTCGCCGGTTCGTTTGGTATCGGGAGGGATGGCGACATAAATGCGAAATACAATATCAGTTTGCTTAGGAACATGGGCGAAATCATTGGTGAGAGCTATGTGGGAGGCTTGATAGGTAATTATGGCGGTGGACAGGCGCATTATCTATTTGATCTGGAAGAGTCCTACAATGCCGGGAGAGTCAGTGGGGAGGGTTACCCGACAGCTTCCCTCTACAACTTCTCTCCGTATAGTTCCGACCGGAAAGATACGATTATCCGCTGCTTCAATTTTGCTGAAACATATTATCAAGGGACCTTGCTTGAAGAAAAGACAAAGATGAGTGAGATTGACAAGTATGCGGATTCCTTGGGGCCGAACTACCTGCCCGATACCGGCGATGTCAAGATAAATGGCGGGTATCCCATTTTACTTTCGGAATCTCGGGATTTCAAGTATCTTAAGGGCAGCGGTACAAAAAATGACCCGTTCCTGATATCGTCTTTTGACGACCTTTTGCTCTTTAACAAGCATTCAGGGGCCATTCGCTATAAGGATAAAGAGTATTATAAGCAGACTGCAGACATTGAATGGAACGCGCAAGAAAATTGGAAACCGATTCCGGTACAAGAAATCCATTATGATGGTGGCGGTCACAAGATTTCCAAGTTGCGCTCCTATTCGGAGAATGGTTGCGCTGCGTTTTTAGATGCGACCGATCAACCTGCATATGTGGACAACCTTGTTCTTGAGGATGTTGATATCAGGGGCGGGACTATGGCTGCCGGTGTCTTGTGTTCCGGGCCGCTGTATGCATCAAACATTAAAGTTTCGGGTAGCATTGCCGCCATGGACCGAGTCGGGAACGCCGGAGGAGTCATTGCCTTCATGTGGTATGGGTCCATTATTAATGTCGTGAACGAGGCCGATGTGTCTGCTGAGCTTTCGACTGGAATGGCGGGTGGGATTATGGGGCGTACCCGTTACGCCGGCGATAAACCGATTATTTGCAATGTCGTCAACAGGGGGACTATCCGGACGACGTTAAATGCTGGCGGAATTACCGGAAAGGGTGGCGTCATCATGAACGCCGACAATTACGGGAGTGTATTTGCGGATGGGCATGTAGGTGGAATATCGGGCCTCGCGACGGTGATTTCGAATTCCTTTAACCGCGGGGAAGTTGTAGGTGAGGGTGTTGTCGGTGGCGTCGCTGGCTCTGTCGAGCTTGCTTACGGAGTCTATAATGCGGGGCGAATTGTGACGGATTACCCTGAAGTTGTCGGAGCTGTTTTTGCAGAAATCGAAAGGTATTATGGAAAGTTGGATTCGGGGAGAACCGCAATCCAGTATGCCTATCATCAAAAAGACGGGTTCCCCTTTGCGGGTAAAATCGCTAGTGGGGCAGGAATAATGGATACGGCAAGCTTTACGCACGAAGAATTCATCGACAAGGATGTCGTCAAGGATATGAACCGGACTTTTGCCGCCGACGAAAAACATGTCAATGACGGCTATCCCGTTATTTCGTACGAGTTTGACGGCGAGGGCACTGCTGAAAAGCCCTTCCTTATCAAGGGGAAGGAAGATTTGGTGATGCTCTCTCGATTGTCTCTTGATTCAAACCGGTATGCTTTCTACACGGATAAAAACTATAGGCTGACGCAGGATATTGTTTTTGATTCCTCGGAAACATGGACACCGATAAGTGGTTGGAGAAGGGACTCGTTTAAGGGAGTCTTTGACGGAGATGGCCATGTTATTTCCAATTTGCTTGTGAATTTGGATCCTTCGGGATCGATCACTGAATCAAAGGCTGCGTTTATAGCCAATGCGTCGGGAGCGACAATCAAAAATCTGGGAATCAAGAATGCCAATATCAGGGGACGCTACGCCGCAGCGATTGTGGCGGATGCGGCTGACGTAAAGATTGTCAATTGTTGGAACGACCACTCGAATATCTATGGCGGATCGCGTGGTGGGGGAATTGTCGGTTCTGCGGAATCGTCCATACTTCTTGACAGGTGCTTTAATACCGGTACCATTGATGGTGAATATGACATAGGAGGGCTAATCGGAGAATTGAGTCTCAAAGAAAGATCCTACGTCCTGAATAGCTACCATCGCGGAAAACTGGCTAAAAAATCTTCAAGTGGTAAATATGCGTTTTATGGCTTTGTAAGATTAAGCCCGCTTTTGGTGCAGCAAAACCTTTATACTACGGATTCCCTGGCATCCAATGTATGTGCCGAATGCACGAATGACAACATCTATCATTTGAAAAGGAACGAGAAAGATTCAACGGGACTCTCGGAAAAGGAAATGAAATCCAGGGATTTTGCCGAAAGACTCGGTGAAGCCTTTGCGTACGATTCTCTTGGCTCGAACGACGGTTTCCCGATTTTGTCGGGGAAGGAAGTCCCCCTGCCGGTACTCCCGGAAGATACAGCCACGGCGGTGAAACCTGAAGTGCAAAAGAGCGGCAAACTCAACTTTACCGTTGCGGTCTTGAATCGGGATATCGTGCTGCAGGGCGAATTGCTTGGCAAGAAGGTTGCAGTGTTTGATGTCCGTGGTGCCAAGGTTTGGTCGGGCATGGCTCAGGCAAACGCGCTTTCGATTCCGATGGAAAAACCGGGAATTTACATCGTTCGCTACGGCAGAAGAACGTCGAAGATTGCGGTCCGTTAGGAAAAGACGGGACGGCTAGCCTTCCAGCTTGTTCTTCAGGTAGTGCCTTGCGGTCCACGTGAAATATAATATGTCGGCGATTACAAGTGCCACGGCGCAGGTGAAAAATACCTGCTGGTGCATGCCGAAATGCCCCGCCATCGAGCCACCCGCCAAAATGCCCGCTCCGATACCGATGTCCCAGCCGCTGAGGTACGTGCTGTTCGCGGTGCCGCGCTGGTCGTGGCGGGCGAGGTTCACGCACATCGTCTGGTAGCCCGGGAAAATTAGCCCGAGGCTCGTGCCAATCAGGAATGCCGATGCGAAGAAGGTGACGGGCGAGTGGCTAAAGGCGAGCAGGAAGTAGGCGACGATGTTGAGCGTCATGCCGGTGCCCACCAGGTGAATCAGGTAGCCGCGGTCAATCAGGCGCCCGGTCATAACGCGGTTCAAGATGAGCCCTGCCGCGATGAGCGCATAGAACCAGCCGGAACCTCCGATGCCCAGTTCCTTCGCGTAGAGCGCGATGTAGTTCGTGACGGGCCCGTAGGCGAACCCCACGAAGATGAAATTCACGAATTGCGGGATGGCGCGGGTGAGGAAGAACCTGTCGAGCGAAAGCGGCGCATGAGCCTTTTTCTCCTTGCGGGGAACGTTCAGGGTCTGCACGAGAACGAGCCCGATGATGCACAGCGCAATCGAGATGATAAACACGATGGTGTCCCCGAAGGCCTCGTACAGGAACATACCCGTCATCGGGCCGGTCGCGAACGCGAGATTCACGCTAATCCCGAAATAACCGATGCCTTCCCCGCGGCGGCTTGCGGGGAGCGCGTCGATGGCCACCGTGTTGCTCGCGGTACTCGAAATCCCGAAGAAGAGGCCGTGGGCAAAGCGCACTGCGGCAAGTATCGGCAGGAAGGCCACCGTCTTGTAGCCCAAGAAGCATGCGGTAAACGCGAAGAACGTCCAGAAGTACAGCGGCTTGCGGGAAAGCGTATCCACGAGGAAACCCGCGAAGGGCCTGCAGGCGAGTGCCCCGATGGTGTAGAGCGAGATGATGAACCCTGCGGTTGCGTTGTCGGTCTGGAACTTCTCGATAATGTAGAGCGGCAGAATCGGCAACAGCTGGTAAAAGCTGAAGAACAGCAAGAAGTTCGCGGCGGCGACCGTCACGAAGTTGCGTGTCCAGAGTGCAGGCTTTTTTTCCTCCACGCTTATTTCCTCTCGAGCATCACGATGGTTTCGAGGTGCGGGGTGCCGGGGAACAAATCGAGCGGCTGCACTTCGCGCACGCGGTAGCCGTAACGTTCCCATTCCTTGAGCGATGCGGGAATCTCGTCGGTGCCGCAGAAAATGTGGCACACGCGGATGGGTTTCCTCATCGCGAGCGCATGAATCACGCTGGGTTCGCAGCCCTTGCGGGGCGGGTCGAGCAGGATTTTTTCGGGCTCGTTCAATACCGGCTTCGGGAGGCGCGTCTGCACGAACATTTCGTCGATTTTGCCCGCGATAAAGCGGTAGTTTTTCTTCAGGTGCTTTGCGGAAGCCTTCGCGCAGTCGATGGACGGGCCTTCCCATTCCACGCCCAGCACGTCCTTGGCGGCTTCGCCGAGCGCAAAGCTGAACAGGCCGTAACCGCAGTACAGGTCCAGGAAGTGGTCTTCCTTGCCGAGGCTGAGCATGCGGCTCGCCGCCTTGATGAGGTTGTGAATCTGGCTCTCGTTAATCTGGCTGAATCCCGTGACGGGGTAGCGCAGGCTGAAGTGCCCGAGATTCAGGCTGAGTTCGCGCGGGCCGTAGAGCTGCTTGAAGTTCAGGCCTTCGGTGGGGCGCTTCGATTCCAGGTAGTAGTCCGATTCGGTCGTGTCCACGTAGGCGTGCGCCGCGGTCACGTGGAGCGGCGATTCCTTCAGTGCGTCCGAAATCAACTTGAGTTTACGTACGATGCTCGCGTCAATCTTCTTGATGTTGAAAATCACCACGCGGTACTGGTACGTGCCGCGGATGATAATCCAGTTGAGCGCGTAGGCGAGCGGCTTGTACGCGGGCGTAATCAGTTTCTCGAACAGGAAGTCGTAAATCTTGTTGTGCTCTTCGGGTTCGAGCATGGATTCCTGGCGGTCGAACTGCAGGTTGCCCGGTTGCATGTACACACGGCGCTTGCTCGTGGTGCGGTACCCGCGGGGCATGGGGCTCGCGATAACCTTCTGTGGGTTGCCGGCAAGGCGGTTCACGTCCCAGAATTCCTGGATAGCGTCGTTCTTGACCTTCAGTTCGTCCTTGTAGTCAAGCATGGCGAGCGATTCGCCGTGGAGTGAGTCAGCCTCCTTGGTGTAGCCCGGAATCTGGTGTGCGATGGCTTGTTCGAAAAACATAATTGCCTCCATGTCGGCCGTTTTTACAGAGGCAAATTTAGAAATTATTTATATTTAGACGAAAGGAGGACAATCATGATTTTCAATTTACACGCGAAACTCTTGGCTCTTTCTGCCGTAGCCCTGTTGGCGCTTTCCGCTTGCGACGACGAGAGCAGTTTTGCCCCGCGTGACGATGAACCCACCTCGTCGAGCAGTGAGAGCGTCACACCGCAGTCGAGCAGTAGCGAGACAAGTGTGTCCAGCAGCAGTTCTAAGGTCCCTGAGCCTGTCGAAGGGTCCAGCGTCGCTTCGAGCAGCTCCGCGCGTTCGTCATCCTCGGCGGAGCCTGCCCTGAGCTCAGCCGAAGGGGGCGAGGATCTGTCGAGCAGCAGTTCGGCGAAGTCTAGCAGTTCTGCAAAATCGAGCAGCAGTGCGAAATCGAGTTCCTCGTCGGTGTCGAGCAGCAGCGAGTATGTGCCGTTTGACCATTCGAAGACACTTGGATACCAAAAATTTGATGAAGATGGGTATAAGACATTCAGGGATCCGCGTAATGGCCGCAGTTATTACTACATAACGATAACTGGTACAGATACCGTGCATAAAGTAGCTTCTGTGACAGTAATGGCTGAGAACCTGAATATCGGTATCGATGTGCCTGGCAATCAGAACCAAAGTGACGATAACAATATAGAGCGCTATTGCTATAACAACGATACTACCAACTGCGATCAGTTCGGTGGACTTTACCAGTGGGCGGAGGCAATGCAGTTGCCGAGCCGCTGCAATACCGAGAGTTGCGCTGAACTTATTCAGGAAAATCACCAAGGAATCTGCCCTGATGGCTGGAGGCTGTTTAATTTTAACGACTATGTCATTGTCATAAATGCTGAATGGAATGATGATGGTGTCAAGGGAATGCGTTCCACATACGGTTTCAGCGGAACGAACTACAGTGGGTTCTCCCTAGTTGGCGCTGGATTAAGGGACCCTGAGGGAGGTGTGTTTAAATCCCTTAAAAAGGTTGCTTTCTGGTTTTACCCGCAAGAGCATAGTTACGATGTGACTGTATACGCAATGGGTGGCTATGTATCTGGCTCAAATGAGCGAGCTCCGCAACCAGATGATGGGGATTTAAAAACATATGGCTTCTCCGTCCGTTGCGTGAAGGTTGAATAATCACAAATTTTGACACAAAGTACAGCGCACCTGGAAGTGCGCTGTACTTTGTATATCCCAAATGGAATTTTTTTCAAATTCCACACAAAAAAGTTTTAACTAAAAAGGCGAAAATCATGTCCAAGAACGTCAAGTCCAACAACAAGAACACCAATAAGTCTGCTTTCAAGGCTAAAAAGTCCACCCGCAACAATTACAAGATCGAATCTCTCGAGCCTCGCTTGATGATGGATGCCTAGAAACATCTCCTTGCAGTTTAATTCTGTACCCGCGGTTCGTGAAGGCCGATGGGACTAACTAGTCACGAGGCTTTCGCAGTACCCGCTTCGAAACGTTCCCGCGATAAACAGTCTTTTCCCAGAGCCACTCTCGTGTTTCTTTGCGGAGAGGGGGGATTTACAAAGCGAACACTCGAACGAAGTGAATGTGTGAGTGTGTAAATCCGACCTCGAAGCAAACTCTTTAACGAAAAGCAGGTCTGGACCTGCTTGAAAAGATCCCCGCCTGCGCGGGGATGACATTCGGGTCTGGATCCTTCGACTCCACTGCGTTCCGCTCAGGATGACTCATGATCGGGGGTTTTAGGGGGCAGAGCCACCTAGGCGAGGGGGTGGCGGCCCTTCGGCAGGCTCAGGGACCTTTGTCACTGGGACTGGCGATGGAAGCCAGGGGGAGGCTTCCCCCACCAAGATGAAAAAAAACAAAAAAAGACCCCTCGAACGAGGGGTCCTAGAGCGGCGGACCGGGATCGAACCGGCAACCATTAGCTTGGAAGGCTAAGGCTCTACCATTGAGCTACCGCCGCAACAAGCCCAATTATACAAAAATCGGGCATTTTTTAAAGGGTTTTGTCGAAAGATATTTGAAATTTACATAAAACTTGCTAAATTTTCGCCCACATTAACAATCATACCCAAGGAGTATACTTGTTCCCTAATCCGCGCGATCGCCGCATGCCCAACCGTCCCAGCGATGGGACCCGTACCAACGAAGATATCCATATCTCCCCGATTCGTCTTGTGAAGGAAGATGGCGAGGCCATCATCATCGAGACGAGCAAGGCATTGCAGATGGCAAAGGACGCCGGACTGGACCTGGTGGAAGTGTCTCCGAATGCAAAACCGCCCGTATGCCGCATCATCAACTACGGCAAGTACAAGTTCGAGCAGGTCAAGAAGGCCAAGGCCGCTAAGGCCAAGCAGCACGTGGTGAAGCTGAAAGAAATCAAGATGCACCCGAAGACTGCCGAGAACGACTACCAGTACAGGATCAAGCAGGCGGCCGAGTTCTTGCAGGATGGTATGAAGGTGAAGCTTATCATGCAGTTCCGTGGGCGCGAGATGGCGCACATGGACTACGGCAAGCGCCTGATGGAACGCGCCAAGGAAGACCTGGCACCATTCGGCGATTTGGAAATGGACTCCAGGGTGGAAGGCAACACAATGCTTTCTATCTACGGTCCTAAACGTGGTGCGGGTTCTGCCAAAAAGCAGGACCAGGCACCGAAGCCCGCAACCGAGCCAAAGGCAGCAGGTGAGGCTTAACATTAACCTACGAGGTACAAATGCCTAAAATGAAAACACACAGCGGTGCTAAGAAGCGCTTCCGCGTGACGGGTTCCGGCCACGTCAAGTTCAAGCGCGCTGGTATGCGCCACATTCAAGCCAAGATGACCACTAAGCGTAAGCGCAACCTTCGTAAGGGTGCACTCGTCAAGAAGGTCGATACCTATCACGTCAAGCGTCTGCTTGTAGTAGCATAAGGAGAGTAAGAATGCCACGCGCTAAAACCAGAGTTCCTTCCCGCGAACGCCGCAAAAAAATCCTCAAGGCCGCCAAGGGCTTCTACGGCCGTCGCAAGTCGAACCTTCGCCTTGCCATCGACGCAGTTGCTCACGCCGGTCAGTATGCCTACGCTCACCGCCGCGACAAGAAGGGCACGTTCCGCTCCCTGTGGATCGTCCGCCTCAATGCCGCCGTCCGTGAACACGGCATCAGCTACAGCCAGTTCATTTACAAGCTTTCCAAGGCCAACATCCAGATGAACCGCAAGGTTCTCGCCGATATGGCCGTCGCCGATCCGGAAGCATTTGCCAAGGTCGTCGAAGTCGTGAAGGCTGCTTAATTAGCTGACTTAGCGAAAACTCGAGAAATTGCGCTCCGCCTGTAACAGGGCGGGGCGCTTTTTTGCTTGAATGCGCGCCGGTCGGCAAGGCCATGAGTGAGCCGGAATCGCCAGGCGTAAGCTGGCGATGTAGGCGAGAGTGAGGCGATGCCGGAGATGCCTTGCCCAATATGGAGCCGAACGGTCGTGTCCGTGAGCCAGAACGGCTTGTATTGACAAGCCGCGGAGGCGAGAGTGAGGCGATGCCGGAGATGCCTTGCCCAATATAGAGCCGAACGGTCTCGTCCCCGCCGTCGCCGATCCGGAAGCATTCGCCAAGGTCGTCGAAGTCGTGAAGGCTGCTTAATTAGCTGACTTAGCGAAAACGCGAGAAATTGCGCTCCGCCTGTAACAGGGCGGGGCGCTTTTTGATTGAATGCGCGCCGGTCGGCAAGGCCATGGGCAACGGGCGTTTTTTTATGCGCGGAGCGCCTTGATTCAGGAGCATTTTCGTTTAAAAGCAGATCAAATGCAGGAAAATAGCCCAGTTGGTCTGCTTGAGTCTTGCAAATCCTCCTGTTTTGTTGTGTGCAAAGTAATTTTCAGCAGACCAAATGCCGCCGAACAACCCGTTTGGTCTGCTCGAGCCTTGCAAATTCTCCTGTTTTGTTACGTGCAAAGTAATTTTCAGCAGACCAAAAGCCGCTGAACAACCCATTTGGTCTGCTCGAGCCTTGCAAATCCTCCTGTTTTGTTACGTGCAAAGTAATTTTCAGCAGACCAAAAGCCGCTGAACAACCCGTTTGGTCTGCTCGAGCCTTTCAAATCCTCCTGTTTTGTTGCGTGCAAAGTGATTTTCAGCAGACCAAAAGCAACCGAGCAGCCCATTTGGTCTGCTCGAGCCTTTCAAATCCTCCTGTTTTGTTACGTGCAAAGTAATTTTCAGCAGACCAAAAGCCGCCGAACAACCCATTTGGTCTGCTCACGCAGATTTGCCCGCGCAGAATTGAATGCGCAATGGTCGGGTCTGGATCCTTCACGCTCCGCGTTCAGGATGACGTAGGTGCGTCTAGAAAAAATTGACGTCCAGTTCGGTCTTCTTGCGGCCGGCGGGCTCGATGACCGCGGCGGAGAACTTTGCGGCACCGAACAGGCGGTTCACCGTAACGACGACTTCATCTTCGGTCATGGACTTGATGATTTTCTCGGAGTGTTCCATCGTGTGGAATTCCCCGAGGTGCAGCATCTGTTCCGCCATGCGGACGACGCGCTTCTCCGGGCTGTCGGCACCGAGGTACATGCCTCCCAGAATGTTCGTCTTGGTGCGTTCGAATTCGCCCTTGCTGAACCCGCGCTTCAAGAAGTTGCGGGTCTCGTTCAGCGAAAGTTCGAGGGCAGTCTTGAGCTGGTGCGGCTCGGTTGCAAGCGATACGCCCCAGTCGGTGCAGTCGCAGTAAATATCCGCGGTAGAATACACGGAGTAGGCGAGTCCCTTGTCTTCGCGAATCTTCTGGAACAGGCGGCTTGCCATGCCCGCACCCATCGCGACGTTGAAAAGCGAGAGGGCGCAACGCCCGCGCTCGTCCATCAGGTTGCGGTCAAAGCTCAAGCCCCAGAAGAGGTTCGACTGCGCGATGTCCTGCTTCTGCACGACCTTCACGCTGTTGTGTGCCCGGTAGACATCCGCGGGCAACACGCCGGAGCATTTCTTCTGCGCGAACTTTTCCGCACAAAGTTGCACGAGTTCCTCGTGGTCCACCTTGCCCGAAGCGCAAATTAGGAGCGGAATCTCGCTTATGACCTGCTCCCTATACTTGAGCATCTGCCTGTGCGTGAGCGCCTTCACCTGCTTGACGGTGCCCGTGATGGAATGCGCGATGCCGCAACCCTTGAAGTGGATTGCATTGAACACATCGCCCACGATTTCTTCGGGAATATCGTCGTAGCTGTGGATTTCCTCGATGATGACGCGGCGTTCCTTCTCCATCTCCTTCTTGTCCATGCGCGGGTGCATGAGCATGTCGGCAATCACGTCGACGGCGAGCGGAAGGTGGCTGCGTTCAATCTGTGCGTAGAACCCGGTCTCTTGCCTTGTGGTGTAGGCCTCCAGGTTTCCGCCCTTGTCCTCGATGGCGTGCGCAATTTCGAGGGCGCTTCGCTTTTCGGTTCCCTTGAATACCAGATGTTCGTAAAAGTGGCTCAGCCCGTATTCGTCTTTTGCTTCGTGTCGCGATCCGCGCGGCACCCAAACACCAACCGCAACCGAGTAAGCGTGCGGCATGTAGTCGGTCAGAATGGTGATGCCGTTATCGAGAACTGTTTTCTTAACTGCCTGTTTCATTTTGCGAGACTAATATAATTCTTTTTCGAAAAACTTATACGCGTCCGAATCGCCTTGTCTTGCGGAAAGGCCTGTCGCCAAAGCTGCGCTCGTCGTGATCCTTGCGGAACGGGCGGTCTTCGAATTTGCCCGGCTTGCGGTCGGCGAACATCTTCTCGCGGCGCGCCCTGCGGTTTTCGAACGGACGGTCTTCGCCGAATTTTTTCCCATGGCGATCGCCGCGGCCAAAGTCGTGACCACCGCGATGGAACCCGCGACGGCTTTCCCTGCTTTCGCGCGGGCCTGCGGGCGGCTCGTCGGTCATGAGGCGGAACTTGGAATCGTTTCCGCGGATTGTCATCCCGGAGAGAATGTCAAGAACTTCCTGCGGGAGCGTCTCGGGCAGTTCGACGGTACTGAACCTGTCGAAGAGCTTGATGCGCCCGATGTTGCTGCTGCTGATGTTGCCTTCGCCGGCGATGGCGCCCACAATATCCTTCGGGGTCACGCGGTCCATGCGGCCCACGCCCATGTAGTAGCGCAGGAAGCCTTCTTCCACGCCGTTGCTGCCTTCCTTGCGTTCCTTACGCAGGCGGCTCTTTTCTTCGTTCGTAAAGTCGCCGGCGGATTTATCGGAATCTCGCCCGAGGAAATCCCTGCCGCCACGGTTCTTTTCGCGCGGGGCGTCGAGCGGCTTGAGTTCCGGGAACAGCGGCTGCTTCTTCTGCCAGATTTTGATGACGGCGGCGGCGATGTCGATGGCGGAGATGGGCTCGGCGCTTTCGGCAACCATGCTTTCCACGAGTTCCTTGAACTTGTCCAGTTCGCCAGTGGCAATCACGCTCCTGATCTTTTCCTTGAAGGCGGTGACGCGCTTGGCGCTGATGACTTCTGCCGTAGGCATTTCCATCACTTCGATGGGCTGGCGGGTGGCCTTCTCGATGGTCTTGAGCATGCGCTTTTCGCGCGGGGTGATAAAGAGGATTGCGTTCCCGCTTCGCCCGGCGCGACCCGTACGGCCAATGCGATGCACGTACGATTCCGTGTCGTAGGGAATGTCGTAGTTTACCACGAGCGAGATGCGGTCCACGTCGATGCCACGGGCGGCCACGTCGGTGGCGACGACAATATCGAGCTTGCCCATCTTGAGGCGGTTGATGGTGCGCTCGCGCATGGACTGCGCCAGGTCGCCGTTGAGCGGGGCCACGTTGAACCCGCGACTTTCAAGCTTCTCGGCAACTTCGGTCGTGTTCTGCTTGGTGCGTACGAAAATCAGCACACCATCAAAGTCTTCGCCTTCGAGCACGCGGGCAAGCGCCTCAATCTTGTGCTCGTTCTTCACCAGCAGGTAACGCTGGCGGATGTTCTCGACGGTCGTCGTCTTGCCCTCGATGCGGGCTTCCTCGTATTCGCCCAAATGCTGGTCGATAATCTTCTTCACGTCTGCAGGCATCGTGGCGCTGAAGAGTGCGCGCTGTGCGTCGTTGGGGATTTCCTTGAGGATGGTCTCCACATCTTCCATAAATCCCATGTCAAGCATTTCGTCGGCCTCGTCGAGCACGATGGCCTTCACGCTCGAAAGCACGATGGAACCGCGCTTGATATGGTCGATGAGTCGGCCCGGTGTTGCGACCACGATGTTCGCCTGGCGCTTGAGGGCGCGCAACTGCACTGCGATATCCTGCCCGCCGTAGACGGGAACCACGTGTACTTTCGGCATCTTCACCGCATACTGCTGGATAGCTTCCGCCACCTGGATGGCAAGTTCGCGTGTCGGCGTGAGTACGAGCATCGATGTCTCGTGCCCGTTGAAGTTGAGCCTGGAAAGCAGCGGGAGCGAGAACGCGGCCGTCTTGCCGGTACCGGTCTGAGCCGTACCGAGCAGGTTTGCGCCCTGCAACAGTGCCGGAATCGCCTTCGCCTGGATGGGGGAGGGTGTCTCGTAGTTCATCGCCTTGATGGCTTCGAGAACTTCGTCGGCAAGTCCGAGATCTTCGAACGTCACGAGTGCTTCGTCGCCCAGATCATCGTCGGAAGATTGTTCGATATCCGTGTTGTCTTCCTCGGCAGTAGCGTTGTCATGTCCGGCTTGACCGGACATCTCCTTTTCAACAGTCTGATCCGCGCAGTCCTTCTTCGACACGGCGTATTCTTCGTCCGATGCCGATGAAGTTGCCGAACAGTCTTCGTCAAGTTCCTGTTCGACTTCGCCTTCCTCGATTTCGACTTTCGTGCCGACATCGATGGCGGATTTGGGACCCTTCTTCAGCACGTCGCCTTCTTCATCGACGACTACGCCGTTCGGGTTCAGTGCGAGGAATGCTGCCTCGTCGGCTTCGTCTTCGTCCGCACCGCCAGCAAGGGCGCTTAGGAAAGCGTCCGCTTCACGTGCTATTTTGGAATTCGGGTTAATATCTTCTTCGGGAATACGTTCTTCGGTATTCTTAGTCATGATGCGCCTTCAGGACCCGTAAACTTCATCTGCGGCTCATGCCGCACTATCGATTGGTTCTTGTGCCGGTTACCTGGCTGAACCTTGAAAAGCCCCGAAGCGCACTCGCGCTCATAAACCTGAAGTCTGTTGGATCCTTTTATGGATTCGGGGCCAAATGTAGAAATAAGGCTGGTTGTTTCAAAGGGTAGACAAAAGATTAAAACTTTACTACATTATGCGAACCTTGGAGAGATGCCAGAGTGGTCGATTGGGCCGGTCTCGAAATCCGGAGACTGTCACAGGTCCGAGGGTTCGAATCCCTCTCTCTCCTTGAAACGAAAAGGAACCCCTTGCGGGTTCCTTTTTGTTTCAATAAGGGATACTCCGAACCCTCAAAGAGGGTTTAAGAAATCTACTAGAATGCCTGGTATATCTGGAATATCGCGAGAATCTTCCCGATAATCGCCGGGATTCCCGGGCACAGGAAGCACAGGATTACGCGGGTCACGCGGTTCTTCCACCAGCGCTTCACCTGCCAGATGTCGTCGGAGAGCGTCTCCATCTCGGACACGCGCGGCGGCCTCATGTACACTTGCGTAAGCGCGGTAAAGAACCCGACGCCGATAAGCGGCGTGAGCCCCGTGAACGGTGCGGCGACCAGCGCCACAAGGATGGTGAGCGGGTGGCCCCCTGCGATAATCGTGCCGAGCATGGCACCGCCGCCCGTAAGCATTGCCCACTGCAGGCTCAGTTCGCCCGCCTTCTCGACGCCCGCCTTGTAGCCCACGAACACGATGCTTGCGACAATCGCGAGCGGGATGGCCCAGCCGATAATCTTCCAGATGGGTGCGCCCTTCGGGATAACGCTGATGGATTCCTCGCTCGGGAGTTCCTTGTTCTCCTCGATGATGCTCGCGATTCCCTTCATGTGGCCGGCACCGATGACTGCCACGACCTTCTGGCCCGGAGCGTTCTTGATCTTGCTCGCGAGGAACTGGTCGCGCTCGTCGATAAGCACCTGCTTCACCTCGGGGAAACTCTTGCCGAATTCCTGCATCATGGAGTTGAGGGCGTCCTGCTCCTTGATCTTTGCGAGTTCCTCCTCGCTGATTTCCGTCTTGTCGAAAATGCTTGCGAAAAGCCCGCCCAGCAAACTGAACTTGCGGTACCAGGGCGTGCAGGCCCATGTGCGGCGGAGCGTAATCTTGATGTCGCGGTCGGCGAGAACCACGGGGATTTCCTTTTCGCTTGCGAGGTCGACCGCCTCCTTGAGTTCGGACCCGGGCTTCACCCCGGTCTGTTCGCCCATCCTCTTCTGGTAAGACCCGAGCACGAGGTTCGCGATGAGGGTCGCGAGCTGCTTCTTCTTGATGACCTCCTTCAGGTCGGTCTTTTTCCAGCGTTCGGGGTCTTGGATGGACTTCGCGCGCCCTTCGTCGAGCTCGACGCAGATGGTGTCGGGTTTTTCGTTCTCGATGGTCTCGCGCACAAGTTCCTTCGATACTTTCGAGATGTGGGCCGTGCCAATAAGGACTATTTCGCGGTCATCGGAGGTCTTGATGCGGTAAATATCTGCGTTTTCACTCATATTGGGCCAGAAAATAGCAAATCTGACCTGTTTTTAGTGATTGTAAGTGCTTTTATAGCACGAAGTTATGAATTTTTTGTCTTTTTTTGGATATTTTGCCGAAAAAATTGTTATATATTATGTGTGGGATAATTTTTTTACGGAGGTTTCTCCCTATGAAAAAGATATTGCTGGGTTTAGTACTTACCGCTTTCGCATTGATCGGCTGCGCTGGCACGTCGAACGATCCGGAGGCACTCGACAATGCCCTTGTTGGTTTTACTTCCTGTGTGCAGGGTTCCCGTTGGCAGGAAGCACTTGATTACGTGACGCCTGACGAGGCTAATCAGATTAGTCCTGACGGCTACGAATTCAAGCCCGAGTACCAGACCGCAGCTCGCCGTTTGCCGCTTTCTACCCTCCGTAAGGCAGGCTTGTCCGTAGATGGCAGGGGCCGCCTCGTGGGTATCAAGGCCGCCATGGACGAAGCCAATGAACGCTACGTCGTTTCCGAGGAACAGGCCAAGGTCGGCACGAACCTCGAAGAGATGGAAAAGAAGCGCATCCAGCGCCGTCTTGAGGAAGGCCAGAAGATTCTGCAGGAAGAAGAACAGGAAGCCGAGCAGGAACAGCAGGTCGAAGTGTTCACGAACAAGCTGACCGACGAAGAAAAGCGCAAGTACGGCAGTACCCGCGACCTCCAGGCTCCGGAAGAGTTCCACGACGAGAACACCGAGGAAGCCGAAGAGCAGATCTTCAACGGCGACTATGAATCTGACTGATAGGTTGTCTGTAATCTTTTGTTCCCCGGCTCCGGTCGGGGTATTTTTTTAGGTAAGCATGGCTTTATTCTTTAGAAAGATTTTCCTGGTGGCGTTCTTGCCCCTGCTCCTTGCCGCTTGTGGCGGGGACTGGACCGCGGGTTCGCCGGATGCGGACGGGGCCCTGTTCAACAGGTCTTTCCGCTACTACTACGTGATGGACTGCCGCTACGACAGTTTCGGGCTGTATGACTGCAGTTACGAGGAGCCGGTGAGCCCCGCCTACACGGCCTCGCTCCGGATTGATTCCGACGGGTTCGCCTCGCTCAACCTGGACGGACGCAATAACTTCTACTACACGGAAAGGCAGTACGGCTCGGGCCACGACGACGACGGCTCGTACTACTACTTTTACGAGGACGACTACGAACTTTCGCTGTACAAGAACGGTTCGCAGCTGATTTTCTGGGATACGCGCGAAAATACGGCCACGGTCTACCTCTACGATCTTGAGTACTAGGGCAAAAATTTCTATAATTGCCCCCACTCATGAGTAGTTCTGAAAATTTTGTCATCGCCCTCGACGGCGGCTCGGGTACCGGGAAGAGCACTACGGCCAAGATTGTGGCCAAGACCCTCGGTATTACCTACCTGGATACGGGTGCCATGTACCGCGCGGTGACGCTTGCCGCCCTCGACAAGGGACTGCCGGCCGAGGAAGGCCCCGCGATGGACGAACTGCTCTCTAACCTCACCCTCGGGTTCGACTCCGAAAACCATATCCTCATTAACGGCGTTTGCCGCGAAAGCGAAATCCGCGGGATGAAGGTTTCGAGCAACGTGAGCATCTACTGCGCCCTCCCGTCTGTCCGCGCCGCGATGACCAAGCAGCAGCGCGAAATCGGCAAGAAGCAGAGCTGCATCCTGGATGGCCGCGACATCGGCACGGTCGTGTTCCCCGACGCGAAGTACAAGTTCTTCATGGTGACGGACGTGAAGGTCCGCGCCGAACGCCGCTACAAGGAACTCCTTGAAAAGGGCGAGAAGGTAACTCTTGAGGAGGTTCTCCAGAACCTGGTCGAACGCGACCGCCTGGATTCCTCCCGCGCGAACGCCCCGTTAAAGAAGGCGGACGACGCAATCGAAATTGACACTACACACATCTCAATCCAACAACAGGTTCAAAAGATTCTCGACTACGTAGGTGTAGTGGCGTAGTCCCGAGTCCTTTGATCCACAACCCCAATTAACAATATGTCTCAAAATCTCAAATTCGGAACCCAGGAAGATCTCGCCGAAATCCTCGCCGCTCAGGGCGAATGCAGCCAGGACTTCCGCAAGGCTAACGCCGATATCTATGCCGGCATGGGCTGCCTCGAACAGGGCAAGCTCGTCATGGGCAAGATCAGCCAGGTCAACGACCAGGAAGTGCTCATCGACGTGAACTACAAGTCCGAAGGTGTCATTGATCGTGCTGAATTCAAGGACACGGACTCCCTCGAAATCGGTTCCGAAATCGAAGTGTTTGTCGAGAAGCTCGAAGATGAAGACGGCCGTCTCATCCTTTCGAAGCAGAAGGCCGACTTCGTGCGCGTGTGGGATCGCATCCACGCGGCATTCGAAAACAACGAAGTCGTGCGCGGTACGCTCACCAAGCGTATCAAGGGCGGTGTGGTTGTCGACCTGTTCGGCATCGACGCCTTCCTCCCGGGTTCCCAGATCGACCTCCGTCAGATCCCGGACATCAACGCTCTCATCGGCCAGGAATTCGACCTCAAGGTTATCAAGGTCAACAAGGCCCGTCGCAACATCGTCGTGTCCCGCCGCGTGGTTCTCGAAGAAGAACGCAACAAGCAGCGTGGCGACGTTCTCGAAACTCTCGAGAAGGGCCAGGTCCGCAAGGGTATCGTCAAGAACATCACCGACTTCGGTGCATTCATCGACCTTGGCGGCGTAGACGGCCTCCTCCACATCACCGACATGAGCTACAAGCGCATCAACCACCCGTCCGAAATGCTCCAGCTCGGCCAGGAAGTCGAAGTCATGGTTCTCGACTTCAACGACAAGAAGGAACGCATCTCTCTCGGCATGAAGCAGCTTAAGCCGCATCCGTGGAAGGATATCGCCGAACGTTATCCGGAAGGCGCTATCGTTAAGGGTAAGGTTGTTTCCATTACCGATTACGGTGCATTTGTCGAACTGGATAGCGGCGTCGAAGGCCTCATCCACGTTTCCGAAATGTCCTGGACGCAGCACGGCAAGCACCCCTCCAAGATCCTCTCCGTGGGTCAGGAAGTGGAAGCCGTTGTGCTCAAGGTTGAAGAAGAAGCCGAACGCATTTCTCTCGGCATGAAGCAGCTCGAAAGCGATCCGTGGGATTCCATCGAGACCGAACTTCCTCCGGGTGCACGCGTGGTTGGCGAAATCCGCAACATCGCTTCCTTCGGCGCGTTCGTCGAAATCAAGGAAGGTGTGGATGGCCTCATTCACGTGTCCGACATGTCCTGGACCAAGAAGATCACTCACCCGAACGAAATGGTCAAGAAGGGCGACAAGGTCGAATGCGTCGTGCTCGCTGTCGATAAGGAAAAGCGCCGCATTTCTCTGTCCATGAAGCACCTCACCGAAGACCCGTGGGATTCTATCGAAACCACGTTCCCGGTGGATTCCGAAGTGAAGGGCAAGATTGTCCGTATGCTCGACCGCGGCGTCGTGGTTGAACTCAACGACGGTATCGAAGGCTTCATCCCGGTCTCCAAGCTCACCGCTGAATACATCAAGGTTCCGGCCGATGCATTCAAGGTTGGCGACGAAGTCCCGGCTGTCGTGACCGAGATCGACCAGAACAACCGCAAGATCTACCTCTCCGTGGTGGACTACTTCAAGAACCGCGAATCCGCAGAACTCAAGGCTTGGATGGATTCCCACAAGCCGGGTGAATCGGGTACGACGATTGGCGAAGCTGCCGCCCCGAAGAAGAAGGCAACCAAGAAGAAGGCCGAAAAGCCGGCTGAAGAAGCTGCCGCTGAAGAAGCCAAGTAAGATCTCTTACTAGTTTAGAAAGTCCCGCGGGCATTAGCCTGCGGGATTTTCGTTTTTTGAGGTAGCGCGGGTGTGGATTCGCTGGTGCCTTGATTTGCGGGTGGGACTATTGTTGTAATTTTCGGGCAGATTTGCGAATGATTCGCAAATTTACAGACTAAACTGGCGTGGAAGTGGGCATTAGTCTGCTTTTTGTTAGTTTGTGTGTAAATGATTTAGAGATTTTTGGGGTGTAAGCCTCCAAATGCGCCTCCAAAACCGCTCCTTCAGGAGAAAAATCCCTTGATTTTACCATATTTTGTTTAATTTGTACGAAATTATGCAGACCAAATTGCGACAAACGCCCCCTTTGGTCTGCTTTTTCGGCAAAAAGCGAGTTCGTGCGGGCCGGGCGCGCCATCGGGAAGGGTGAAACCGCCCTAGTTTTTCTATCTTGCACTATATGAATCTTGCCGGAAAGAAAATCCTTCTGGGTGTCTCGGGCGGTATCGCGGTCTACAAGAGCTGCGAACTTTTGCGCCTGCTGCAGAAGAAGGGCGCCGAGGTGCGCGTGTGCATGACGGAGGCCGCGACGGAGTTCGTGGCGCCGCTTACATTCGCAAGCCTCAGCAAGTGCCCCGTGTACCTGAAGAACGGTGCCGTGGAGGCGCGGCCTTTCCAGCATATTGATTTCCCGCGGTGGGCGGACCTCTACCTGGTGGTGCCCGCAACCGCGAACGTTATCGGGAAATTCGCCTGCGGTATCGCCGACGACCCGGTAAGCCTCTGCTTCATGAGTTGCACGTGCCCGCGTATCGTTGCGCCCGCGATGAATGTGGCGATGTACAACAGCCCCGCGGTAAAACGTAACCTCGAGGTGCTGCGCGGGTTTGAAAACACGACCGTGCTTGAATCTCCCGCGGGTGAACTTGCCTGCGGCGAGGTGGGGCAGGGTAGGCTTATGGAACCGGCGGAGATTGCGAAGTGGCTGGATGGTTCGACAAGCTCACCAACCTTACCAAGGTCCCTGAGCTTGCCGAAGGGCGAAGCTCACGAACCTCCCGCGTTCCCTGTCGCGCAGGATATCGACCCGACTCTGGATGCAACACTCCCCGGTCATGGCAAGAAGGTGCTCTTGACCGCGGGCCGCACCGAAGAGGCGATTGACCCGGTGCGCTACATCAGCAACCGCAGCAGCGGGAAGACTGCAGTGGCACTTGCTTCCGTGTTCTACGCGAACGGTTTCCAGGTCGAAGTCGTCGCGGGCCCGATGGAGGCGGCGTTCCCGGGCGGAGTCCAGGTGACCCGCGTTAGAAGCGCCCGGGATATGCACGACGCCGTGATGGAACGACTCGACCAGGCCGACGCCGTCGTGCATTGCGCGGCGGTAGCGGACTACCGCCCCGCCCACGCCGCCGATGCGAAAATCAAGGACAGCCGGAGCCAGCTTACCATAGAACTCGTGCCGAACCCGAATATTTTACGGGACTGCACCGCCGCCCGCGCATCTCGCAACCAGAATTCATCTTGCGACCAAAGCGCATCTCGCAACCAGAATGCCGGCGCATCCCATACTGGCAAAGAAGCGCCCTGCAATAAACAACAGGTCATCGTGGGGTTCGCGCTCGAGACTGACCACTTTGAACAGCATGCCGCCGAAAAGCTCGCGAAGAGCGGCGCCGACGCCCTCCTGTTGAACGCCCCGGTCGCAAGCGATTCCGGATTCGGGCACGATTGCGTGCGCTACACGCTGGTGCGCCCCGGCATGGATGTGCCCGAAATGAAGATGGGCGGTAAGGTCGACCTGGCCCAGGAAATCGTCGGATTTGTTATTGATAAACTAAGAGTATCGCGGTGAGGGAACATGCCGGAAGAATTTGACTTTGCTGAACTTCGCAAGTATCTCCGTGGGCAGATTGACATGGGGGATTCCGAGGTGTTCCTCGATGAACCGTGGACCCTCGTGAAGCGGGCCGCCCCGGCACCGTCCAGGCCGGCAATAAACACCGCGCCTTCCGTGCCCGCATCTGCGCAGTTCTCTCCCGTGACAAACAATCCCGCGGCAAACGTTTCTTTCGCTGCGACAAGCGCGCCCGCCGCGATAAACACGTCTGCGACAGGCGCGCCTTCCGCAAGCGCTTCGCTTGCAGGCGAATCTCCCGCCGCTTCGCTGTTCGCCCCGACGGGCGGCCTTGCGGCTCCGGCCGCCCGCCCGGCCGTGAAGAAGGCCGCCTCCGCGTTCGAATCTGCGGAATCGCTCGACGCCTTCTATGCGGCCATCAAGTCCGACGTGGTCTACGCGAATGTCGGCGACCTCGCGCTCTACGAGGGCCCCGCGAACCCGAAGGTCCTGCTTCTGCTGCCCGCTCCTCCGGCACAAGGCGGCCCGTTCTTTGCTACCCCCGCGGGCGAGATGCTCGTGCGTCTCTTCGGTAGCCTCTCCATCCCGGCAGAATCGATCGGGGTCACGTTCTTCTACAAGGGCAGAACCGCGCGTAACATTCCCGCCCTGCTCGAGGCGACTCTCAAGAAGATGCTTGCGAAGGAACTCTCGTTCATCGCCCCCTCGGTCATGGTCACGTTCGGGGAACCGCTCTTTCACCAGGTATTCGGCAAGGGGAAGAATTTCGAGGAGCACGCCGGTACCGATATGGAATTTTCGGGCGTCAAGACGTGCTCGCTGGTCGATGCCTACGCCATGTCGCAGGATAAGCAGCTCAAGTGGGTTACCTGGAAGGTCCATATCCCGAAGAGCAGTTACTTCAAGGCGTAACCCGCTTATCGCAAGCCCGATAAAAATTATATTTCCTGTTGATTGTTATGCCAGAATTTGCAAAGGAAAATAATACTTACGAAGGTCGCCAGGTCCCGATGGATACCGATGCCGAGCGTTACTTGCTTGGTGGCATTCTCCGCGACCCGAATACGATTTCGCCCGCTATCGAGATGATTGCGGAAGACGACTTCTTTTACCTGGAACGCCACCAGTTGATTTGGCGTGCCATGAAGAACCTTTATAGCCGCGGTACGGCTATCGACATGCTCACGCTCCCGGCCGAACTCGAGTCGATGGGCAAGCTCCGCGAGGCGGGTAACCGCGAATACATTTTTGACCTGATGGAAAGCGTCGCTTCTGCGGCGAACGTGGAGTGGAACCTCGAGCACCTGCGCAACAAGCACGTGCTCCGCAAGCTCATCAAGATGTCGTCCGAAACCATAAAGCAGGCGATGGATGCGACATCGTCGCCGGACGAGGTCCTGCAATCTGCCGAACGTTCCGTGTTCGCGATTGCCGAAAAGCAGGTGAAGAACACGCTCCGCCCCATCGAGAAGTTCATGAGCCCGCTCCTGGAGCGCCTCACTACCCGTAGGGACGGCATGACCGGCGTGCCCACGGGCCTCAAGGACCTGGACGAACTCACGAACGGCCTGCAGAATTCGGACCTGATTATCCTGGCGGCGCGCCCCGGTGTGGGCAAGACGTCGTTCGCGCTCACGATTGCCGCGAACGCCGCTATCGATTACGGCAAGCACGTGGCGTTCTTCAGCCTCGAAATGGATGGCGTGCAGCTGGCCCAGCGCTTGCTGTGTTCCCGTTCCGGCGTGGACCAGAGTAAGCTCCGCAACAACAAGTTGAACTCGGACGAGATGAACCAGCTGGTGGCACACGTGGGGCCGATCAACCAGGCTCCGCTGTTCGTGGATGACAATGCCGACCTCGGCATCATGGAACTCATGAGCAAGGCCCGAGACCTCAAGCGCAAGGGCGAACTCGATATGCTGATTATCGACTACCTGCAGCTGATGAAGACGGGCAACGAGGAAAACCGTGCCGTCGCCATCGGTGCAATTTCGCGCGGCCTCAAGATTTTGGCGAAGGAACTGCAGATTCCGGTCATCGCGCTTGCCCAGTTGAGCCGTAAGGTCGAAGAGAAGGGCCGCGACAGGCCCCAGCTCAGTGACCTTCGCGAATCGGGCTCTATCGAACAGGATGCCGATATGGTGTGGTTCGTGGAACGCCCCTACGTGCGCACCCACAAGGAAGAAGAAAAGAACAAGGCGGAACTCATCGTGGCGAAGCACCGTAACGGTTCGGTGAGGGATATCCCGCTCACGTTCATTCCCGAATGCACTACGTTCAAGGACGGCTTCGACGATTCCGGGATGGTTGGCGGAGAGGAACAGGATTACAGTTACGGCGACGACGCCTCGTTCTCGGGCCCCTCTGACTTTGGAGGGTATTAGCGATGCCCTTGCTGCTCAGGCCCATTGCGTGGATAGGTCGCGTCATCGTGGACGGCATCTCGAGCATTGGCGAGGTGCTGTGCATATTGCTGTTGACGCTCAAGCAGATGCCTCACGTGTTCAAGAACCCCGACCTTGTCGTGAAGCAGATGGTTTCCATCGGCGTGTCTAGCCTTCCGCTTTTGTTTGTGACGTCCATCTTTACCGGCATGGTGGCGACCGTTTGCGCCGAGTTCGAGTTCCAGAACCTGGTGGCCGACAAGTTTGTGGGTACTGCTGCCTGCAAGATGGTGCTTATCGAACTTGGACCCCTGCTTACGGCTATCGTGCTTTCGGGCCGCGTGGGCAGTGCCGTTGCCGCCGAACTTGGCAGCATGAAGGAGAAGGAGGAACTCGCGGCCTACACGGTGCTCGGTCTTGAGCCCTACCGCTACCTCGCCCTCCCGCGCTTTGTCGCCTTCATGACGATGATCCCGTGCCTTACCGCGATTTCGAATGCTCTCGCGCTTATCGGTGGCTGGATCGTGTGCGTGCTTGGCCTAGATATTACTACGTACACTTACACTACCGGCATGCAGTACCTGTTCGATTCCATGGACCTCTGGTCGGGCATGATAAAGTCGCTCGTGTTCGGCGTGATTATTTTTGTGCTGGGCTACTACCACGGGATTAACGCCCAGGCCGGCGCCCGCGGTGTGGGGCTTGCGACCATGAACGTCGTGGTCTCGAGCTGCCTCATGATTCTGATTTCTGACTTCATTCTCGATGCCATCATGTTCTTCTAGTTTTGCAGGTGATATATGCCAAACGTAAAGATTGACCCGAACGACATTGCCATCAGGCTCAAGGGACTCAAGAAATCCTTCGGCCCGCAGACCGTTCTCGAGGACGTGAACCTCGATATCCGGCGCGGCGAGACGATGGTCATCATTGGAAAGTCCGGTGGTGGAAAGTCGGTTATTCTTAAGCACATGATTGGCCTCTTGCAGCCCGATGGTGGCGAAGTGTCCGTCGACGGTGTGACCATCAGTACCCCGAAGTTTTTCGACACGCATACGATTCGCCGCAAGATGGGCATGCTCTTCCAGATGGGCGCGCTCTTCGATTCCATGAACACCGGCGAGAACATCGCGTTCGCGTTGCGCGAGCACCATCCGGAACTTTCCGAGAAACAAATCCAGGACGTGGTGACCGAGAAGCTCCAGATGATCAACCTCGTTCCCGAGTTCCGCACCAAGATGCCGAGCGAGCTTTCGGGCGGTATGCGCAAGCGCGTGGCGCTTGCCCGCGCGATTGCCCTGAACCCGGAAATCCTTTTGTACGACGAACCGACGACCGGCCTTGACCCCATCACGAGCGACGTGATTAACGACCTCATCCTCGACATGCAGAGCAAGCTCGGCGTGACCTCGGTGGTGGTGACCCACGACATGGTGAGCGCCTTCAAGGTGGCCGACCGCATCGCGATGCTCCTGAACGGGCGCATTATCGAGGTGGGTACGGTGGACGAAATCAAGAACACGAGCAACCCCTATGTGCACCAGTTTATTACCGGCCAGCGCAAGATTTCGGTGGACGAGGAGCAGTAGTGCGTGTTTTTGGGGCAAAAATGGGCTTTTTTGCGTGTTTTCGTTCACAAAAAAAGGATTTCCGTTACCCCTTTTGCAAATAATAATGTAATTTTCTAGGTAGAAAAAGAGGTTTTTTATGAAGAAGAAACTTTTGATAAGTTTATCGTCGTTCGGCTTGGTGGCCGGATTTTGGGCCTGCGGTGATGGTTCCGTGGAACCCCTGAACGAAGAAACTGACGGTTATGTCAAGGCAATGCTCGAAACGCAGTCTATCGACTTCGCTAGCCAGGTTGCCGATGCCAAGAAGAACTGCGCCGCGGATGTCATATGCGAAAACGAGATGGCGAAGGCGCAGGGTTCGGCAATCCAGATTGAGTCGTCTGCTGCCCCGACCCCCGAATCTTCGGACGGAAACCCTCCGCCGGTATCTTCGTCTTCTTCAAGGGATTTTTTCAATAACTTCTCCTCAAGGGGCCCCATCGGCCAGCAGAGCTCGTCGTCCGTTGCTCCGGTCGTAGTCGAGTCTTCTTCGTCGGAAGTGAATGTGCCGGCGGGGCAGTTTGGTACCTGTTTTGCAGGGCTTTCTACTGCACCAAAGACTTCTGCGGAATTGGGCGAGTCGGTTACCTGGACGTTTAAACCTAATACGGCTGTAATTAAGACTAATGAACTTTTGAAGATTATGATAAATTGGAGCTTCCCGAATGGAACGCCTGATTCGTATGCAGGTACACAAGGGAAGACCACAGGTCTGACTTCATATTCTGTTTCGGGCACAAAGACGGCTGTTGCATCTGTAACGTCCGGTGGAGCTACGCAGGAAGTTTCTTGCTCTCCGTTGAGGGTGAACGGTCAGAAGATTGAAGGTTGCAAGTGCATGCCGACGAATATCCAACCCGATGTGTCGAAAGGTGAATCGGCTACATGGACTGCAAGCGGTTGTACGTCCAAGGCGAATATTATCGGCTACACGTGGAAAGGCGCTACTGCCGATGCCACGGGTCTAGTTGCTACTGCCCCGGTGGCCGCCAAGGACGATGAAGTAAAGGGCGTATCATTCACGGTCGAAAACGATGACAGCACTGCGGTGACAATCCAGTGTGACGATGCCAAGGCGATTGACGCAACGAAGCCGGATTTCCTAATTGAAGCCGCTAATACAGGAATAGAAGTCCCTGCTGGTGAAGCATCTATAACGATTGCGATTAGTTATGCAAATTTCAACTGCCAGCCTACAGGAAGTATGGTTGGTGGAACGATTAAATGCGGCAGTAACGTTGTAACGATTGGCGCTGCAAATGAGTGGTATATAAACACACCATGTTCGGAACCCGTTGTTACAGTTAATCTGCCTGTTCCAGCTAAGTGCGCCGTTTATTAAGAGATTGACCAAACTTTATAACAAAAACCCGCTCGTCCGAGCGGGTTTTTCTGTGTCATTCCGTTGGCAAGAGTGTGTCTATGGATACACTTGCAGCTTCGCTGCTTCGGTATGACGAAGGGTCACGGGTCGATATTGGCTTACATGAACCAGTAGCCGACGCCGACCTTGAAGGTCATCTGCTTGCCGCCGTCCATCGATTCAATCAGGTCGCTTTCGCAATCGGGGTACATGTCGCTGAGTCCGAGCATGAAGGCTGCGTCGATGGAGAGGCGTTCCATAATAAAGAAGCCTGCCCCGAAGAGGAGCCCGAACGTGAACCCGGCCTGTTCGATTTTCTCATTGAATTCCATGCTCGTGGTGCCAAGTCCGCCACCCATATCGATGTCCTCTTCCTCGAAGGTGACCTTGGAACTGAGGTTCAGGGTGAGCTGCACGCCAGCCGCGATGTATAGCATGTCCAGAACGGTTGCGCGCATCGTGAGCGGGATTTCGAGGTCCATCTGCTTGAACACGCGCTCGGCGGCCTCGTCGCTCTGGGTGAGGGCCGCGAAGTGGAAGTTCAGCTCGGGCACGAACTGGAGGTAGTCCACCATGGGGATGCGTCCGCGGATACCCGCGTCGAAGCCGAAGCCGGCCGGGGCGTCCGTCTCGTCACCCATGTTCCAGTCCTGGGCGAGTCCGTTCAAGAAACTGTAGTTGAAGTCGATGTGCGCGCCGACGCCCATCTTGGAGTTGAGCGTGTTTGTTTTTTGCGGGGCGCTTGCCGTGTTTTCTGCGTAGGCATTGTCGCCTGAGTCGTATGCGGTGCGGGTGTCGGTCTGTTCGCTGGCTGCAGGGGCGGGTTCGCTGGCCGTCTGGGCGGTAGTTTCGCTCTGTGGTTCTGCGGCCTCGCTGGACTGTTCGGCAGCTTCCTCTGCGGGCTCGGCTTCCTCAGCTTCGGTTGCTGAGCTTGTCGAAGCATCGGTCTGCTCGTCTGCGGGCCAGGCGTCTTCCTGTGCGACTGCGAGCGAGGTGGCGAGGGCGCCTGCCGCGATAATCTTGGATATATTCATGGATTCCTCCGGTAATTTGCGGTAAATGTAATAATTTCGACAGAAAGTGGGAGGGTATTTGAAAAAAGTCGTTGTATCTCTTGACAAAACGGGTGCTGATTTCTATATATGAAAATATGAATACTTGTTCATATATCAAAAATAACGGTAGGAAGGCTCAAGAACAGGACGTGTCGCTCGATACGCTTTTCGAACTTTCTGAATTCTTCAAGTTCTTTGGCGATACTACGCGCATCCGCATCATTCACCTGATGCTTTCGGGCGAACTCTCCGTGAACGAGATTGCCGAAAAACTGAACCTCGAACAGTCGGTGGTGAGCCACCAGCTGCGCATCTTGCGTACGGCGAACCTGGTAAAGCCGCGCCGCGATGGCCGCAAGATGTTCTATTCGCTTGACGACGAGCATATCGGGCTCATTTTCAATACGGGTCTCACGCACATTCTGCACAAGAAGGGAAAGTAGACATGGATTCCTTCGTCGATATCTTTAAGGTCTTTGTTCACGAGTTTATCACGCTGTTTTCCGAGATGGCACCGTTCCTGCTGCTCGGTTTCTTGCTTGCGGGCGTTTTGCACGTGTGGGTGCCTAACCACCTGTACGTTCCCAAGATTTCCAAGTCGAATTTCATGTCGGTGCTATGGGCGGCCCTGTTCGGTGTGCCGCTCCCGATTTGCAGTTGCGGCGTGATTCCTACGTCGATTGCACTCCGGAAGGAGGGGGCGAGCAAGGGGGCGAGCGTGAGCTTCCTCATTTCGACGCCTGCGACGGGTGTGGATTCTATCCTCGCGACGTATTCGCTGCTCGGGCTTCCGTTTGCGATTTTGCGTCCGATTGCGGCGTTTACGACGGCGCTTTTCGGTGGCGTGCTCACGAATTTCGTTTCTCGCGGGGAAGAAGGTGCGGTGCTTGGTGAGGCACACCCCGAAACCATCGACTTTGACGACTGCGATACCGATCATCACTGCGGTTGCGGTCACTGCGAGGAGGACCATGACCACGATGACCACGACCATCACGATCATTGCGGGTGCGGCGAACATGGCTGCGGTTGTGAATCGCGCGATGTGCACCGCATGTCTTTCGGCCAGAAGGTTGTGGAGACCTTCCGCTACGGGCTCGTGAACATGGTGGGCGACGTGAGCAAGTGGCTGCTCATTGGCCTTTTGCTGGGCGCCTTGATTTCGGCGTTTGTCCCGAACGAGCTCTTCCTTGCCCTGCGTGAATATCCGCTGCTCTGTATGCTTGCCGTGCTCATGCTCGCGATGCCGATGTACACGTGTGCGACGGGGTCCATTCCGCTTGCGCTTGCGCTCGTGGCGAAGGGAATTACTCCGGGTGCGGCCCTCGTGCTGCTCATGGCGGGGCCTGCGACGAGTATCGCGAGCATGCTTGTGGTGGGGAAGGCCTTTGGCAAGCGGACTCTCGTGGCATACCTCGTCTCGATTGCGGTCGGCGCGATTGGCTTCGGGCTGATTGTCGATACGTTCTTCATGGACACCTTCCTTGCGGCGATGCTCCCGCAGGGTGGCGCGGAATGCCACGGTCACGGGGCGCTGGGCGTGTTTGACTATGTATGTGCGGGCCTGCTCGCAGCATTCATGATTTACGCGAAGTTCGGGCACAAGGGCTGCGGCTGTGGGCACGAACATGGTGGACATTGCGGGTGCGGACACGATCACGAAGGAAACTGCTGTCACGACCACGAAGAGGAATGCGATGAATGCGTTCTCGTGACTTACCGCGTGAACGGCATGAGCTGCAGCCACTGCAAGGCGTGTGTCGAGAAGGCGGTTCGCGTGTTGGACGGCGTGGAATTTGCCGAGGCCGATGTTTCGAAGAAGGAACTTCGCGTGGAATGGCACGACGTACACGATGTCGATGAGGCGGCGCTCAGGAAGGCGGTGGAAGAAGCCGGCTTCGAGTTCGGCGGGAAGGTTTGAAGACAAGATGCCCGGCCAAGCCGGGCATGACGAGAACCTGTTTCGCGCGGAGTGATGTTTATACTATTTCGCGCGGCTGGCGAAGATCTCGAAGTCTTCGGGAGTGGTGAGCTTGTCGTTCGCGGCGTTGCCCTTCACGATGTAGACGCTCTCGTCAAAATATTCAAGGATGCTCGCCTCGTCGGTGGGCGTGAAGTTCAGGGGCTCTGCGGCGATGCGCGCGTAGAGCCTTTTCAGTAGCGCGATGGAGGCGGCCTGCGGGGTCTGTGCCATCCAGACGGTATTGCGGTCGATGGTGGATTCGACGCGCCCGTCTTTAGCAATCTTGATGGTATCGACGGCGGGCTTTGCCACAAGGCAGCTGCCCTTGGTTAGAAGCGTTTCGCACACGTCGCGGATGATTTCCCTGCTCACGAAGGGGCGTGCCACGTCATGGACCAGAACAAATTCCGCATTGCTCGTAAGTGCGTTCACGCCGTTCTGTACGGACTGCCAGCGTTCCGCACCGCCCACGACAATCTTCATTTTGCAGGCAATAAGTTCGCCGAGCTTGCCGGAGTGTTCGCTGTTGAAAATTTCCTTTTCAAAATGATCCTTCCAGTCGGTGGGTACGGCCATCACGACTTCTGCAATTTCTTCCATCTCGAGGAAAGTCTCGAGGCTGTAGCGGTAGACGGGCTTGCCGCCCAGGAGCATCAGCTGCTTGGGAATGTTTCCGCCCATGCGTTTGCCGAGCCCTCCTGCGGGGAGGACTGCCGCGAATCTGCCTTTCAAGTTCTGCATGTCGATAAAGATATAAAAAAAGAGACCCCCGCCTACGCGGGGGTGACAATGAACGTGTTAATGATGGCGCTGCACTCAGGATGACAGCATCCTACGCTTCGCCGATGCGCAGCATTTTCAGGAGCGGGATTCCGGCTTCGCGGCTGTCGGCGAGGTTTATCTCGAAATCGATGCTCCAGTCGTTGAATTCTTCCTCGTCCTGCAGCATCTGCTGTATGTGCATCACGTCGCCTTCGTAGCTGACGATGGTGTGGGCGAGTGCGCGACCTTCCACATCGAGGCGGAACTTGTGGTGCTCTGCCGTGTAGGCGGCCATAATCTCGGTAAGCGTGTTTTCGGTCCACGGCTTGCCTTCGCCGTCCACGAGCATCTGGCCCTCTTCCAGGTCGTCTGCGAGGCTGTCGAGAACTGCGGCAAAGTCCTGCTTGGCGAGGTTGCCCATAATCTGGAATATACGCTGGCGGACCATGCCGAGGAACCGCTTCTTGTCGTAGGTGATGTCGGCTGCGGCCTTGTCGGCCCCGAACGCCTTCTCCGCCTCGTCTTCGGTGAGGCCTTCTTCCAGGCGCTTCTGGTAGTCCTCGGGATGGGCCATCTTTTCCCATTCTTCTAGCAGGCTCGAGTCGGTGCGACGGATCATGTCGCCGAGGTAGTCTTCCATCTCGTGGAGTTCGTCATTCTTGTAGCCGTCGGGCACCGTCTGGCTCAAAACCTTATATACGTAGTTGAGGTGCCGGAGCAAAATCGCTTCCATGCGCTGCAGGCCGTACTGCTTCACGTAGCCGCTGAAGGTGCTGAAGTTCTCGAACATCTCGCGCACGATGCTCTTGGGTTCCACGTTCACGTCGACCCACGGGTGCTGTTCCGCAAACTCGTTGTACGTGCCGTAGATAAACTCGCGGAGCGGCTTGGGGTACTCGACCTTCTCGATTTCTTCCATGCGCTGGTTGTATTCCATGCCCTGCGCCTTGAGTTCGTCGAGCCTTGCCGTGCGGGCCTTGTTCTGCTGGATGCGCAGAATCGCCTCCGGGTTCTCTACGATGCTTTCGCATAGCGTAATCACGTCGAGCGCGTATTCCGGCGAATTGCTGTCGAGTTTCGGGAGCGTATCTACCAGGTAGAGCGAGAGCGGCTGGTTCATCGCGAAGTCGTCCTGCAGGTCCATGTTCACGCGCAGGTGACTGTAGCCCTCGGCTACGGGTTTCACGAATTCCACGATGTTCTTTTCTACCAGGCTGCGGAAAAGCTGGAAGGAGCGGTGCTGTAACTGCTTCTTGCTCGCGGCACTCTCGTGGCAGTCCTTGATGAGCGTGCGCATCGCCTTGCAGCCGTCGGTCTCGCGACTCAGAATGTTCAGGAGCATCCCGTGGTCTACGCGGAAACTCGAGGTAAGCGGTTCGGGCTGCGCGTCAATCAGGCGCCTGTACGTGCTCTCGTCGAAGGGAACGTAGCCGTGCTCGGGCGGTTTGCGCTTCTGGAACTTCTTTCCTGTTTGGCGGCTCTTCGCCTCGAGCTTCATGTTCTCGATTACGTGTTCGGGAGCCTGCGCCACCACGTATCCGATGTTGTCGAATCCCTTGCGCCCTGCGCGGCCCGCAATCTGGTGGAAGTCGCGTGCGGTTAAAATTGCCGTCTTGTCGCCGCTGTACTTGCAGAGCTGCGTGAAGAGTACCGTGCGGATGGGGACGTTCACGCCCACGCCGAGCGTGTCGGTACCGCAGATGACTTTCAGTAAGCCTTGCTGCGCGAGCTTTTCGCAGAGGATGCGGTACTTGGGCAAAAGACCTGCGTGGTGCAGGCCGATTCCCTGCTTGAGCCAGCGCTTGACATCGGGACCGTAGGGGCTAGAGAACCGCACTTCCTTGATGGCTTCGTTTATCTTGACCTTCTCTTCCTTGGTGCAGAGGTCGAGACTCATGAAGTTCTGCGCGTTGCTTGCCGCTGCCGCTTGAGTAAAGTGAACTACATATACGGGCGCCTTGCCCTCGTTCACGAGCTTCTGCACTTCGGTCGAAATCTCTGTGGTGCTGTAGCTGAAATCGAGCGGGACGGGCCTCTGCGAGGATCGTACGGTGACCGACTGCCTGCCGGTATGCTTCGTCATCTCGCGTTCGAAAAATTCAGTTGCGCCGACGGTCGCACTCATCAGGAGAAATCGAGACTGCGGGAGCGTCAAGAGCGGTATTTGCCAGGCGACTCCGCGCTCGCGGTCGGAATAGTAGTGGAACTCGTCCATCACTATATCGGTAATCGTGAGTTTCTCGCCTTCGCAGAGCGCCATGTTGCTTAAAATTTCTGCGGTGCAGCACAGGATGGGGGCGTCGCGGTTCACGGTCGCATCACCGGTAGAAAGCCCCACGTTCTCGGGCCCGAATTCCTTGCAGAGCGCCATCCACTTCTCGTTCACGAGCGCCTTGATGGGGCAGGTGTACACGCTCTTGCGGCCATGCGCGATGCTGTCGAAATGGAGCGCGAGTGCGACCATCGACTTGCCCGAACCTGTGGGCGTATTCAGGATAACGTTTTTGCCGTCCAGAAGTTCGAGGATGGCCTCTTCCTGCGCGGGGTAGAGCGTGGTTCCGCGGGACTGCGCCCATTCCATGAATGCTTCCAGGATGTCCTCGGAAGCGGGCGCAGAGTGGCCTCCTGCCGGGTTTGCGGTGAATCTTGCAATGAAATCCTTGAGTGTGGCCTTGTTTTGCTCTGCCATAATGCGCAAAGATAGTTCTTTTGTCCCGACTGTAATTTTAAGATTTCTATTATTTTGAAAAAATAAAAGGAACCTAGCATGAAAGGAATCGTTCTCGCCGGGGGCTCCGGCACAAGGCTCTACCCGCTGACCATGGTCACCAGCAAGCAGCTCTTGCCGGTCTACGACAAGCCCATGATCTACTACCCGCTTTCGACCTTGATGCTCGCGGGCATCCGCGAAATCCTCATCATCTCGACGCCGACGGACCTGCCGAATTTCGAGCGCTTGCTGGGCGACGGTTCCGCGATGGGCCTCAAGCTGAGTTACAAGGTGCAGCCGAGCCCCGATGGCCTGGCACAGGCGTTTATCCTGGGCGAGGAATTTATCGGTAACGACTGCTGCGCGATGGTGCTGGGCGACAACATCTTCTACGGCAACGGCTTCAGCCCGCTTTTGAAGGCCGCGGTGAAAAACGCCGAAGAGAACGGACGCGCGAGCGTGTTCGGTTACTACGTGGAAGACCCGGAACGTTTCGGCGTGGTGGAATTCAACGACAACGGCAAGGTGATTTCTGTGGAAGAGAAGCCGAAGGAACCCAAGAGCAACTACGCGATTACGGGTCTCTACTTCTACGACAACCGCGTGAGCGGATTTGCGAAGGCCCAGAAGCCGAGCGCCCGCGGGGAACTCGAGATTACCGACTTGAACAAGACGTACCTCGACAGGGGAGAACTTGACGTGAAACTCCTGGGCCGCGGCTTTGCCTGGCTCGATACCGGCACGATGGACAGCCTGATTGAAGCGGGCGAGTTCGTGAAGATGATCGAGAACCGCCAGGGCATCCAGATTTCCGCAGTGGAAGAGATTGCCTACGTGAACGGCTGGATTAGCAAGGAAAAGTTGCTCGAGTCTGCCGCCAAGTACGGGAAGTCTCCCTACGGTCAGCACCTGCGCAAGGTCGCCGAAGGGAAAATCAGGTACTAGAGAGAGTGTCATCCTGAGCGAAGAACCGTAAGGTTCGAAGGAGCAGGATCTAGACAAGGAGTAGTAAAATGAGAAAGAAAGTTGGCTTGATTCTTGTTGCGGCAGCGATGTGCGCGTTTACCGCCTGCAGCCAGGAAAGCGCTCAGTCCAAGACGGGCGAGAAGGGCGCGCAGCCCGAGGCGGCGGCCCCGCAGGCAGCATCGAAGTCGCTTGTCGTTTATTACTCGCAGACGGGTGCCACCAAGAAACTCGCGGAAATTTTCCAGAAGGCAAAGAACGCCGACATGTTCGAGATTGCGACGGTGACTCCGTATCCCTCAACATACGACAGCACGATTGCCGCAGTGGGTGCCCAGCGCGAAAGCAAACAGTGGCCCGCACTCGTGAACGCAAAGGCCGACCTTGCGAAATACGATACGGTGTATCTCGGTTACCCGATCATGTTCGGGAGTTTCGCCCCGCCGGTCTATACCTTCCTCGACTCGAACGATCTTTCGGGCAAGGTGGTGGTGCCGTTCTGTACCTACGGGAGCGGCGGCCGCAAGGCATCTGCCGCAGAACTCAAGACGCTTGAACCGAACGCGAACGTGACGCTTGCTTACGGGATTTCGAACAAGCGAATAACCGCGGAAAACGGTGCGGAAGTTGCTGCTAAGGAAGTCGAAGGTTTCTTCGCGGACCTTGCCACCGGCAAGACGGACGAAATGCTCATGGGCGGCTTTACCGACCAGAGGGCGCTTACTGCGGAAGATTCTGCGGTGTTTGCAGTCGCGACGAAGGATTACGCCTACTTGAAACTTGCTCCGTTGAGCGTTGCCACGCAGGTCGTCGCGGGTACGAACTACCTGTTCGTGTGCACGACAAGCGGGTTCAACCGCCCGCCGACCGAAACGCTTGTAAAGATTTTTAAGCCGCTCCCGGGCCGTGGCGAACCGGAACTCATCGTCATGGAAAAGTAGAGTTTGCGGAAAGTTTCCCGCAGTCTATGAAAAAGCCTCCGTTTCGTCGGAGGCTTTTCGTTTAGGTTCTACTGCCTAGCGGCAAGTTCCTCAGGTGTGCGCGCAAGAATATCCCAGTCGCCGCGCTTGATTATCTTGTATGCATAACCCTGTTCGGTGAGGAACAGTTGGCGGTTCATGGCGAATTCCTGTTCCTTGGAATCCTGCGTCACGATGCTGTAGAAGTGCGCCGCACCGCCGTCGCTCTTGGGGCGCAATACGCGGCCCAGTCGCTGGGCTTCTTCCTGGCGGCTTCCGAACGTTCCCGAAACCTGGATGAGCACGTTCGCGTCGGGCAGGTCGATGGCGAAGTTGCCGACCTTTGAGACCATCAGGTTCTTCTGGCTGCCGTCGCGGAAGGCGGCGTACAGGCGTTCGCGTTCCTTGTTCGGAGTCTTGCCTGTGATGAGCGGAATCTGCAGGTCTTCGGAGAGGGCCTCGAGCTGGTCGATGTACTGCCCGATAATCAGCACGCGGTCGTCGGGCTTGTTGAAATGCTTGAGCAGGCGCTCCACGATGTCCGTCTTTTCGGGGTTCGTCGAGGCGAGCGTAATCTTCTCGCGGATAGGCGCGAGGGCGTACTTCATCTTGAGTTCCGCTTCCATCGGGATACGAATCTCGTTACAGTCGGCAGTGGCAATCCAGCCCTGCGCTTCCAGGATGCGCCACGGGATGTCGTACTTCTTGGGGCCGATAAGGCTGAATACTTCCGTTTCCTTGTGGTCTTCGCGCACGAGCGTCGCTGTAAGGCCAAGACGGCGGGTCGCCTGCATTTCGGTACTCAGGCGGAACACCGGGGCGGGGAGCAGGTGCACCTCGTCGTAAATCATGAGGCCCCACTTCTGCTGGCTGAACAGCGGGAAGTTTGCGAGTTCCTTTTTCACTTCCTCGTCGCTCATCTCGAGTTCTTCGGTTGCGTTCGCGTTCTCGTCCTTCTTGACGCGCTTCCTCTGGGTCAGAATCTGGTAGGTCGCGACGGTTACCGGGCCGATTTCCTTGACTTCGCCGGAGTATTCCTTTACCATGTCTATGGTGAGGTCAGTCTTGTCGCAGATTTCGCGGATCCACTGGCGGCTTGCCGAAATGTTCGGCGTGAGGATGAGGGTTTTAGTTTGTACCAAAGCCATCGTGGCAAGGCCAATCACCGTCTTGCCCGAACCGCAAGGCAGCACGATTACGCCCGAACCGCCTTTCTCGGAACCGCTCGCATAGAAAATCTGTGCCGCTTCTTTCTGATAGTCGCGGAGGTTGAATTCCTTTCCGCCGAGGGTAGTCTTGCGCAGGTGGATGGGGAGCGGGTCGCCCACGGTGTAACCCGCGAGGTCCTCGACCGGGAACCCGGCGTTGGTGAGCGCCATCTTGATGTGGCCGCGGCGTTCGCCGTCCATAATGGCGTGCGTGTCGTCGATGAATTCCTTCACGTACTCGGCGACTTCGGGCAACTTGCAGATTTCGACGAACATGATCTTGTCGTCGGATTCCATGATGAGGTTGCCGCAATCGTCCATCTTGAGGCGCAGCAGGCCGTAGCGGGCCATGTAGTCCTCGATTTCGGTAATGACGCTTTGCGGGATGGGGTAGCGGCTCTGGCTTTCGAGGCGTTCCAGCACGTCGGGTGCGCGGAGTCCGGTCGCTGCGGCGTTCCAAAGGCTCAGGTGCGATATCTTGTATGTATGCAGGTGCTCGGGGCTCTTGACCAGTTCGGTGAAGGGAGCAATCGCGTCTCGTGCCGCTTCGTAGGAGGGGGAATCGACCTCGACCATGATTTCGAGGTTGCTCTGAACAATAATGGCGCCATTCGGATTCATAGGGCGCCAAATATAGTAAAAAAAGCGTTTTTTGGTTAGGGGGCGACCCGCGCGCGGACCATCACGGATAAAAGAAAAACCCCGGTTCCTTGCGGGAATCGGGGCTTTCGAGCCACCCAGCAGATTTGAACTGCCGACCTGCTGATTACGAATCAGCTGCTCTACCAGCTGAGCTAGAGTGGCATAGCGGGGTCAAAAATAGCAAAAGGGCGTTTTTTTGTCAAGATGGGGGGCCTTCAGTTGGCAAAGTCGGCGAGTTTTTCTATGTTTGGCTTACGAAATTTCAAAATGGAAGTCGAAAATGGCTAACGAATCTAACCAGAATAATTCTGAAATCAAGGAATTTTTTGTCCAGCACGGTACCAAGGTGCTCGTTGGGCTTGTCATTTTGCTCGTGGTTGTCGCGGGTATCGTCCAGTTCAGGGACAGCCGCAAGGCTGCCGCCATCGAACAGACCGAGCTCCTGGGCAAGGGCTACACGCTCCTCTACGCGAACGAGAAGGATGCCGCCCTCGCCGAATTCGAAGCCCGTATCCAGGCCGGCGACGTGAAGGGACTCTCCCTTGCGAAGGCCGCCCTCTTTGCCGGCAACATCAAGTACGAGAAGGCCGACTACGACGGTGCTATCGCGCTGTTCCAGAAGTCCATCGACAATGCGGGCGATGTCGCGCTCGTGCGTTCGGCCGCCATCCACGGTCTGGCCGCCGCCAAGATGGAAAAGGGTGACCTTTCCGCTGCCGCAAAACTGCTCGAAGACTTCGTTAGCGAATTCGGCAAGCGTACGGGCGACAAGGAAGACCGTTTCCAGAAGGAAGAACCGCTCGACGAAACTCCGCTCGTTCCGGATGCCATGTGGAAGCTCGTTCTGCTCCACAACGAACTCGGCTCCAAGAACAAGGCGAAGAACGTTGCCGAACGTATCATCGAGGTCTACGGCGACAATACGCAGTACGCCGACAAGGCCAAGAAGTTCCTCGCGAGCATCTAGGATTTAACGGATTCGCGGGCTAGGCGAGTGCGAACTTCCAGCCGATAGCGAAAATCGCGAAATAGATAGCGACCCACACGAGATCAACCAGTTTGGTAGGCGTTCCCCAGCGGAGCGCCTTCTTTTTGGGGATGAATCCGCAGAAGAGCCCTGCGATAAACCCGTAGGCGTGGCCGAGAATGTCGGCGTTTTCGCCAAGCCCGAGGAATACGGCGAGCGAGGCGGCTCCGCACAGCGGTGCGAAGCGACGGAGCTGGCCGTGGGTCTCCCTGGGCATGAGCCTGAACTCGATTACGGCAAGTGCCCCGATGGCGGCGAACACGAACGTGGAGAACCCGAGGGAACGGAAGTCCGTCTGCACGGTGAGGACGGTGCAGAAGTTTGCAAGTGCGCTTGCGATAGCGAGGAAGGGCGCCATACGGGCGAGCGGCGTGCGGTACGACAAGAGGGTGAGGACGATGTAGCCCGAAAGCAGGTTGCTTGCAATGTGGCGGGCGTCGCCGTGCAGTGTAAGGGCGGTGATGGTTCGCCACCACTGCCCGTGCATTACCTTGTCGGCATCGGAAAGGCCGAGGCTATGCATGCGGGCGACCTTGCCCGAAAAGTCGAGAAGCGTGCAGACCACGGGCACGAGTAGCACCCACGCGGGTTGCAGGCTCAGGCTGAGCGGCAACGGCGGGTTTTCTTCCCTCGGGGGATTTTCCTTGCGGTAGAGCTCCAGCTGGTGTAATGCCTGCGGTTCGTATTCCGGCTTGACAAAAATCTCGAACGGCCCTTCGGGGCTGCGTTCTAGCCGGTGGACAATGCCCTGCGACAGCAGTACCAGGCTGTAGTCGCGAATTTGTCTGTAAGTACCCTCTGCGATGCGGGAGGATTCCTCGGGAACTTCCTCGGCGGGGGTGTCTACGGGATTCTCGTTTTCTTGCGGTACCTGGTCTGCGCGGTGCGGGTCCGGAGGGACTCGCATGTAGCGTGGGCGTAGGGGTGACATCAGACGGGGCATGTTTTCAATATAGCAAATTGCCTTGTCGTGGAACCGTTGCGTGTTTTATTGCTTTGGCGGGGCCGCCGTGAGTCAGGGAACCGCCTTTTCGCTGTATAGGAGCGAGCACAGGAAAAGCCCTGTCGAGAATTCAAATCCTTCTAATTCGCCCTCCGTTTCAAGGCAGTCGGGCAGGTTGTAGAAAACGGTGCCTCCCGCGATTAGGCTCTCGTCTATGAAGGTAAGGCCCATTATTCCCTTGTACTGCAGCGCTTCCCTCCGGATTCGGAGCGTGTTGGGGCATAGGCTGTCTGCAGGAACGTTGAAGATGAACTTTTCCGATTCCCCGAAGTAAAGACAGTTCGTTGAACCGTCCTCCTGGGGCATGTCCATTTCCATGATGCCGTCAATACAGTTACCGCAGTCGTCACAACCATCGAGAAGGGCTACGCAAACAATCAGGAATGCGGCTGCTGCAATTTTGCCGAAGGTGGGTCTTGCCATAAAATTTCCCTATATCTTACTATGATATCGTAGATAAAGGGAGTTTTGTCAAGTAAAAAGTTACCTGATGGCCATTGCTGTTTCGATGTGTTTTTTGGGGACGCCGATTGAGCGGAAGTATTCCGCAATCTTCTTGTCTCGGGCAGCGAATTTTCTTTTCGCGCGAGCTTCGCCTTTTGCCTCGCCTTCCTCGTATCCTTCGCGGCGGGCATAACTCATGCACGCATTGAATTCATCCTTGTCGATCATACCTGTCGCGACCTCCGTTATGAACGTTTCTGTAGCCTTCTTGACCAGTAACTGCCTGTAGACTGCCCTCACGACCTTGTCGATGCCCCGCGGCACGGCCTTTGCCGTCGGCAGGTTCCTGAAGAGTTCTATCCACTGGTTTTCCGGCGAAGTCGCCTCCGTCGGGATGTACTTGGTCAGGTCTATGATAATATACCTTTTCTTGGGGTAGATAGTCAAGGGGTGCGAGTTTCCCACGTCGGAGGTGCGGAAAAGGGCGAGTTCTTCGTGAAATTCCCTGCAGAACGGTACCGGGAAGTTGCAAATCCATATGGAATAGACCGTCGGCATGAGGTAGGGGTGTTCTTTCCGCTGTTTCTTGCTCGCTTGGGCATCCAGGGAGAGTTTCGCGTTGACGGAAAGGAGCGTGGAATATAGCTCGATGCGGTCCAGGAAGTCTTCCTGGGTCGCACGTTGCATCTCGATGTCGATGAACCTCCCGTCGGCAGTCCTTGCGTGGATGTCGAATAGGATTTTCTTTTCCTTGCCTGCGAGGTTACGCATCTTGATTGCGGGCTTGAGGTGCCCTACGGACTTGATGCGGTTCTCGCCTTCCAGGTGGAGGACCGCGTTCAGGAAGTGCATTAGGTTCGTCTTGCTCCTGAATATTTTCTTGAATACGGGGTCGTATGTCGGGTCGAAAAACTTGTGCTTCCGAATCTCCTCGACCTTCTCCCGAATTAGTTGTTTACTTAACCGACTCATCCCCCTTATGGTGCAAGAATCGTGCCAAAAGAAAGGTGGCGAATTTGCGCGAAAAACGACAAGTCCAAAGCTAGGATACCGGTGATTAATCGCTTAAATCACTGATTTATTGGTTTTAATCAGAGGGCCTTCGCGGCGGAGGTCATGGCGAACTTTCCTGTCGCGGATTCACATTCGGCGCGCAGGTAGGCGAAGTCGTCGAAGTGGATTTCGATGTCGCTGCTTGCGGGTGCGGCGACGAGGCTTTCTATGCAGAGTTCCTCTTGCTTCGCGAGCTTGCCGCCTGTAGTGTAGCGGCGCCCGAATATGCGGATGTAGCGGAATGCCCCGCCAAAGTCGTTCGTATTGCGGGCGTGGAATATGATTCCCTTGCTCCCGTGGATGCTTGCGCGTTCCCACCAGAGGGCGGGCCCGTCGGTAATGTAGCAGTTGTCGCCAGCGAAGGCTGCGTTGATGTTTTCTTGCGTGATGACGGTGCCATCGTCACCGGTAAGACGAGGGGGGCTTACCACCGTCCGCACCTTCCCGAAGATATGGTCGCGCGTGTGCCGGAGCGTGCAGAGCGGCGTCGCGACGGAGGTGGTGTCGTTCAGGTCGCCGTGCGCATCGTTGCCGCCAATCGGGAGCAAGAAGTTCCCCTTGCCGAGTTCTTCGATCCAGAACTCGCGCCCGAGCTTGAAGCCTTCGTCGCGAATTCCGTTCCAGAACTGCAACCCGCGTATCTTGTGGGCTGCGTCCAGATTCAGGTCCTTGTGACTCCAGTACCCGCGCCTAAAGATGAATTTCTCGAGCAATCCCATCTGCTGGAAGGGGTGCGCCGCGAAGCAGTGCGCGCCTGTCGCCTGCAGGAGTTGTGGAATCTTCATCGTGGGCTTGTTGTCGAGCCAGTAGCGCCCGCAGTCGCCGAGCCCGGGCAGGTAACCGTCCGGGGCGAGGGCGAGCATGTGAACGTTCTCGCCTTTGCTGTTGCCGGCAGAAACTTCTTCGCCCGCGAGTAGGAGGGGCATGCCTTCGCCGGAAGGGAGCGATGCAATCTCGTCGCGGAGCGCCTGGAAGCGCGGTGCGGGCGAAGGCGCTTCCTTCGTGTAGTCTTCTTCGGAGAATGCGAAATCGTAGGCGTGATCGGTACAGCTCACGAAATCGAGCCCGATGGCCTTTGCCGCCTGTTGCAGTATCGCGGGAGAGGCCCCGTATTCCACGTGGTCGCAGGAGTATCGCGTGTGGCAGTGCATTTCGCCGGCGATAAATCCGGGGGCCTTCGGCGGGTCCTGCGCAAGTACCTGTATCTTTAGCGGGGCGGGTTTTAGCCCGGGCAGGTTCCAGCGGACAAACGTTCTTACTTTGTCTGTAGTACCGTTCGTTGACGTGTCAATACGGCGGGCAGTCACCTTGCAACGGATATCGTAATTGCCCGCAGGGAGCGTTCCCAGGTTCACAGGGAAAAACCCGAACTGTTCCGTAGCGCGAATGTCTAAATCTATAGTCCTGTTTGGCACGAAATTTGCGACCGCCAAACTTTTGGCATCCGACAAACTTGCAACACCTGACAAACTTGAAGCATCCGCCAAACCCTTGGAACTTATTTCAACATCCATCTTCTCGATGAGTGTCGGGAACCGGTGCGCGTCACGCACGACTATCCATAGGGTAGGTTCCGCTCCGGGTATAAACTGGAAGGGCGCGTCCACGATTATTTCGGGCCACGGCCTGTACAGCAGCGACCAAGGCAGCCGGAACTTGAAGTGCGTTTCCGCGTACTGCGGCTTTTCCCCCGGGAGCAGGCTCATTATTCCGCCTTCGGTTGAATCTTTTCTGCAGGCGGTTCGGCCGTGGTTGCCGGTGCAGTTTCATTACCCGCGGCATCTCCGGCGTTTTTCTCGGCGGCTTCGCTGCTAGGCGTAGCGTTCTCGACCGGCTTTTCCGCCGGCTTCGGCGCTGCAGTCGTGTCGGTGGCCGGCTTCGGCGCTGCAGTCGTGTCGGCGACGGCTGTCGCGTTGCTCGCCTTTGCATCCTTGCCTTTCGCGACGGCGTCCTCGAGCTTCATTGTGGGCATCTTGATGAGCCCGAAGCTCATGCGGATCTGCAATTGCAGGCCTCCGATATCCCACTTGGCCTTCTCGGTCGGGCCATCCGGAACGATGTCCGCAAACGTTTCCTTCGATTCCACCTTGATGGTGCTGAACCCGATGTCGCCGAACACGTTGAGTCCGTTCCAGCTTGCTATCAGGTACCCGAGGCTCACGCCGAAGCCAGCGCCCCAGGGCTTGTTGTTTGCCTCGAGCTTGCCCCAGGTGGTGTAGATTTCCGTTCCGGGGAGAGTCCAGTACCAGCGTACGGCGACGCTGAACAGTCCACCGTTCGAAAGCGTGATGAGGTTCCCGGGTATCGCGAGCCTGTATTCCAAGAATGCGGGGACGCCCTGGATGGTGTAACTGTAGTTGTGCGCCTTGTTCTTGCGGTCAGAAAGCACCACCGATTCGTTGTCGTAGATGAACCCTATGCCCGCGCTCAAGAAGTGTCCGTCCGTCACCTGGTACTGTAGGCCTGCCGTGACCGGGAAGCAGAAGTTCACCTTCTGGAAGTTCTGCTTTGCCACGTACAGCGATTCCTCGGCGTCGACCGCCTGTGACTTGAACTCGGCGTAGATGGTGTCGACGGCGTTCTGGAAATACTTGCGCTGGTCAAAACTCAGGAATGAAATGGAAGGCTGCGCAAAAACGGAAAGCCTGGAAAGGTCGCGTGTGGGCTTGGATTCCTCGTCATCGGCGATTGCGCCCGTCGCACAGAGCAGCGTGGCGAATAGCACGAGGATGGACTTGAAACCCGCATGACGCATAAGAGACCTAGTTCAGCATTTCGCGTTCTTCTTTCAGGATGCGCTTCTTTTCGGAATCCTTCTTCATGCGCTTCTCGAATTTTTCTTCGGCCTTCGCGATTTTTTTTTCGGTCTTTTTGAGGAGCTTGTGACCGTCCTTGTCGTCATCCTTGAGTTCGAGCTTAGCCATGTTCAGGTATTCGCGTGCGGCTTCGAACTGGTCGAGGTCGGTGTATGCCTGCGAGGTGAGGAACAACGCTTCCTTGCGGCGCTTGGACTGCTGGTAGGTCTCGAGGAATTCCTTGAAGTAGATGACTGCCGCCTGCGGCTTGTCCATGCGCAGGTAGAGTCTTGCCGTCTGGAATTCCTTCTCGGCGATGCGTTCCACGAGTAGCCCGTAGTAATAGTTTATGGAATCGCGTAGCGGGGTATCGGGATGGTTCGAGAGGTAACGCTCGAAATCCTTCATGGCGACGGTGGTGTTCGCCTCGTCGCGGCTCACGCGGAATTCCATGTTGAACGAGCAGATGGCCTTCTTGAACTCGGCGGATTCCGCAAATGGGGAGCCGGGGAAGTTCGCGATGAAGCTGCCGTATTCGCCGCGCGCCTCGATCCAGTTTTCCAGGTTGAAGTGACTCTCGGCGAGCAGGAACGAAGTCTGTTCCAGGTAGCCCGTACCGGCACAGTAACTCATGATTTCTTCGGCCTTGTCGATGACGCGTCCGTACTTTTCCTTCTTGAAGAGCTCTTCGGCCTTGTCGTACTTGTTCTTGCAGAACTGCGTGTGCGTTACCCTGCCCGAAGAATCGGAGGAGCAGCCGCTAAAAATGGCTACGCTAAGAAAAATGCTTGAGAACAGTGCTGTCTTTAGGGTCAGTTTCATTTTTTTTCTTCGGTTAATTCTAATTTTTCACCGTTAAAGTAGAAAAAATCGAACGTAAGGAAAAATGATTCTAGTCCGTTATGTGTTGAAAGAGCTTATTGGTCCGTTCCTGGCGGCGCTTTTTGGCATAACGTTTTTGTTTGTTGTCGATTTTCTTGTAAAAATTCTTGATAACGTGCTGTCGAAGGGCCTGCCCGCATCGACGGTGCTCGAAATATTCGCGCTGAACCTCGCATGGATGCTTTCGCTCTCGATTCCGATGGCGGTGCTTGTCGCATGCCTCATGGCTTTCGGGCGCCTTTCGGGCGACCACGAGATTACTGCGGTCAAGGCGGCAGGTGTTTCCCCCTTGTCGCTCATGCGCCCCGTGATGCTTGTGGCCTCGCTCCTTGTGGTGCTCATGATTCTTTTCAACAACTGGGTATTGCCCGAGGCGAACCACCGCTCCGTAGAACTCATGAACGCGGTCTCGCGCAAGAAACCGCACGTGTTTATCGACGCGGGGCGCCTGATTACGCAGTTCCCGGACGTACACCTGTGGGTAAACCGCATCGACCCGGTATCGGGCGTGCTTTACGGCATCCAGGTGTACGAGATGGAAAAAAAGGGCGCGCCGAGGATTGTCTATGCCGACAGTGCGACGCTCGACTACGTGGATAACGGTGCTACCCTCATGTTCAGGCTCCGCAGTGGCGAGACGCATACGGTGGACCCGGACAAGCCCGAGAACTATTTCCGAATCCGCTTCTTCTCGCAGGACCTTGCCCTGCAGAACGTGGACGACCGCCTGGAACGCAGGAGCCGCAGTTACCGCAGTGACCGCGAGATGCCCGTCGAGATGATGATGGACGTGGTGAACGAGGCCCGCGCGAAGTACGATACCGTATCGCAGGTCGCCTTCGAAAAGCGCCTGCCGACCCTCGTCGCGACCCGCGACTACGTGAAGGGCGATAGCATTGTGCCTCAAGATGCAAAGGGTGCGCTGTTCCCTGATTCTGTCCAGAGGCGCAAGTCCCTGCAACGCCTGCGCATGCAGGAGATTTCTTCGTTGCGCAATACGGAGAGGCTGTGGGGCCGCATGGAATCCGAACAGAAGCGTGCCGCGCAGTACCTGGTCGAAATCCACAAGAAGTTCAGCACCTCGTTCGCGTGCTTCATTTTCGTGCTTATCGGTGCTCCCCTCGGTATCATGGCCCGCAAGGGCGGTATCGGTACGGGCATCATCTACAGTCTTGCGTTTTTCGTGATTTACTGGATTTGCCTTATCGGCGGCGAGAACCTGGCCGACCGCCTTATCATCTCGCCGGAACTTGCCATGTGGGCGTCGAACATCATCATCGGCGTGTTCGGCATATTCATTACGGTGGCGATGGTGCGTGACCGCTTTACCGGCGATTCCAAGTTCTTCAGGTTCATGAGGGCGGCGGGCCGCAAGTTCCGCTCCATAGGGAGGGGCCGCGCATGAAGTTTTCAAGGTACCTAGTCTGGAATTTCCTCAAGATGTTCCTTATCGTGACCATCGGTGCCATCTTCATGTTCGCCGTTATTGACTTCGTGGGCAACATCAAGACATGGCTTGCCCGCGATACGAAGGACGCTCTCGACTACTACTTCTGCTACCTGCCGTACATGCTGTACCTTATCACGCCGGTTTCGATGTTTATCGCGGTGCTGGCTTCGGTGGGTAACATGTCTCGCCATCTCGAGATGAGCGCCATGCAGAGCTCGGGCCAGAGCCCGCTCAAGACGCTGTTCCCGATATTCTTTTTGGGCGTGCTCGCCTCGATAGGTTCGTACGAGATGAGCGAACACTGGCTGCCCGACGCGAACCACAAGCGCCTCGAAATCATGGAGACGAACGCGCAAAAGAAGAAGAACCCGCGCATCAAGGAAAAGAACGACTTCACGTTTATCGACAGCGAGAAGGCGAGCTGGTTCTTCAAGTTCTATTCGGGCAAGGCGAAGATGGGCCGCGACGTGGTGCTGCTCCTGCGCGAGCAGGGAAGGCTTGCGGAACGTTACGACGCGAAGACGGTGCGCTGGCTCGAACCCGATACCACGAAGCCCGATTCCCTGCGCGAGGAACCGTGCTGGCTGTTCGAACGCGGCATGAAGCGCGTGTTCAACAAGGACGGCTCGGTGACGGTACTGACGTTCCACAGGGAAAAAATGCTCGGGAAGGTGTTTACCCGGCCCGAGGACCTCATCAACGAACGCCAGGTTTCCGACGAGATGGACTCGAAGATGGTGATGGAACGCATCGAGGTGCTGAAACGCTCCGGTGAAGATACGCGTGCCATGGAAACCTCGCTGCACTTCAAGCGCTCGGCCCACTGGATGAACCTGATCGTGCTTCTCATCGGGGCGGCCCTTTGCCACAGGTATAGTCGTTCTGGAGGGCTATCCCAGAAGTTCGGAGTTGGCCTGTTGCTCGTTTTTAGTTATTATATTCTAGAAAGAATCGGATTGAAGATGGGTGAAAACGGGGCGCTGTCGCCATTCCTTGCCGCATGGATAAGCCATTTCCTGTTCGCGGGAGTCGCCTGCTCCATGCTCTACCGTTCATTCCGGCTGTAAGTTTCAGAGGACGCAGATGCAGATGTCGATAATCTTGTTCGTTGTTGCAGGCTTCCTCCTGGGTCTTTCGCTCCAGGGAGGGATGTTCCTGTTCCTGATCCCCTTTGCGGGTGTCGCCGCGGCTCTCGGTTACATGAACCTGCCGCGTATTCCCGGCGGAAAGACCGCGTCGCTCCCTGTGGTGGGGAGTGCAGTGCGCGCTACGGGAATTACCCCTGCCGTCACGCCCGAACTCAAGAATTCCTTCGGGGATTCCGAGACCGATTACAACGAGCCCGGTTCGACCCTCCGTGTAAACCAGGTGTGGGCGCGCGCCGATGCCGACGTGAAAAAGGCCTTCGGTGATATGCTCGAGGGCCTCAAGCGCATTGTCCCGAACGTACATTCCCTCGTGGTCTTTTCGCCCCTCAATTCCATGAAGGAGTGGGGAATCCGCGCGTATGCCTGCTCGAATCCCGAGGCGAAGATTGCGACCGACGTGAAGATTACCGAGAATACGGGCCTTATCAGCCAGCTTTTCCGCCTCGACGTGAACCGCCTGCTCGAGGGCGACCTTTCGGGCGGCAAGCCTCTGCTCTACTACATCGATAACCCGATGATCAAGTCCGTAGTCGCGGTCCCGATGCTTGACCGCGGCAAGAACCGCGTGGGTGCTGTCGTGATGGATTCGCTCTACCCGAGTGCGTTCAACCAGCATACGGCGCAGGCGCTTACCTACATCGCGAGCACGCTCTATACGCTCTATTTCAAGAGTTTTGTTTCGGCGAAGAACTACATCGAGCAGCAGCAGTTCAGCGTGCTGTACCATTACCAGCACCAGTTCTTCAAGAACATGTCGGTGAAGGAAATCTACCGCCAGATTTCGGAATACGTGAAGGGCAACATTCCCTTCGACCGCATGATGATTCTGGCCCTCGACCGCCAGAACGACTACAACCTGCACCAGGAACGTACGGGCCGCGTAGTGAGCTGCTACGGTATCGATGCCGACCAGTTCGAGAACAAGACATTTACGCTTTCCGACAAGGGCCTTGCGATTCTCGCGCTGTACCATAACCGTCCGGTAGAACGCACGTTCAACCAGTCGGCGTTCAATGCGTACATCCCGCGTATCGACAGCCAGGAAAAGAAGAACATGGATATCCGCCAGCTGTTCGTGATGCCGGTACCTTCCGACGCGAACGCGGAACAGGCAGAACTCGCCATCTGTCTTGAAAGCCGCCGGAGCGACCGCTATTCCGAACACGAGATGAACCTGCTCAAGGCTTTTGCGGGTGTTGCGGGTTTTGCGTATGCGCGTGCCTGCCAGGTGGAACGCGACAAGGACCTCGCGACGCGCGACGGCCTTACCGGGCTTATCAACCACCGTACGCTCCACGAGAACCTGCGTACCGAGAAGATTCGAGCCGACCGCCAGAAGTACAATATCGGCGTGCTCATGATGGATATCGACCACTTCAAGAACGTGAACGATACCTACGGCCACCCCATCGGCGATGTGGTCATCAAGGGAATCGCGGGTGCCATCAGTGGCGAAATCCGCAAGGAAATAGACATTGTCGCCCGTTACGGTGGCGAGGAGTTTGTCGTTGGCCTTGTCGATACGACCCCCGAAGGGATGATCGAGACGGCGGAACGCATTCGCCATGCGGTAATGAAGCTCGAGTTCGACGTGCACCAGCAGGACCCCCTCCGCGTGACCGTGAGCATCGGCGCCTTCCTCGTGACGCCCGATTTCCACGACATGAAGAAGGCGGTAACTTATGCGGACCAGGCGCTCTACAAGGCGAAGGAAGGCGGCCGCAACCAGGTTATCCAGTACACCGACAAGACGGCCGAGCACGTTGCCGTTGAGCAGGGAGTCTAGTCGTGTTTACGTTGCTTGACTGGGTAGTGCTTGCTGCCTACCTGTTGCTTTCGCTGTTTATTGGCCTGTGGGTTTCCCGCGGCAACAAGAATCTCAAGGAATACATGTTCGGTGGTGGTTCCATGCCGTGGGTCGCCGTGGGCATAAGCCTCATCGCGACATCCGTGAGCGCGACGACATTCCTCGGTGCTCCAGCCGACGTGTACGGCGACAACATGACGTTCCTCATGTTCCAGATTGGCGCTCTCCTGAGCATCGTCGTCGTGGGCTTTGTGTTCATTCCTCGGTTCCGCACGTCGGGCATTTCCAGCGCGTACGAACTTTTCGAAGTGCGTTTCGGCTCGAAGGCTGTGCGCCGGCTTGCCGCGGTGTTCTACAGTCTGCACCTGCTGTTGCGTACGGGTATATTGCTTTATGCGCCCTCGCTCGTGCTGGCGCAAATCCTGCACATAGACTTGAAACTGGCCATTGTCGTTTCTGCCGCGGTCGCAATTTTCTACACGTGGTTCGGCGGTATCAGGGCCGTCATCTGGACCGACGTGATGCAGTTCTGCGTGTTCTTTGGCGGTGGCGTCCTGGTGCTCGTGCTTATCTCGAACGCGGTAGGCGGTTTCGGCGAGATGGCGGCCATGGCGAGCGAGGCCGGCAAGACAAAGTGGTGGGACGCCTCGATGGATGTATCCAATGCACGCACGCTTATTTCGGCGGGCTTTGCTTATGCGATTCTTGAAATTGCGATACGCGGGTGTGACCAGCAGTTTGTACAACGTTATCTGAGCTGCAAGGACGTGAAGGCGGCGAACCGTTCAAGCGTGCTTTCGATGGTGCTCGGCTGCTTTGTCTCGATTCTTTTCTACTGGGTGGGCGCCGCTCTTTACGTTTATTATCAGAAGGCGCATGTCGCTAGCCTCCCCGAAAGTGTCGGGCAGAACGACGTGTTCCCGTACTTTATCGTGAACGGCCTTCCGTCTGGTGTGACGGGATTGATTGTCGCCGCCATTTGCGCGGCGGCCATGAGCAGCCTTTCTAGTTCCATCAATTCGCTCAGCAATACGTCCGAACGCGATTTTCTCGGCTGGGACGAATCTGCGGGAATGGGCGGGCTCAAGCGTGCTAAAATTTGGACGGTGGTCTGGGGCGTACTCGGCGTGTTCTTTGCACTCTTTGCCGCAACGCAGCAGGGGAGCCTCCTCAAGAACGCCCTCTTCTTTACGGGACTTTTTACAGGCCCGCTTCTCGGCATGTTCCTCCTCGCGTTCTTCGTGAAGGGCCTCAAGAGTTGGCAGGTGATTGCCTCCGTACTTTGCGGCATGGGGAGCCTCGTGCTTATCCAGGGTATCCCCGCCTTTGGCGTGCCTGCCGTTTTTGATAAAGTCTTCAGCTGGCCGTGGATGCCGTTCATCAGCATGACGACCACCGTGCTCGTCGCCGTCGTGCTCAAGTTTGCGGCGCTCCTGTTCGCGAAGAAATAAGTTGATTTTCCCAAAAAAAGGAGGTCTAAACGATGATTGCAAAACTGCTTAACATCATCTGTCTCGTGTTGTTGATTGCCTGCGCGTGCGTCCTTATCCGCACAGTGAAGGCCGAACCCGCGGTTGTACCTGCGGTTTCTTCTGACGGTACGACGGTGTACGACGTCCCGAAAATCGAGGTCTCGGTTTCGGAGTCCAAGAAGTTTGCCGCCGACAAGTTCGAGATGGGCTTTAGCCTTGAAATCCGCGGCAGGGACAAGGAAACTGTAACCAGGCGTCTGGCGGAACGCCGCTCTGTGATTTTCGAAAACGTGAAGTCGCTTGAAATTCCGCAGTCCAACGTGGAGCAGAACAGCGTGGATGTCCGCAAGGAATGGTCGTACCGTAGTGGAAAGCGGGAACTTGTTGGCTACGTGGCCACGCAGAATTTTGTCATTACGGTAAATCGCAAAATTGATGCCGCCGCTCTCGTGCAGGCGCTTGCGGCCGAGCCGGATGTCGAAATCCATAGGACGGCGGCCCAGCTTAAGGATGTCGATGGCGTCCAGTCGCAGGTTATCAAGGCTGCGGGCAAGAAGGCGCTGGCGAAGGCCCGCGACTATGCCGAAGGTGTTGACGCCAAGCTCGGTCGCGTTCTCCAGATTAACGGGGAAGGCGGCGGAATTACCTACAATCGCAGGTACCGCACGAATGGCCTCATGATGGCGAAAGCGGCGATGTTGGATGGCGCTGCCGAAATGGGCCCCGATGAAAACGCCATCGCCGATTCCGTCGAGGTCAGCGCTTCTGTCCGTATTGTCGTGGAACTGAAGTAACCCCCAAAACTACTGCTCAAACCGCTTTCCCTTGTCAACCCGCTGGGGCGAAAATAGCCCCTTTTTGGGGGTGTGAATAGTTTTCCGGAGCCCCCGAAACGGCTAAATGTTTGTGCCATAGGGAGTTGGATTTTTCAAAACCCGACCAGCGGTCGAGGTCCGGCTACAACCATTTTACAAGTTGTTGATAAGTTTTTCGTATTATTACAAAAAAATTACTGTTTTTTTGAAAAAAATCATTCTTTTGCCAAAATGTTTTATTATCTTATTACCTACATCTTGTGGTGGCGGTTCGACCTCTTGCACAAGATGTAGTGTGTTGAACTTTTTTTTGGATTGGTATGATTTTTACAGTTAGGAAGCGTGACGGCCGCGAAATGCCGTTCAACATCGAGAAGATTTCTGACGCCATTATCAAGGCCTTCCGCGCCTCTGGCGAACTCAACGAACAGATCAAGGCATCCCAGGAACAGATTGACCTGCTTGGCCACGAAGACGTTTTGAGCAGTACTGCTCTAAAGGTAGCCGCCTACGCCGTGGGCCGCCTCGAGGCCGAAGGCAAGACCAAGCCGGACATCGAAGAGATCCAGGACGCGGTCGAAAAGGCGCTTACCGACAACAACTATGCCGATACCGCCAAGAGCTACATCCTGTACCGTGCCGAGCGTACCCGCATCCGCGAGGTGAACACTCGCCTCATGCACACGCTCCGCGACATCACGTTCAGTTCCGCGAAGGAATCCGACCTCAAGCGCGAGAACGCGAACATCGACGGCGATACCGCGATGGGCACGATGCTCAAGTACGGTAGCGAATCTGCGAAGCACTTCTACACGATGATGATGCTCAAGCCCGAGCACAGCCGCGCCCACATGGATGGCGATATCCATATCCACGACCTGGATTTCTACTCGCTCACCATGACGTGCTGCCAGATTGACCTTATTAAGTTGTTCAAAAACGGGTTCAATACCGGTCACGGCCATCTCCGCGAACCGAAGGATATCCGCAGCTACGCTGCCCTTGCGGCGATTGCCATACAAAGTAACCAGAACGACCAGCATGGCGGCCAGTCGGTGCCGAACTTCGACTACGCGATGGCGAACGGCGTGCGCATCACCTACCGCAAGGCCTACCTCTCTAACATGGTGAAGGCCCTCATCCTCTTCACCGGCAAGGAAGAAGAGGAAATCATGCCTATCGTGAAGAAGCTCCATTCCGAAATGGAACAGATGGGCATGGTGGCGACCCTCGTGCCGAACGAGAAGTTCGTGGAAACCGAAGCCCGCGAACTTTCCAAGACCTTCGATACCGAGATGGTGATGAAGGCCCAGAAGTTTGCCGAGAAGCAGGCCTACGAAGAGACCGACAAGGCTACCTTCCAGGCGATGGAAGCGTTTGTCCACAACCTGAACTCCATGCACAGCCGCGCCGGTGCGCAGACTCCGTTCTCTAGCATCAACTACGGTATGTGCACCGATCCGGAAGCCCGCATGGTCATGCGTAACCTCCTCCTCACTACGGACGAGGGCCTGGGCGGTGGCGAGACTGCCATCTTCCCGATCCAGATTTTCCGCGTGAAGAAGGGCGTGAACCTCAACGAGGGCGACCCGAACTACGACCTGTTCAAGCTTGCCTGCAAGGTGAGCGCGAAGCGCCTGTTCCCGAACTTCAGTTTCCAGGATGCTCCGTACAACCTGCAGTACTACAAGCCGGGCCATCCGGAAACCGAAATCTCTTACATGGGCTGCCGTACCCGCGTTATCGGCAACAACTACGATCCGACCCGCGAAATCTCCTACGGCCGCGGCAACCTGAGCTTCACCTCCATCAACCTTCCGCGCATCGCCATCAAGATGCGCTCGGTGGACCTGTTCTTCAAGGAACTCGACCGCATGCTGCAGCTCGTGAGCGACCAGCTCATGGAACGCTTCGCCGTGCAGAGCCGCCGCAAGGTCAAGAACTTCCCGTTCCTCATGGGGCAGGGCGTTTGGATTGATTCCGACAAGCTCGGCTGGGAAGACACGGTGGGCGAGGTCATCAAGCACGGCACGCTCTCCATCGGCTTTATCGGCCTTGCCGAAACGCTCGTCATGCTTACGGGCAAGCACCACGGCGAATCCGAAGCCAGCCAGGAACTCGGCCTCAAGATTATTGGCCACATGCGCGACTTCTGCGACAAGGAAAGTAAGCGCCTCGGCCTCAACTTCAGCTTGCTCGCTACGCCGGCGGAAGGCCTTTCGGGCCGCTTCGTCCGCATGGACAAGAAGAAGTATGGCATTATCCCGGGCGTTACCGACCGCGACTACTACACCAACTCGTTCCACGTGCCGGTGTACTACAAGATTTCGGCCTTCAAGAAGCTCGCTCTCGAAGCCCCGTACCACGCGCTCACCAACGCGGGCCACATCAGCTACATCGAGCTTGACGGCGACCCGACGCAGAACCTCGACGCTTTCGAGAAGATCGTGCGCTACATGGCCGAGGTGGGTATCGGTTACGGTTCCATCAACCACCCGGTTGACCGCGACCCGGTCTGCGGTTTCGTGGGAGTCATCGGTGACACCTGCCCCCGTTGCGGACGTAGCGAAGGCCATTACATTTCTGAAGAAAAACTGAACGAACTCCGGAAGAAGTTTCCGGGAATGCCTGCTTTCCGTGGCATTAGATAAACCATTTTAACCAAGGAGTAAAAACATGTCCGAAAAAGAAAAATCTCTCTATGGCGAAGGCGTGTGCTTCGAACGCATCCGCCGCATCACGGGTTACCTCGTGGGTACGGTTGACCGTTTCAACAACGCAAAGCGTGCCGAAGTGAACGACCGCGTGAAGCACGGCGTATAACATGGACGAATACCCGCGTTTGCGGATTGCCGGTATCGAGCCCGAATCTTTCGTGGACGGTCCCGGAATCCGCATGGTAGTGTTTACCCAGGGGTGCCATCACAATTGCCCCGGGTGCCAGAACCCTCAGACCCACGATTTCAACGGGGGTCATTTTATTGATATCGAGGAAATCCTCTCGATGCTCGACGAGAACCCGCTTCTGGACGGTGTCACGTTCAGCGGTGGCGACCCGATGGACCAGGCTGCGGCGCTCATCCCGCTTGCAAGCGCCATCAAGGACCGCGACAAGAATCTCGTGATTTTCACGGGATACACGTTCGAGTACCTGCAGCAGCACTGGGAGGAAAAACCGGAATTTCTGGAACTGCTCTCGTATGCCGATATCCTCATCGACGGCCCGTTCGTCATGGCGAAAAAGTCGCTCGAACTCAAGTTCCGCGGGTCCAGCAACCAGCGCATCATCGACGTGCAGAAGAGCCTTTCCGAAGGGCACGTGGTGCTTCACAAGATCCAGCTTCAGGAGATGGAAGAACATCCGGACTGGCATTTCGGGTAAAAAATGCCTTTTTTGTGGGATTGTGGCATTCCCGTAGCAAAAAAAATAAGTTCTCGCCCGGTAAAGGCGGGAATTTTTAATTTATATTAAGAAAACAAAATGTTTAGGGCCTTAAAGGGAGAAAATCCATGAAAAGATTATTTGCCGGCTGTGTTGCCGTCTCTTTTGCCACGATGCTTGCGGCTTGCGGTGACGATTCTTCGTCCACTTCCCCGGATACTTCCGGAAACGAAAGTTCTTCCTCGTCTGCCGTCATCCTGAGTGGCGACAGTCACGATGAATCCAGTCCGTCGTCTTCCAGCGAACTTCCGCCCGATACGACGTGCTGCAAGGTAAAGGAGTCTTCTTCTTCAGTCGCTTCGAGCGAAAGTCGCGCCCTGGTTTCGGGGGGAGTCTGGCCTAAGTTCCTTTGGGACGGTTCCGCTGATGAGGAAGGTCGCGTAGTGACCGGAAGTGACGGTGAAATGGCGGGATATTGGTATGAAATCAACGACATTGACGATGGCGGCTCCTCGAAGTTTACCTTTCCGCCGGACATTAAAAAAGCGTGTGACGAAAACTGGTATACCGGCACCTGCTACGAATTCATGATGGAAACCTATGGCGGAATAAAGGAAAAGGTTGTTTTGGGCGCTGGTGCCGAAGTTCCGCACGTAGGCCTCGGCTTCAACATCCTGAATGAGGAACAGGAAGGTGCCGATGTCTCGGAATGGGGTGGTCTTTGCTTAGAATATTCTTCTGACCTCGATTTCAATGTCTGGCTTCAGGCAGAAGATGGAACTTTGACGATTGACTGTCAACTTGCTTACCATCTAAGCGCCTCGGATTCCGTGAAAATGGTCGATATCCCTTGGAGCAAGTTCGGCTCGAGTTGCGGTTTTGGAATGGATATCGATGCATCTAAGGTCCTTGCAAATGCGGCTGCGGTCCACCTGCGGTTCAATGGCAAGGCGGGAGATACGGGTGATTTCCTTCTCAAGAAAATCGGGTCGCTCGGACAGTGCGGCTCCGGTAGCGTTCCGGTGTCTTCGTCCGCTGTTGCGCCGAAGTCTTCTTCGTCTAGCGTTGTGGAATCGTCTTCCAGTGCCAAACTCATTATCGGGAACATGCTCTGGGATGGCTATAACGACCGCGGTGAAGGTCAAGTTGAAACGGGTGGTGACAGCCGCACTTCTGGGTACTGGTATGAATTTAACGATCGCGTTAAAGGAGGGGCTTCTGCACTTCAGTTCCCGTCCGATATTGATACGCTAATTTATGGTTCTCCGTTCCCGGAACTCATTGAAAAACACCACGGAATTGAGCTGGGAGTCAAGTTCGGAGATGGCTACGAAAAACCTTATGCGGGTGTGGCTTTTAATGTCTGGAACGAAGAACAGGAAGGTGTGAATGTTTCTCCGTGGGGCGGAATTTGCCTTCAGTACAAATCATCTATTGATTTCGAGATCGAGCTTGGTCTTGAAGACGGTGCAATCCCGACGATGGGGTCGTGTAGCTTTGTGGCGAGCGTTCCGGCTTCTACAAGCGAAAAAATCAGCGATTTTGTCTGGGAAAAGTTCAAGAACAACTGCGGTGCTGGCGTAAGCCCCGATTTAACGGATGCCTTGAAAAAGGTTGCTTCTGTTAGGCTGAAGTTCTCGGGCGCGGCCGGGACTACGGGAGAATTCCTCATTGAGCGAATCGGGGCAGTAGGAATGTGCCACGATATGATACCTGCCGGGCCGTAGTTTTTTTGGGGAAATAGGTGAACACGATGAAAAAACTTTTTGTCGGCTGTATTGCCATATCCTTTGCCGCGATGCTTGCTGCTTGCGGCGATGACGACAGCGATTTTGCGACTCGCCCTTCGGAAGGTTCGTCTTCCAGTGTGTGCGAGGATTGTGACGAATCGTCATCCAGCAGTGAGAGCGTCATCCTGAGTAGCGATAGCCACGAAGGATCCTGTAGCAGTTCGACAAAGTCCAGCAGCAGCGGAGCCAAATCGTCGTCATCCAGCGTCACACCGAAGTCGAGCGATAGCGAGACAAGTGTGTCCAGCAGCAGTGTAAAATCAAGTAGTTCTGTCGCATTTAGCAGTTCGACAAAGTCGAGCAGTTCAGAAAAAGCAGAATCATCTTCTAGCAAGGTCACTGAGCCTGCCGAAGTGACGGCCGGAACCATGATAGATTCCCGCGACGGGCAGACGTACAAGACTGTCACCATCGGCACGCAAACTTGGATGGCCCAGAATCTCAACTACGAAACTGCGAACAGCTATTGTTATGCTGACAATGCAAGCTACTGCTCCAAGTACGGTCGCCTTTACACATGGGCGGCGGCTATGGACAGCGTGGGTACATGGAGTGCAAATAGTAAGGGTTGTGGCAAAGGCAAGGCCTGTTCACCGACTTATCCGGTACAGGGAGTGTGTCCGAGTGGCTGGCACTTGCCAACAAAAGCGGAATTCGAAACTTTGTTCACGGCAGTCGGCGGTCAATCAACCGCTGGCAAGATGCTCAAGTCTACAACAGGTTGGAAGGCGTATAGAGGCATCATCAACGAGGATGCCTTCGCCTTCTCCGCGCTCCCTGCCGGCTACAGGAACAACGACGGGGATTACAGCGTCGAGGGCGACGACGCGTACTTTTGGAGTTCTACAGAGGGCAATAGCAACAATGCGTACCTCATGGACTTGAACTACTACTTCGGCGATGCGTACCTGGACTTCAACTACAAGGACTACGGGTTTTCTGTTCGTTGCCTCAAGGACTAGAGGCGACGACAGCAGCGGTCACTAAGTTTACTTGAGCGGCTATTTCCGAGGTGCAGTAGTCATCTATTTTTCCACTTGTTTTTCTGCTCGCACTTTTGTATATTGTCTCCAACACCAGAAAGGGTGCTATTATAGGATCGCTTCCGTGCAATGCGGGGCGGTCCTTTTTGTTTTTAAAACGGAGACAA